>CACMAH010000004.1 GCA_902611605.1 uncultured Alphaproteobacteria bacterium
TTTTGAAATTTATTGAGAAGTCTGACACTTTTTTTCCTATTCCCAAAATTTATAACTCTATAAAAGGCAATGACTTTGAAATACTTAAAGATGAAAAAGGAAACGAAAGATATGTATGGGTTGTTAGAAAGATAGAGGGGGAACTTTTTTCAGATTTTAAACCAAAAACAAATGAATTAATGTTGGATTTAGGAAAAAAGGCAGGCAAGCTTGATCTTTTTTCAAAACATTTTACCAAGGATTTAAGAATTAAAGAAAATAAATGGAACCTTACAAAACCCTTGTGGATTGAAAATCATTTTTCAAAAATTAAAGATTCTAAAATTAAAAATGTATTAAACGAGATCTTAATTGATTTTAAAAACATAGCTGGAAAATTAAAAAAATTAAAATCATATTGGATTCACAATGATTTAAATGACCAAAATTTATTGGTTAAACATAATCTAGCTAGTCTTCCTGAAATAAGCGGTATATTAGATTTCGGAGATTTATCTTACTGTCCTAGAATTTGTAATATTGCTATTTGCTCCTCTTACCTAATGATTTTACCAGATGTTGGGTTAGAAAAACAGCTCCAGTTTTTGAAGGGTTATCATCATGTTAATTCTATCACTAAGAGTGAATTAGACATTCTTTACACATTGATAATGGTAAGAGTTGCTGTAAGTTATGTAAACTCTGTCGTTATGTCCAAAAAAAAACCTCAGGACCCTTACGTTATTATTTCTCAAAAAGATACTAAAAATTTTTTGTTGAATGTTAAAGAAAATAAAGAATTTATTACTGCAAAATTTAGAAATGTTTGTGGATTTTCGCTTTCGTCTTCTTATGATGATGTCCAAAAATTTTTAACCTCAAAAAGGAATAGTTTCTTCCCAGCAATTAAAGGTGATTTAAATACTTGTAGTGTAATTAATTTAGACCCCCTGAACTGTACAATCCCACAAGATCCTTTTAATATAAAAGATAGTGAAGCTTTAAATTTAACTGGTTTTTCGCATGAGGATGGAGATAAAATTTATTTAGGTAAATACTTAGAACCAAGATTAATTTATACTTCAGAAAACTTTTATGAGAATTCCGATAAAAACTCCAATAGGAGGACAATACATCTTGGTATAGATGTTTTCTGTAAACAAAATACGAAAGTTTTTTGTCCTTACCACGGTGAAGTTGTTTTAGTAGATAATTGCCAAGAAAGACTTGATTATGGTGGATTTATAGTCCTAAAACATTTTACTAATAATAAATCTTGTTTCTTTTCCCTTTTTGGTCATTTGGATCCTAAATCTATAAATTTAAAAGTAGGACAAAAGGTAAAAAAAGGGAAAAAAATCGGAAAAATAGGAAATAATAAAGTAAATGGTCGATGGGAGCCACATTTGCACATTCAACTTTCTTTAGGTTTGGGACAAGGGAAGAATTGGCCTGGTGTATGTAATGCTAAAGAATTAAAATTTTGGGAAAAATATTGTCCAAATCCTGCCCCTTTTTTAGGTATAAATCCAAAAAAAATTAGATATGAGAGTATAGAAAAAAAGGCATTAGTTCAAAATCGTAAAAATCATTATTCAGGAAACTTAAAAATTAGCTATAAAAAACCATTAACAATTATGAGAGGTTATAAAAACTATTTATTTGATGAAACTGGGAATTGTTTTTTAGATTTTTATAATAATGTTCCTCACGTAGGTCATTCTCATCCTAGAATAGCAAAATTAGTTTATAATCAATTAAAATTAGTAAATTCTAATACTCGATATTTACATCCAATTCAAAAAGTCATATCAGAAAATATATTATCTAGATTTTCAAAAAAATTTAGTGCTTTATACCTTGTAAATTCAGGATCTGAAGCAAATGAGCTAGCACTTCGTCTTGCAAAAACTTACACAAAATCTGAAGATTTTATTACTTTTGATCATGGATATCATGGCAATACGAATGGTGTTTTGGAAGTCTCGCCATATAAATTCAATAAACCAGGTGGAATTGGTAGAAAACCATGGGTCCATGTAATGGACTGCCCTGATCCATTTAGAGGAGTAGATCCAAGATATCAAATTGATGAGATATTAAATAAATTGATTTCAAAAAAAAGAGGGATAGCAGGTTTTATATCTGAAATCTTTCCAAGTGTAGCAGGTCAAATAATACCCCAAAATGGTGTAACGAGCTATATTTACAAAAAAGTAAAAAAAGCTGGGGGAATTTGTATTGCTGATGAAGTTCAAACTGGTTTGGGTCGATTGGGGGAATTTTACTTTGGATATGAACAGCAAAAAGTTAATCCAGACATAGTAGTTTTAGGTAAACCCATAGGCAATGGCCATCCCATAGGAGTTGTAATAACTACTGAAAAAATTGCAAAATCATTTGATAATGGAATTGAATTTTTTTCCACATTTGGTGGATCGGATCTGTCATGTGTAATAGCAAATGAAGTCCTAAATATAGTAGATGATGAAAAATTATGTTTGAGTGCACATAAAACAGGTTTAATTCTAAAAAAAGGATTAAATGATCTCAAAAAGACATTTCCTATTATTGGAGACGTTAGAGGTTTAGGATTATTTTTAGGCGTAGATATAATTAAAAATGTAAAAACTAAAGAACCTGCTTCATTAGAAGCAGATTATATTTGTAATAGGTTGAGGGAAAAAAATATTTTAACGGGATTAGAAGGTCCGTTCGATAATGTTTTAAAAATTAGGCCACCATTATGCATCAATAAAGATGATGTATATACGTTTTTGAAATCTTTTAAAAGTATACTTGAAGAAACAGGTTTAAAGGCCAATCCTTAAAAGATTTTGGAATTAGGATATGAGTAGCAGATTAAAAAAAACCTATATAGAAAAAAATACTAATAGTGAAACTAAATTATTAATTATTGCTGAACATGCAGGAAATTTAATTCCATCTGAATTTGATAATTTGGGACTTAATGATGATGATCGCAGAAGACATATTTCTTATGATATAGGCGTATTTGAAATATGTAGAATTTTATCAGAAACTACAAAAGAACATATTATTATGTCTAGGTATTCACGATTACTAGTTGATTTAAATAGAGGTATCAATTCACCAGATTGCATTAGACATTTAAGTGACGGAACAATTATCCCTAGAAACAAAAGTTTAGAAGAAAAAGACAAAATATTTAGACTTAAACAATTTTATCATCCTTTTCATAAAAGGTTGTTTGAAATTATATTAACAAAAAAAATAGAAATTATAATTTCTATACATAGTTTCACTCCAAAACTTTTTGTGGAAAATGTTCCAAGACCTTGGCATTGTGGAATTCTTTATGATTGTTCAGAAAATCTTGGAAAACATTGCATTGAGTTCTTAAAACAAAAGTACAGATTGATGGTAGGTGATAATGAACCTTATGGTGTAAATAATAGTAGTGATTATATTATTTCTAAATTTGGAGATAAACAATCAATTCCTGCAATTATTATTGAAATCAGACAAGATTTAATTTCTGATTTTAAAGGTCAAAAAAAATGGAGTAATATAGTAAAAAATTTGATTACAAGTTGTTTATATAATTATAATAATTAATAATAATTTTTTGGTATCCCAGCTGATAAAATTCTTCCATTTACTACCTCATTTGGAAAAAAATTACTTATATTTTTGCACAAAATTACCAAATCCTCCAAATTAATACCTGTCGATACCCTCATAGAATTAAATAGATAAATTAAATCTTCAGTCGCAACATTACCAGAGGCCCCTGGCGCAAAAGGACACCCCCCTAATCCAAGTAAAGAACTATCAAATTTTCTTATTCCCAAATCAAATGCAGTTAGAACATTAACAATTCCTAAACCTCGCGTATCATGAAAATGAGCAAAAATTTTAAGATTATCAGTCAAATTTATAAGTTTTTTAAATAGCATTCTTACTTGTTTAGGATTTGCATATCCAACAGTATCTGCAATTGTAATTTCGTCTACTCCTATTTTTAGTATTTTTTCAACTAAATTAAGAACCTTTAAGTTGGAGATTTCTCCTTCTATTGAGCAACCAAATGCTGTAGAAATTGCAACGCCAATTTTACTATTTTTTTCTAAATTCCTATTATAATTCACAATTTCACTTAATTCATTAATTGATGAATTAACGTCTTTATTGACATTTGCCTTATTATGGGATTCGCTAGCTGATAGAACATAATTTATTTTTTGTGCGTTTAATTCTAGGGCTTTTTTGGCCCCAAATAGATTTGGAACTAGTACAGAACTAGTTAAATTCGAAATTTTATTTGCTTCATTAAGTATTATTTTAGCATCAAAGAATTGAGGGACAACTTTTTTAGGTACAAATGAGGTAACTTCAATTTCTTTAAAATTGAGAAGTGACTGCTTATTTAACCACTTAATTTTTTTTTCAGTTGGTAATATATTTTTAACTAGTTGTAGACCGTCCCTAAGACCAACTTCTCTAATTAAAACATCAGACACAATTAATGTCCTTTAAATTTAGGGGGTCGTTTCTCATTAAATGCCAATATACCTTCTAGTCTATCTTTTGTTGGTATAGTTCTGTTATAACACTCAATTTCAAAAAAAAGTCCATCTGACAATGACATATTTAACCCTTTTTTTATTGAATTTTTTGCTTGCTTTACTGCAAGAGGTGCATTTTTTGCTATTTTTTTTGCAATTTTAGTTACTTCTATCATAAGTTGATCTCCATCAAATACTTCATTGACTAGCCCCCAATTTTTTGCCTCTAAAGCTGTAAAAGTTTTTCCTGTTAATATAAGTTCTAATGCTCTTTTCTCACCAATGGCACGTGGCAGATTTTGAGTCCCTCCAGCTCCTGGAATAATTCCTAATTTTGTTTCAGTTTGAGCAAACAAAGAATGTTTAGCAGCATAGGCAAAATCTACAGCAGAAACTATTTCGCAACCTCCACCATATGCTGCGCCATTAACTGCTGCAATTATAGGAATAGAACAATCTTTTATTGCTCTCATCATTCTTTCGTATAATTTATGTTGAATAAACCATTCTTCAGATGTCATTTTATTTCTTTCTTTCAGATCACCACCAGCACAAAATGCTTTTTTCCCGTGCCCTGTTAGAATAATTATTCTTGCTTTTTTATTTCCTATGGAAAAATCTTCAAGAAAGGTATAAATTTCTTTAGCCATTATTGAATTAAATGCATTTGATACTTCTGGTCTTTTCAAGGTGCAAAGTATGATTTCATCATCAATATAATTAATTGATATTGTTTCATTATCTGTAATAGCCATTTTTTGAAAACTTTTCCTCAATTTTATTAACTATTTATTTTTTATATTATATTATTTAAATACTAACTTTAAGTAATTTATATATTTTTATTTAGGAAAGCTTATATGGGTACTAATAATATGCATCAAGAAATTAGAGATGCAGTTACCAAGATGTGTCTTAAATTTAACAATAAATATTGGCAAACTTGTGATGAAAAAGATCTTTATCCAGGTGAATTTGTTAAAGAATTAACCAATTCTGGTTTCTTATCATCTTTAATTCCAGAACAATATGGAGGTGCTGGTCTTCCATTATCAGCAGGTGCTGTTATCCTGGAAGAAATTCATTGCTCTGGTGGGAATGCTGCAGCTTGTCATGCTCAAATGTATACTATGGGTACAATTTTAAGGCATGGTAGTGAGAAACAAAAATCACACTTTCTTCCCAAAATTTCTTCTGGTGAATTAAGATTACAGGCTTTTGGTGTTACTGAACCAAATAGTGGTTCTGATACTCTATCTCTGAATACAAGCGCAGTATTTGACGGTAGAAACTACATTATAAATGGACAGAAAATTTGGACTTCGAGAGCCGAACACTCAGATTTGTTACTTTTGCTAGCTAGAACTAAGCCTCTTGAGAAGGTGAAAAAGAGAACTCAAGGTTTATCAGTTTTTCTTATTGATATGAGAGAGCATCTTGGAAAATCCTTGATCATAAAACCTGTAAAAACAATGATGAATCACTCAACAACTGAAATTTTTTTTGAAAACCTAGCTGTTTCCCCAGATAATTTAATTGGAGATTGTAATGAGGGATTTAAATATATTCTATCTGGAATGAATGCTGAGAGAATTTTAATTTCTGCAGAATGTATTGGTGATGCAAAATGGTTTTTGAAAATGGCTACGGACTACTCCAAAGATAGGAAAGTATTCAATCGTCCTATTGGTCAAAATCAAGGAATTCAATTTCCAATAGCCAAGGCTTATTCTAAAATGCGTGCCGCAGAACTTATGCTATGGAATGCAATAAATTTGTATGATGAAGGTAAAAATCCTGGTGAAGAGGCTAATCTTGCAAAGTTACTTTGTTCAGAAGCATCATGGGAAGCAGCAGAAATGTGTATTCAAACATATGGTGGATTTGGTTTTGCTAAAGAATATGATATTGAAAGAAAGTATAGAGAAGCAAGGTTATATCAAGTTGCTCCAGTTTCAACTAATCTAATTTTAAGCTATATTGCTGAACATGTGTTAAAGTTACCTCGATCTTATTGAATTTATTTTAAAAAAATTTATCTATGAAAAAACTCCAAGAAAAAATACTAGTTATCGGTAGAGCAGGTCTTGATTTATACGCTGATCCTGTTAACACCCCTATTGAACATGCAACCAAATTTATTTCACAATTAGGAGGCTCTGCTGCAAACATAGCAGCTGGATTAGCTAAGCAAGGGAATGATGTTGATTTATTTTCAACGATTTCTGATGACTCAATTGGAGATTTTGTAATAAATAGTTGTAAAGATCTTGGTATAAATACTGAGCTTTTATTTAAGGTTTCTAATTCAAAAAATACTCTTGCAATTGTAGATACTATGGGGAATGCTACAAAAGCAGTTTTGTATAGAGACAACCCAGCAGACCTTTTTTTAAATGAATCTTATTTGAAAAACGTGGATCTTGATTCCTATCGTTTAATAATTATTACAGGGACATCATTATCACGTGACCCATCAAGGGAAACAGTTTTGTATTTGATGGAAATGGGTATGAAAAAAAAAATAGAAATTATATTAGATATAGATTATAGGCATGGATCATGGGAAGATAATCAAGAGGCTGAAAAGGTCTTATATTCTGCTGCTATGTTATCTAATATAGTAGTAGGAAATGATCTGGAATTTAATTTTATGTCATCTGGTGAAGATCAGGGTTTTGTTCTAGCATCCAAAATGTCAAAACAATACGACATCATTACAATTTATAAAATGGGTTCAGAGGGCCTATACTATTTTAATAATAAAAAGAAAAAATTGTTAAAAAGTTTTAAAGTGAATTCAATTAAACCAACAGGTGCAGGAGACGCTTTTCTTTCAAGCTTTTGCTCTTCAAGAATGAAAGGGAATATACTTTCTGAAAGTATTAAATATGGAGCAGCAGCTGGCGCAATAGTAGTGACAAAAGTAGGTTGTTCTAATGCAATGCCAGACTTAACAGAAATTGAAGAATTTATTAAGAATTATAATTAGGAAAGACTATGCACATACCACCTTTTGATAATGACAATAAGCCAATAATTGATATCGAAAACAATATTGTTCCAAATATTTATTTTAATATAGTCAAATTATCTAAGAATGAGGAATTTTCAATTTGTCTAAAATACTATGAAATATGCATTGTTCCTGCAACAGGCACTATTGAAGTAAATATTGGTGGTAAAACTTTTGAAAACGTAGGAAACAGGATCACAGATGTTTGGGATGGTGAACCTGAGTGTGTTTACATACCTTGTAATCAAAAATCTTTAATTAAATGCGTTAGTAAAAACTGTGAATTATTTATAGCAGGTGCAAAATATGATAAAATTTTAGAACCTTTTGTAGTCCGTTCAGATGATATTGATTTGATACAATATGGTTCTGATGATACAAAAACACATAGAAAAATAAAGCATCTTTTAGGGCAAAAACAAAGCAATCAGGTTGGCAGATTGTTAGTTTCAGAACTTTTTACAGTAGGTGCGGGTGGATGGTCGGGCTTTCCAAGTCATAAGCATGACACTGATCGATTGCCTTTAGAAACAAAACATGATGAAACATACAATTTTAGGTTTAAACCCAATCATGGCTCGGCACTTCAATTGCTACAGTCAGAAAAGGAAGATCATGGCAAAGCTTTTCATATAGTTAATGGCTCTACGTTTTGTATTTCTAATGGATATCACCCGGTATGTGTCTTACCAGGTTATGAAATGTATTATTTTACTATCCTAGCAGGATATAGTCAGCGACCCTTAGTACAATTTTTTCAACCAGTTCATGAGTATCAAGTAGATCTTATTCCTGGAATTAAGGATATGGTTGCCAAATTTAAATGAGTATTACTTCATTAAAAAATCTCCTAGATGAGGCAAGAAGAAATAATACCTACGTAATAGGATTTGTCGTACAAGGTTGGGAAGATGCTTGTTCATTTGTTGAAGCCGCCCAAGAGACTGATTCAGGTATAATTTTACAATCTGGTCCAGGCTTCAGAAAGAATATGCCACTTGAAGTGATTTATTCTATGTTTGAAAAATTAGGTAAAGAGGCAAATGTCAAAGTTGTTCCTCATTTAGATCATGGAGAGAATTATGAGATATGTAAAAAAGCTTTAGATATTGGTTTTACTTCGATTATGTATGATGGTTCAAAGCTGCCATTTGAAAAAAATCTTGAACAATCCTTCAAAATTTATGAATTGACTCAGAAGTATAATGCTTGCCTGGAAGTAGAATTAGGTTACGTAGGATATAATGATTCTAGTAAAAATAAAATGACCTCCCCTGAGGAAGTTAAATTATTGACACAGCAATTGCCAGTAACTGCGTTGGCTGTTTCAGTAGGTAATACACATTTGCAAAATAAAAATTCTGCAATTATTGATTATGATCTTCTTGCTAAAATCAATAATGTTACAAATACTCCCTTAGTAATTCATGGAGGATCAGGCATTAATCCTCTTGATAGAATGAAAATGTCAAAGAATTATGGCGTACGTAAATTCAATATTGGTACAGAATTCAGAAAAATGTTTGGGGCTGTTTTAAGAGAAATTTTCTTTAAAAACGATCAGATATTTGATCGATTTGAAATAATGAAAGAATTAAATTTCGCACTATCGACAAAGGCAAAAAAACTTTTAAATGATACAAATTTGTAAGGTTTTATTTATTGACTTTTTTTGCCCTACTTTTTACCCAAAAATATGCATAAATTCTATAATATTCTGATAAAAAGGGGTAGTATACAGCTTTTTTTTTCTCAATTTCTTTGATATAACCATTGCTTAGTCCATTTTTCTTTGCAGCTTTTAACAAAAGGTTTAGATATCTTCTTGAAGTTGGTAACTCTTCCAATAAATCCGTAGGCCATATTAAGGTTTTGGCTAGAAAACTTTTATCATTTGTATAGACTGTTATTTCAGATACTTCATATTCTGGCCCTTCCGATGCTATTATTTTTTTTAATTCGAGGTCACTTATTTCATGAAGTATGCCTTCAACTTTAGATCCAATTTGATAACTTATATTTGCAAACCCTGGTTCTACAAAATTAGGACCTTTCAAGTTTATTTTAAGTGTATAATCTTTAAGATGTGCTATGGTACTTTTTGTTGGATATACATTTCTAACTTTCTCAAGATATTCTTGAGACATATTTGATCCATATCCAAAATAATAAGCCATATTTTTGAGGTTAAATTCTATAAAATTGATAATATTTTTTTATTTATATATCAAATTTTGTGTACAACAATCTAAAAAAAATTTTTGTTATAAGGGTTGAAAGATTTTGTTTGATTTATTTGAATTTTTTAATTTACTTATTAATGGTGTTATTCCTGTATCCTTTATTTGCTTCTTTGGTTTTTTTTTAGGAAAGAAAAATTTTTTTGAAGTAGTTGAAGCGAATATTATTTTAAAATTTGTTGGATTAGTAGCTGTTCCAGCAATGAGTGCTGATATTATTCTTAAATTAGATTTTACGAATATAAATTTTCCCTTGTACATAAAATACTTGATAACTGAATTAACATTATATTTTTTGGGTTTTTTTACTGCAAAGAAATTTTTTAAATCCAAAATGACTGAAGCTATTTTAATAGGTGCTGCAGCCTCGTTTGCTAATCATGTTTTGTATGTCTATCCAATTGCTATTTTAGAATTTCCATTTTCACAAATAAATTCGATTATAACAATTATGGCAATGGATGTTTTATTACTATCCCTAACAATTTTACTTCTAGATTTAGCATCTGCTAAAGATTTATCTCTAATTCAATTAATAAAAAAACAATCTGTAAATCCGCCTCTATTGGGTTTAATAATAGGACTTATTATTATTCTAATTCCATATGATTTACCTATTGGTATTGAAAGAACGTTTGAATTTATTTCTCTTTCAGCAGCTCCATGTGCTCTTTTCGCACTTGGAATAATTCTTTCTAAGAAGATAAAGTGGGATCAGGTTAAGATTGCAGTTTTTATCACTTTTTTGAGATTAATTGTTCATCCTATATTTGCAATTGTTATAATATTAATTCTTGGAGGACATTTAATAGAAGATTCAAGAACAACTCTCATGGTAGCAACAGCTCCTGTAGGACTAATGGCCTTTACATTTGCACCAAAATATAACGTTAAAACAGAGGCAATTGCTCTATCAATCCTATGGACTTTTATTGCGTCCCTTTTGCTTATTCCAATAGTAGGAATACTCCAAATCTAAATTACTAGTTTTGAGGTATAATATCAAAGGCAAAGGTAAATCTTTCTTCATTACTTTTAAATGGAATTGTATGATGGAATAAAGATGATGGGAATAAAACTAGATCTCCCTTATTCACATCTACAGCTTTTAATCAAATTTTTTTCCATCAAAAGGTGTATTAACGACTTAAATAAAAAAATAAATTATTCATTAAAATGTTAGAAAAAAGCTTTTTTTATGTCTTTTAAATAATCTGTTTCATTGGTTGGTTTATCCCATCGTATGCGATGTATTCGTGGGAATCTTAATGCTAAACCTGATTTGTGTCGTTTACTTTCATTAATACTATCAAATGCAATTTCTAATACTAATTCCTTTTTTACTTCTCGAACCGGACCAAACCTATTGATAGTGTTTTTTCTAACCCAATTATCTAATTTTTTTAACTCTTCGTTCGTAAACCCAAAATAAGCTTTTCCTATGGGTACAATTGCGTTGTCATTCAACACACCAAAAGTAAAATCAGAATAATATGAACTTCTTTTTCCATGGCCACGCTGTGCATACATCAGTATGGTATCTAAAAAGAGAGGGTTTTTTTTCCATTTAAACCAAAGTCCTCTTGGTCTGCCTGACAAATATACGCTATTTTTAGATTTAATCATTAAGCCTTCTTGATTAAACTTTTCGGTGCTTTCTATTTTAATCTGCTTAAGGTCGTTCCAGTCTTTAAAATCAATAATTTTTGAAATGTCTAAACATTCCGACGGATTTAATTTTAACCAATTTGATAAAATATACCTTCTTTTACTAAGTGGTAAATCTCTAAGATCATTACCGTTTTCAAATAAAATATCATATAATTTTACAAATGCAGGGATTTCATTAATGATTTTTTTTGAAGGTTTTTTTCTGTTTAGTCTCTTTTGAAGAAAATTAAATGGAAGAGCTTTAAATTTCCTTCCGACAAGTAATTCTCCATCTAAAACGGCATTCCCATTAATATTGCTTATTATATCTGGAAATGATTGTGAAATCTCATCCCCTGTTCTCGAATAGACTTTTTTATTTTTATTATCTAAAACTAATTGAACTCTAATCCCGTCCCATTTTAATTCTGCAAAGAAATCACTTGGTTTTAATTTATTAAAATCTTTTTCTTCATTAATTGGATGAGCGAGCATCATAGGATGAAACATATCACTAAACTTTATTTTTGGTTTGAATGATTTATTTTCCAGCCATTCAAATAAGTTTAGATAGGGATAAGATAATCCATGCCAAATTCTTTCAATATCTTCGATATTTTTATTTCCATACTCTGCTAATGCTAATTTGACCAATTTTGCTGAGACTCCAATTCTAAAACCACCAGTGGTAAGTTTTATTATGGACCACCTTTCATTTGCATTAGATTTATTCATTAAATCTAAAATTATTTTCTTTTGTTCAGATTTTGAGTTTTCATTTATTAAATTAATGAAAGCATGAAGTGATAATTCATCTTGAATTTTTACAGATTTTATTGGCCAAATTAATGAAATAGTTTCTGCTAAATCTCCAACATAGTCATATGACATTTTAAACAATTCGTAATCAACTTGATCTTTAATTAACTCGTGATAAAAACTGGCAGTTATATTTTTTACCTTAAAATCACCAGTAATAGCAGCTAAAGCGTACCCTCTATCTGGATCTGGAGTGTTTCCTATGTATTCCTTCAGAGCTGATTTCTTCCTATTTCTGCTTGGAGTAAACAACAACTTTTCTAATAAAGAGGAGAAGGTCTTCAATTATTATTCCTCTTCTCTACCTTGCATGTATAGAGGTTCAGCATTTATGTTATTTGACTTACACCAATATACTAAAGCATCTTCTCTACCATGCGTTACCCAGACTGATTTAGTCTTACAGCTTTTTATGGTTGTAATTAATTCGTTCCAATCACAATGATCAGATATAATTAATGGAATTTCTACTAAGCTTTGCTTTGCTCTTTGTTTAATAGACATCCAACCTGATGCATAACATATTACTGGATCTGAAAAACGTCTTGACCATTTATCTTTTAAAGCTGAGGGTGGAGCAATTACAATTTTACCCTCAAAATCCTCACTTTTTTTGTAAGAAACAGGCTCTAAGTTACCAAGATTAATTCCCTGGGATATATAATAGTCACAGATTTTTAATTGGGATCCATGCAAATAAATTGTTTCATCGTAACCAGCATCACGTAGTAATTTTATTACTCGTTGTGATTTTCCTAGTGCGTAAGCCCCAATTATATAGGTTTTAGTATCATTTTTTTCAAAAGCTTTTAATATTTTTTTTATTTCATTTTCTGGTTTAGGGTGTTGAAATACTGGTAATCCAAATGTTGCTTCAGTAATTAATTGGTCACACTCAACTAATTCATAGCTTTGACAGGAGCTATCGGGTGAAGTTTTATAATCTCCAGTTATTAATAAGCGACTGTTTTTAGTTTCAATTAAAATTTGTGCACTGCCAAGAATATGTCCTGCTGGAAAAAATGTGAAATTTAAATTGTTGATTTTTAATGGTTTATGGTATTCTATGGATTGGAAAGAGCCTGCACATTTATCACCATACCTTATTTTCATTATATCAATGGTATTTTGTGTCGCTAATACATTTTGGTGACCTATTCTAGCATGATCTGCATGACCATGAGTAATAATTGCATTTTCTACAGCCATCATAGGGTCGATATATGCATTAATTGTTTCTATATATAATTTATGATTAATAATTCCCATAACATAGAATATAAGAAATTATTTTATAAACTTAAATCCCATCCCATTAATCAGTGGATAATTGATAAAGGTTGGGAATGGTTTCCTCATCAAATTCAAATACTAAAATCGATCGAGAAAAACAATTCTGTTTTAGTACAATCTCCCACAGGTACAGGCAAAACCCTAACTGGTTTTTTACCATCTTTATTAAGTTTTAATTATGATAGACAAAAATCTACAATAAATACTTTATACATTTCTCCCCTTAAAGCTTTGACAATAGATATCCACAGAAATATTTCTAAACCCATTAAAGAACTTAATCTTCCTATAAATTTAGAAACAAGAACTGGTGATACTTCGCAAAATATAAAGTTAAAACAAATAAAAAATCCTCCAGATTTTTTAATGACTACTCCAGAGTCATTGTCTCTTTTATTATCTAATCAATTTGCAAGTACACTATTCAAAGATTTAAAGTATGTCATAGTTGATGAAATTCATACTTTTTTAAATAACAAAAGAGGTGATTTGCTAAGTCTGAATCTTGCTAGATTATTAAAAATTGCAAATAATGTAAAAAGAATTGGATTATCTGCTACTATAAAATCTCCAAGTTTTGCGATGAATTGGCTTTCACAGGAGAAAACTGATTTAATTCAAATAAAAAAACTTACTCCTCCCGATATTAAGATTTTTCAACCAGATAACAGAATCCCATGGTCAGGTCATATGGGCATTCATGCAATTGTAGAAATCTATAAAAAGTTACTTGGAATTGGAAAAACAATTATTTTTGTTAACACTAGGGGACAAGCTGAGTTTATATTTCATGAACTTTGGAACATTAATACTAACAATTATAAAATAGCTATTCATCATGGTTCATTAGATCTGGGCTTAAGAAAAAAAGTTGAGAACCAAATGAGTGATGGTATTCTAGATTGTGTTGTAGCCACTAGTTCTCTAGACCTTGGAATAGATTGGGCAGAAATAGATCTAGTTATTCAAATTGGAGCCCCAAAAGGTTTAAATAGATTAATACAAAGAATTGGACGTTCAAATCACAAATATGATCAACCTAGTAAAGCAATTCTAGTTCCCACAAATCGATTTGAATATCTTGAATGTTTTGCAGCAATAAATGCAATAAACAAAAATTATTTAGATGATCTTCCTATTAAAAAGGGAGCATTAGATGTTTTGGCTCAGCATATTTACGGAACTGCCTGCTCAGATAGTTTTTGTCCTGACACACTTTATAAGACGGTAATATCTGCATATCCATATAAAGACTTAAAGTTTGAAAACTTTCTGAAAGTATTAAATTTTGTGAAAGATGGCGGTTATGCCTTAAAAAATTATGAAAAATATAGAAGACTTAAAACTCTTGAAAATGGTCATATAACAATAAATTCAAAAGCCGATATAAGAAGATATAAAATGAACATTGGTACAATAATAGAAGCTCCAATGTTAACTGTTAAATTTAAAAGAAAAACACTTGGAAGAATTGAAGAGAATTTTATAATTAATCTTTCTCCAGGTGATACTTTTATATTTGGAGGAGAAGTTTTAGAATTTGAAAAAGTAGAAGGTTTAAGTGTTTATGTAAAAAAATCAAAAAATAAAGAAGCCAAGATTACAGTTTATGCTGGTGGTAGGCTTCCTTTATCTACCCAATTATCTAAGTCTGTAAGAGAAATTATAGGAAATAAAAATTTCTGGAAAAAACTTCCAAAACAAATTCAAGATTGGTTGAATTATCAAGAAGAACAATCAATATTACCAAATCCAAAAAATATGATTGTAGAAATTTTTCCCTATAAAAGAAGATTTTATACAGTAATACATTCTTTTTTGGGTTGGAATGCTAATCAAACCTTGGGGTTTCTTCTTTTAAGAAGAATGAAAAGAGCTGGATTTAGACCTATGGGATTTTCTATGAACGATTATGGATTAGCAATTTGGTCTTTTAAAAAACCTGAAAATGTAAATAATCTATTAGATGCAAATATAGTTTTTGAGGAATTTGAAGAATGGTTGCAAGATACGCCATTATTGAAAAGATTATTTAGGGATGTTGCATTAATTTCGGGACTAGTAGAAAAGCGTATTCCTGGAGCAGAAAAAACAGGAAAACAAGTTTTATTTAGTACTGATCTAATTTATGAGGTATTGATTAAATATGATTCACAACATGTATTATTAGAAGCAGTAAAAGAAGATGCTATGGATGGTTTTATAGATGGTTCAAGGCTGCGAGAGACTTTACATCTCATGCAAGAGAACATTTTAGTGAAATATTTGGATCAAATTTCACCATTTTCATTACCTATTATACTTGACGTTACTAAAGAGAGTATAGGTCATTCAATAGGTAAAGATGATATTTTAGATGAAATGCGAGAAAATAAATTTTTTAAAGATGCAGCATTTTAAAATAAAATTTGCTAGTGAAACCTTTGAAATTCTTCCTTCAGGGACTATTTTCTGGCCTAGAGAAGAAATATTAATTGCTTCTGATTTGCATCTTGAGAAAGGCAGTAGTTTTAATAAGGAAGGTACTTTTCTACCCCCATACGATTCTCTTGATACAATCAAAAGACTTGAGGAAATAATTAAAATAACTTCTCCTAAAAAAATTCTTTTATTAGGTGATACTCTTCATGACAAAAATGGATTATTAAGAATGTCGGAAGTAGTTAAAAAGCAAATCTTTTCATTATTAAAAAAGAACTCTTTTATTTTGGTTAGTGGAAATCATGATGAAGAACTCGTATTTCCAAACCTAAAACTAGATCCTTACTATAAATTGAGGAATATAACATTTACTCATCAAATGTCTTCGAATGAAAAATTGGAAATAAGTGGACATTTTCACCCAATAGTAAATACAAAGTTTAAAGGCATTAGAATTAGATCTTCTTGTTTTGTTGTAACAAAAAATAAAATTATATTACCTTCTTTTGGAACTTTTACAGGAGGACTAGACATTAATAATAATGCTTTTCCCAATATTATTAATAAAGAAACAAAGGTTTTTATAATTTATAATCAGCAAATAATTAATTTAAAGGATTCTTATTTTTAAAAACTCAAAGATTTTTAATCAACTTAATTTTTACTTCATCAATCTGGATCTTTGACTTACGATTGTTAAAAAAGTATTAAATCTCCACAAAACAAAAATAAACTTGAAATAAATGATTACAAAAAATTATTTCCCATGATATATGAGAGAATATTAAGAATTAAAAATTGGGTTTTGAATAAATCAATTTAAAGCATTCAATTTTTTTAATTATAAGTTCACTCATTTTAATTTCATTAGTAACAATTGGAGTTTATAAATGTCAAATGAAGCTGTTTACCCTTCTTTAAACAACAAGGTAGTAGTAGTAACTGGTGGAGGTTCTGGAATAGGAGAGTCTATTACTCGCTCCTTTATCAAACAGGGTGCTAAAGTTGCATTTTTAGATTTTAATGAGAAAGATTCCATAAAGTTAATTAAAGATTTAAATACTGATAACTTACATTTTGAATTTTGTGATTTAAGAGATATTGAACAACTAAAAAATTCTATTAAAAAAATAAGTTCTAAATTTGGACCAATTCAGATTCTTGTTAATAATGCTGCCAGAGATGATAGGCATAGTCTGCAAAGTGTAACTTCAGAATATTTTGATGAGAGAATTGCTACTAATTTGAAACATCAATTATTCGCTTCTCAAGCAGTTGTGAGTGATATGGAAAAAAATGGTGGTGGCGCTATCATAAATATGGGATCTACAAGTTGGATGATAGGTCAGGGAGGAATGCCATGTTATACAACTGCAAAATCTGCAATACAAGGTTTAACGAGAGGGTTAGCTAGAGATTTGGGTCCAAAAAATATTCGTGTTAATTGTGTTGTTCCTGGATGGATAATGACAGAAAGACAAGTAGATATGTGGTTAACTCCAGAAAGTGAAAAAGAACTGATGGATCGTCAATGCATTAAGCGTAAGTTATTTCCTAAAGATATAGCAAGATTTGTTCTTTTTATGGCATCTGACGAAGCATCAGCGTGTTCTAACCAATCTTTTGTAGTTGATGGAGGATGGTTGTAGGGATTAAATTTTACTCTGGTACTGCACCTATGATTTGTTGGTCATAATTAATTATTGCACCTGTAATAATTCCGGATGAAAAACTTAATAAATAAGTAACTAGAGGTGCTAATTTTTTTGGATCCACAAGTTCTCCCATTGGTAATGTTTTTTCGGCTTTTCTGACCCAGTCGTCAGATGCTCCATGAAATTTTTTTTGAATTTCGTCTTCTCCTGGTGTATTCATCCATCCAGGGGCAACCACATTTACACGAATCTTGTATTTACGTAATGCTAATGCAGAGTTTTTTGATAATGTTAAAAGACCCCCTTTGGATGTAGAATATGCAGTTAGAAAACTTTGTCCAACGTAAGATGAAGTTGAAGCTATATTAACTATAGATCCAGGTTCTTTATTCTTTTTCAGCTTTTTAATTAGGCCCTGCATTAAAATGAAAGGAGCTCTTAAATTAATATTCATATGTTGCTCCCATAATTGAATAGAAGTGTTTTCTATACTACCCCTAGTAGTTACTGCAGCAGAATTAACTAAACAATTAAGGTTTGGAAAATATTTAATACTTTCCTTAATCAAGTTATGACATTCTTTTACATTTTCTAAGTCAGTCTTTATATATTTTACTTTAACATTTTTCTTTAAAAGTTTTTGTTCTGCTAGAGCACCTTTTCTTTTATTCCTACCGGCTATAATTATTTCTTTACAACCGTTTTCAATAAGCTTATTTGCAATTTCGAAGCCTAGACCTTGTGTTCCTCCAGTAATTAAAACTGAATTATTATTATTTTTAATTTTCATAAATAACCTGCTTAATCACATAAAAATATACTGAATAAACCAATTATACTGATGTTACTATAATAGTTTTACAAAAAACTTAGCATAATATATTTTAAAAATAAGATATATAAATTTATTTGGATGGATCAAATGCCAATTATTAATAGGATAGCCAATTTTGCAGAAGAAATGAAACAATGGAGACAAGAACTACATTCAAATCCTGAATTAAAATTTGATTGTTATGAAACTGCAGAGTTTATAGTTAAGCGTTTGAAAGAGTTTGGTATAAGTGAAATTCATACTGGAATTGCTAAAACGGGAATAGTGGCAATCATCAATGGAAAACAAGAAGGTGAAACAATTGGATTAAGAGCAGACATGGATGCTTTGCCATTACAAGAAATTAAACAGCATTCATACAAATCAAAAAAAGATGGTATAATGCATGCTTGTGGTCACGATGGACACATGACTATGCTACTGGGGGCTGCAAAATATCTAAATGAAACCAAAAATTTTTCTGGTAAGGTAGCTTTAATCTTTCAACCTTCAGAAGAAGATGGTGGGGGTGGCCAGGTGATGTGTGAAGAAGGAATTATGGATACCTTTTCTATAAATCAAGTATATGGATTACATAATGCACCTGGTTTACCATTAGGTTTTTTTAAAACAAATCCTGGTCCAAATATGGCTGCTGCAGATGATTTTACTATTGAAATAAAAGGAAAAGGTGGGCATGGAGCAAATCCAGAGGAAACATTTGATCCCATAGCTGCATCTCTTCAAATTGCACAATCCATACAGACAATTAGTTCAAGAAACTTATCTGCATTGGATAATGTTGTTATCTCAATCACTCAGATACATTCTGGTACAACGCACAATATTATACCTGACAAGGCATTTATCAATGGTACCGTAAGAACGCTTGATAAAGTTACCCAAAAACTTGTGCATGAAAGATTTAAGTCTATTTGTTCCGGCACTGAAATCTCATTTAATTGCGAAATTAATTTAAAATATAATATTGGTTATCCAGTTACTTTTAATCATGAAGAAGAGACAAGATTTTCTGTAGAAGTGGCAACTGAGATATCGGGATCTAGCTTGGTTGACGGGAATGCTCCACCTATCATGGGTTCTGAGGATTTTTCTTATATGCTTTTAGAAAGACCTGGAGCCTACCTGCACGTTGGCCAGGGAGATGGCCCAGCCTTACATAGTCCAGAATATGATTTTAATGATGAATTATCCCCCATAGGTGCCAGTTTTTTTGTAAAACTGGTTGAAAAAGCTCAGCCTTTGTAAGAAAGCAACTTAAAAAAGAGTGAAGACAATTTTTGATAAAGTTTTTAAATTAGCCAAAAACTCTAGGGATAGTAGAAATTTGATTTTAAATTCTATTATTCAAACGCCTTGTTTAAGAAGTAGATTAAAATTAGATGAGGAAAGAGAGCTTTATTTCAAAGCAGAAAATTTTCAATATACAGGCTCTTTTAAATTAAGAGGAGCTTTGTCAAAAATAAAAAAAGTCGAAAAAAATACAAAACTAATAACTGCTTCTTCTGGTAACCACGGCATCGCGTGTTCTCATGCTGCAAAAGTGACCGGTCATAACCTTACTGTTGTTTTACCAGAAAAAGTTTCTAAATCCAAACTAGAATTAATAAAGGGTTATGGTACTAAAATTATACTAAACCCTGGGGATTCTGGATTAGCTGAAAAACATGCTAGATCATTAGCTGAAAATGGTGAGTTTGATTATATTTCTCCTTATAATGATATTGATATTATTGCGGGACAGGGTACGATAGGTTTTGAATTACTTGAGCAATTACCCAAAATAGATAATGTTTATATTTCAATGGGGGGTGGAGGTTTAATATCTGGAATAGGTAGTGTTATTAAATATCATTCTCCCAAAACAAAGATAATTGGAGTAAGTGCTAAAAATTCTGGAGCGCTTTCAGCTAGTTTGAAACTAGGCAAAGTATGTGAAACGACTCATTTAGATACATTGGCTGATGGTTGTGCGGGAGGTATTGATGAAGATACTCTCACTTTACCACTGGCTAAAGCAGTAATAGATAGTGTCATAGACTGTACAGAAGAACAAATAATAGAAGCAATTAAAATCCTTGCTTGGGATGAAAATTTGTTGGTTGAAGGATCTGCTGCTCTTGCACTTGCAGGATTTCTGCAAGATAAAAATTCAGAAAAACAAAAGGTAAGTTTAGTACTTTTATGTGGTGGAAATTTTGATAAAGATTTATTATTACCTATTTTATATTAAAAGTTTTTATTTAATATCATCACTAGTTCTACCAAAAAAAGTTTTTTGTGCTGATTTAGATAGAGAAATGCCAGGTTTGGAGTTGTAAGCAAAAACAACAAGCATTCGAGTGGTTTCGCCAATAGTTGGTGTTACTCTGTGCATAGAATTTTTCCCTCGAAATAAAACTAAAGTACCAGGTTGAATATCTAATTTTGTAGGGTTTTTTTTCTGATGAATAATTTCAGAAACTGAATTATATCCCATATCATTTTTTTCTATATTTCTGGCGTTTTTTACATATTCAAATTCACCTCCAGCTTTGGGTTTTTGAAGTAAAAGCGTAACTGCAAAATTTGAATTATCAAAATGCCAACCTAGCTCTTGAGTATCACTGGCGTAATGGATGTTGATCGAAGAAAATGGATCTGAATATTCATATATATTTTTTTCTTTTACAACCTTAGCAAGAAAATTTTTAAATAATGTTGATCCATAAATACTTTTTAGTTTCGAATTTTTTGGGATTTGATCTGTTGTTATGCATCCTTTTGAAGATACTACTTGGTAATTGAATATATGATCTAGGGGCAGTTTTTTGTCAATTTCAGTTAAATAAATATTGTGGGTAGACTTTGCATAGTACGCTTTAAATTGATTTACCTTAGCTTCATTTACTAGTTCTAATAGAGTCTGATTATTAATAAAACTAGGTAGTGTTAATACTCCTTTTTGATCAAGCTCATTTTCACAACTTCTAATGAATATTTCGTTATCAATTGGATACTGTTTTAAATTAATTATTTGTTTTAGATCTAGTTCTATATTTGTCATTTTTTATAGTTGATGTTTATTGAATATCTTAATTACTTTTAAAATAATAACAAATTTGATTATTTGATAAAAAGCAAGTTAAAATTAGTCACATGGCTTTTTGTTATTGTTAAGTGTTCGATATTATGGAGTATATTTAATAAAAATGAATTACAAATTACTTGCTCTTGGTGGTGATGGAATAGGTCCTGAAGTTCTGGAATCTGGTTTATCAATATTAGAAGCTATTTCAAAAAAAAATAATTTAGATTTTGAAATATCTTTAGATCTTATAGGTGGAGCTTGTTGGGATAAATATGGAACTTTTTGTAGGAATTCTACTATTGAAAAAGCTATAGTATCTGATGCTATTCTGGTTGGTGCCGTTGGTGGCCATAAATGGGACGCAATGAAAATTAAAGGAGATCCAGAGGAACAGGATGGTTTAATGTGCTTAAGAAAAAAACTAGGAGCATTTTTTGGAATAAGGCCAGCAAAAAACTATAAAAGTCTTCAAAATATTATTCCTTTTAATAAAGAATATGTACAAAATTCTGAAATAATTATTTTAAGAGAAATGTGTGGGGGGGTGATGTTTTCAAAACCAAGAGGTTTAAAATTTCTAGAAAATGATGAGCGCTATGGATTTGATACTGCTGGTTATAATGAGTGTGAAATAAGGGAATTTGCTAAATGTGGATTTGAATTAGCAAAAATGTATAATAAAAATATTATTTCCATCGATAAATCTAATGTAATGGAAAGCTATCGTCTCTGGAGAGATGTAGTTCAAGAGGTATCTAATGATTATAATAATATCAATTTAGAGCATCTTTATGCAGATAATTGTGCGTATCAGATGATCATGAATCCAAAAAATTTTGATATCATATTAGCTTGTAATTTTTTAGGTGATATATTTTCAGATCTTGCAGCTACTATTTCTGGTAGTCTTGCGATGCTACCTTCTGCTTCTCTTTGTGGATCCCCACTAAATAAAACTAAAGGTATTTATGAACCTGTACATGGAACAGCTCCTGAGTTAGTTGGAACTGGAACGGCCAATCCGATTGGTATGATTTTGAGCATTTCAATGATGTTAAAGTTTTCATTTGGGCTAGAGGAAATCTCAAAAAAGATAGAATTAGCAATAGATAAAACACTTCAGAAGGGATTTCATACAAAAGATCTAAAAGGCAGTTGCTCAACAAATGAAATAACAGATCAGATAATAAAAGAATTAAAATTATGTCTATAGAATTTGATTATATAATCGCAGGAGGAGGATCTGCTGGATGTGTATTAGCTTCACGATTAGCAAGCAACTCTAATGATAGTATATGTTTAATTGAAGCAGGAGGAAAAGGTAAAAATCTTTTTATTAAAATGCCTGCTGGTAATGGATTTATTTTTGGAAATCCTAAATTTGATTGGGGATATCAATCAGTAAAACAAACCCAATTAAATAATAGAAAAATTTATTTTCCTAGAGGCAAAGCTTTGGGTGGAAGTTCTATAGTTAATGGTATGATTTATATCAGAGGAGTTCCACAAGATTATGATAATTGGAGACAAATGGGTCTTGATGGCTGGGGATACTCAGATTTATTACCTTACTTTAAATATTCTGAAGGATCTATAAATCGAAAAAATAAGTTTCACGGAAATCAAGGGCCATTAAAAGTTGAACCAGCTAGAAACTTTTCAGAACTAGATAAGGCTTTTATAAAAGCTTCAGTTGAGTCAGGGCATGAATTATTGGATGATTTCAATGCAGATAAAAGATCAGGGGTTTCAAGGGTAGATAGTACAACCTATCGTGGTGTGAGGCAATCTTCAGCAATTGCTTATTTAAAAAAAAATCCAAAAAATTTAAAAATTTTTACTAATACAAGAGTAAGCAGAATTTTATTTAAAAAAAATAAGGCAATTGGTATTGAAACTATAGATGGAAGAAAAATCTATGCAGGGAAAGAAGTTATCATATCACAGGGTGCATTTGGAACACCACAATTGCTTATGTTATCTGGTATAGGTGATGCAAAACATCTGATGTCACATGATATTAAACCCCTTATTGATTTACCTGGAGTTGGACAAAATCTAGCTGACCATTTGGATGTATCTATTCAATACGGTTCAGATAGAATGGATTTAAGCACTGCAAGATATCAGAGAATTGATCGTGCTGCGGTTTTGATGGGTCAATGGCTTTTAAATGGAAGTGGACCCGGTGGAGGTTCTTTATTTTCAACTATGCTTTTCCATTCATTTAATGATCCAAATTACCCTGAGTTACAAATTTACATGACGCCAATGAATATTGATGAAAACTTAAGTGATGGAGAAAGTGAAAGTGCATCAATCTTTCAATCTTTAGGAAGAAAATTATTGGTGAGAGGAAAAAAAGTGGCAAAACCAGGGGTTCAAATTGATATTAATCTTGAAAGACCAAGATCATTAGGCAAGGTAAGTTTATATAGTTCAAATCCTTCTGATTACCCTAAAATAGATCCTAACTATTTAAGTAACAAAAAAGATTTAGATGATCTTGTTGAGGGTGTTAAAGAAGTTAGAAAAATTATGTCAGATCCGAATATAAGTAAATATCTAAATGGAGAAAAAGGACATTGGAAAAATATAAGCACAGATGAAGAAATTATATCTGCGATAAGAAATACTGCATACACTGGGCATCATCCTTGTTCTACCGCAAAAATGGGTAACGAAAATGATATTAACTCTGTTGTAGATAAGGAATTAAAAGTGTTTGGTATTGAAGGTTTGAGGATTTGTGATGCGTCTGCTATGCCTTCACAAATTACAGGTAATTTATATGCGACTGTATTAGCAATGGCAGAAAAAGCATCAGACATAATTTTAAAAAAAGAAATTAAAAAACCAGAGTTTTGAATCAATAGGATAAAATTAAATGACAAAATTAAAAAAATTTAATTATTTTGTAAATAATGAATGGAAAAAACCAGTATCAAAAGAATATTTTCAAAGTGAAAATCCTGCTACAGGATGTCCTTGGGCATTAGTTCCAGATTGTAGTCAAGAAGATGTAGATTTAGCAGTGAAAGCAGCAAAAAATGCTTTTTATTATGGACCTTGGGCTAAAATGATGCCAGCTGAAAGAGGTAGGTGCCTTAGAAAAATTGGAGATGCTATATCAAAAAATGCTGAACGTATTGGAAAAGTCGAAACAACTGATAATGGGAAGCTTACAAAAAATATTACTCCAAGTTTGCAGAAAAATTCATGGCAAGTTGATAGCTGGAATTATTATTCAGGTATGTGTGATAAATTTGAAGGTAGTCTTATTCCTGCGGAAGTTCCTAATATTCATAATTATTTACAATGGGAACCTTTTGGAGTTGTTGCTCAAATACTTCCTTGGAACTCTCCTATTGGAACACTAATTTGGAAATTAGCACCTTGTTTAGCAGCAGGTAATACAGTTGTTCTCAAACCCTCAGAGTTTGCAAGTTGTTCAACTTTGGAATTAATGGATGTTTTATTGGAAGCTAATTTACCTCCAGGAGTTATTAATGTGGTAACTGGTTTTGGCAATAAAATTGTTGAACCTTTAGTTGATCATGAAGATGTTAGAATGGTATCTTTTACAGGTGGTACCAATGGAGGTCGTATAGTTGCAGGAATTGCTGCAAAAAGTGCTAAACCAACAGTAATGGAACTAGGAGGTAAATCTCCACAAATTGTACTTCCTGATTGTGATTTAGAACTTGCGGTTAATGGAATTATTTCAGGAATTTTTCCTGCTGCGGGACAAAGTTGTATTTCTGGATCTAGATTATTGATTCATGAGAATGTTATTGAAGAATTTACTAATTTGCTAGTTGAAGCTGTTAAAGATGCAAAAGTTGGGAATCCCAACGATCCTTTAACACATATAGGGCCGATTGCTCATAAACTACACTACGAAAATATTTTGAAAAAAATTGAAAAAGCAATTAATGATGGACACCAGTTAATATTAGATGGAAGAGCTAAATCAAAGTCTGAAGGATATTATATAGGCCCAACAATTTTTAAGAACGTTCCCAATGAAACTGATTTATCTCAAGATGAAGTGTTCGGTCCTGTAGTTTCTACACAATCATGGGTAGAAGAAGAAGAAGTCATTAACATTGCAAATGATACTATTTACGGGCTTGCAGCTGGTATCTGGTCAAATGATGTTGCAAAAGCAATGAGGATGGCAAATAGAATTGAAGCAGGTACAGTTTATATTAATAATTACTTTAATGCTTCTACTCAAAGCCCAGTTGGTGGATTTAAACAATCTGGTTATGGTCGTGAAAATGGTTGGGAAGGTATGAGATGTTTCATGCAAACAAAATCTGTTTGGTTATCAACAAGTCCTTCTGAAAACAACCCATTTGTGTAATAATATGAGAATAATATTTCTTTAGATTTAAGTTATAATTATAGGAAAAATTTTTGACTACAATTTCAAAAATCGATTTAAAAGACAATAGAGTAGTTTTATCAGTATCTAAAGTTGATAATTTATTAAAAATAATATTTATATCGTTAGGTTGCTCAAGCAAAAAAGCTTCTGAAATATCCGAGCATCTTATTGATGCAAGTTTGTGTGGTGTTGAAAGCCATGGAGTATTTCGTGTTTTGCAATATGTAGAATGGTATAAAAAAGGATACTTATCCACTTCTGCAAAACCTGAGCTTAAAAAACTTTCACCAAATACATTTGAAATTGACGGCGGTGGTGGTTTAGGAATTCCAGTTATGAATTTTGCATTTAAAAAAGCAATCTCTAATTCAAAAAAAAACTATATTTCTGCTGTAGCAATTAAAAATATTGGGCATACAGGTCGACTTGGTTTTTATGCAGATTATGCTGCCGAAAAAGGTTTGATGACTATTCTAATAAGTGGAGGAAATAGAAAAGAATGGTCTCAAGTAGCTCCATACGGAGGGATTGAAGGAAAATTACCAACAAATCCATGGTGTATAGGTTTTCCCGGTGGACTGAATGGTCCAGTTGTACTTGACTTTGCCACCTCAAAGATCGCTGGAGGATTGATATATGCTGCAAAGTCAGCTGGCGGATTATTACCAGAAGGATGTATAATTGATAAAAAAGGAAATTTAACTAGAAATCCAGATCACTATTTTGATGGTGGAGCGATCTTGCCATTTGGAAAACATAAAGGCTTTGGACTTTCACTTATAGCACAACTTATTGCTGAAAGTATGTTGGGTAAAGTTAAAAAAGAGGCAAACTGGCTACTTATAACCATAAAGACAAGTATATATAATACAGATAATCAATTGAAAGAATTAGCAAGTGAAATTTTATCAGATGTAATAAATTGTAAAACTGCAACTGGTTTTAGGAGTATTCAAATTCCAGGGGAACTTGAGAGAGAAAATAAGAAAAAATCAAATAATAAAATTTATTTACCCAAAAAAACATGGGATCAAATACTTACGATTTTGCCAAATATAACTAAAAATAAATACCCTAATTGATAACCTCTGCACTAAAAAAATAAAGAATATCCATCTTCAGTTATTATTTTTTTTAATTTAGTTTCATATAATTCAGATAAAAAAACTTCATTTAAAATTTCATTTATATGACCAGAAAAAACATTCTTTCCCTCTTTAAGTGCTATTACATATTCTGAGTATCTACTAATACTGTTTATATCATGAGTTGATAAAAAAATAGTAAGTTTTAGGTCTTTATTTAGATTGGTAATAAGTTTATAAAAATCCTGCGTCCTAGCAAAATCTAGTGATGAAGTAGGTTCATCTAATAATAATAAATTAGCTTGTTGTGCTAAAGCTCTTGCAAGCGTTGCTCTTTGCATTTCCCCACCTGAAAGAGATTTAACTAGTTGATTTTTTTTTGACCCTAAATTTAATTTATTTAGTGCCTCTTCAACTATATCATAATCTTTTTTATTCTCTGATAGAAACCAATTAGTAAATGAATTTCTTCCTAAAAAAATATACTCTATTAGAGACATACCCTCAGGTATACCAATAATTTGTGGGACATAAGCACAATTAAAATTATTAGAATTTTTGAATAACTCCTTAACATTTTGGTTATTTATAGAGAGTGATCCTTTATAATTTAACAAACCTGCTAAAGTTTTTAATAAAGTAGTTTTTCCTGCACCGTTAGGACCGATTATTGATACATAACTTCCAGAAGGAAAATCAAAGGAAATTTTGTCAATTATATTTATATTATTTATATAGACAGTAAGATCTTTAGCTTTATATCCCATCAAAAAGATCCCTTTGATGCTTTTAGTAAAAATGCAAAAAAAGGTGCACCAATAAAGGCAGTAACTATACCTATTGGTAATTCTGCTGGTGATATAACAATCCTCGAAAATGTATCAGCAAATGTTAAAAAGGCACCTCCTACAAGTGCTGATAAAGGTATCATTACTCTATAACTTGAGCTCACAGTTAGTCTAACGATATGCGGTATTACAAGCCCTACAAAAGCTATCAATCCGCTTAAAGATACTGCAACAGCTGTTAATAGAGATGATGCTGTTAAAACAATAAAATAAGTTATATTTGGATTTCCACCTAACATCCTCGCTTCATCCTCTGAAAGGCGTAGTAAATCTAATTCTTTTCTAAATAAATAAATTATTAAAAAGCAAATTAAAAAATACGGTGTTATTGTAATTACTTCATCCCATCCAGAAGTTAATAATCTTCCTATTATCCAACTATATATTTCTTGCATTGATGAATAATATTTATGCATAAAGTATGTTTGACATGATGTTAAAAAAGCTGCAGTAGCTACACCGGCAAGTAATAGGCTTGGGATAGTTTTTCCTGCATTTATGGATATAAATGCAGCACACATCACTGCTCCTAACGCACCAATAAATGCTCCAATTTGTACGGAATTAATTATAAAAAAAGAAAAATTTATGTTATATACAATAATTAAAGTTACTCCTAAACCTGCACCAGCTGCTGATCCTAATAAAAAAGGATCAGCTAAAGGATTTTTAAACACTCCTTGAAAGCCACAACCTGCAATTGCTAGTGAAGCACCCACAAGAAAACCCAGACAAAATCTTGGTAATCTCCATTCAAAGATAATGATTTGATTTATTTTATTAATTTCAATTTGACCTTGGTTTTCGGAAAAATAATAAATAAATAAATTAATAATCTCCCAAGGAGGTATTTTTGCAGCACCTAATCCAATACTTAAAAGGAAAGACAAAAAAACTAAAGAAATTGAAATTATTAATGACTTACTTGAAATTTTAAAAACTTTTTCCATGAAAGGCACTTTGCTTTTTTATAATTAATATTACAATCAATTATTTGAGTATTCTGCTAAAATATTTACAAAATCCAAAATTCTTGGTCCCCATCTAGAAGCAATATCTTTTTGCAATAATATGATATTATTTTCTTTAACTGCGTTAATATAACTCCATCCGGATCTAGATTTTAAAAGTTCAGAATATTTTTCATTTTTACCTGGTAATATTATAAGCTCTGGATTTTCTGAAATTATAAGTTCTGGTGAAAGTTTTGGATAACCTAACCCTGAAATATCAGCAGAATCTGCTATATTTTTAAAGTTCATTTTTTGATAAATATCTCCAATAAAACTAAACTTGGAAGGGCTGTAATAATTTTGATCAATTTCGTGATAAACTTTAATTGGATTTTTGTTTTTTCTTAAGGATACAAAAGCTTTCATTTTATTTTGCATATTTAAAATAAGTTTTTGTGCTTTTTTTGTATTGCCTGTCCTTTTTCCTAATAAATCAATTTGATCTAATATCTGTTCAAAATTATTAGGTGCAGGAAGATAAATTGTTTCAATTCCTAGTTTACTTAAAGCTTCTTTTAAATTTCTAATATTAAATGATAATATAACCAAATCAGGTTTGTATAAACTAATAGTTTCTACATTAGGTTCATATGCTGAAATTTTTGTTTTAGGAGCTTCAGGAGGAAAATTTGATAGGCTATCGACAGCTATAACTTGATTTTCTGATCCTATTTCAAATAATATTTCTGTAATAGATGGAGATAGAGACATAATTCTTTTTGGAGTTATTTCATTAGCATTTATTGCTAAATTACAAAAAAATAGAATTACTATGGAGAAATATGAACTCTTTAAAATTTGCAAAACAAAATTCATAAAGTAATAATTGTATAATAAGATTTATTGACAAAAAAAGGTTTTTACTCTCTAAATTTATTAACAGGTTTAAATTTTGAAGTTTCTGGTACTCTTTCTTCATAAACCCAAACCGATTGATTGGGATGCATTCCTGCCCCAAAGATAGCTGGTACAGCTGAACACCTCATTTTATTTAAAAGCCTTGTATTGGCAATCCCAACTGCAGGATGTATCCCTTTATTTTTATTACATTCATTTACCCATTCATCTTTACGTTGATTAACTGTTTCAAAATTAGTTAATTCATCACAAACTAAGGTATTTTCATTTAGATCTACAGTTATAGTATCGCCGTCTTTTATTAAGGCAATTGGACCTCCTATAGCAGCCTCTGGTCCTACGTGCCCAATAACCAAACCTACTGATCCGCCTGAAAATCTACCATCTGTCATTAAACCTATCACTATATTTTTTTCACGACATAGTGCTGTAATTCTTGAAGTTGAATCTAACATCTCGGGCATGCCAGGCCCTCCAACTGGTCCTTCATATCTAACTACTACCATGTCAAAATTTGAAAAGTTCTCAGGTTGGTTATCTAGTGTATTTAATAGACTTTGCTCTCCATCAAAAACTTTTGCTTTTCCTTTAAATATCCCATTTTCTAGACCTCCTTCAACACCGGCTAGTTTTAATATTGCGCTAAACTCAGGAGATAAATTACCACCTAATAATCTTAAACCACCAGTTTTTTTAAAAGGTTTTTTTACACTATAAATTACATTCCCATCAGGATTACTTGGAGATAGCCTATTTACCTGTTGAGATAATGTTTCACCTGTACAAGTTAGTGTATCTCCATTGAGTAATCCAGCATCCAGAAGGTTTTTTACGATGACTTGGATTCCACCCATTTTATCTATATCGACCATGGAGTACTTACCAAATGGCCTTGCATTTACTACAACTGGGACAACTGACTCAGATAAATAATTAAATTCGCTAGCGCTCATAATGTCTCTATTAAAATTTGAATATCCAGCAGCTCTTGATAACTCGGGTGCATGAAGCATCACATTTGTAGATCCCCCAACACTCATTGCTACTATAATTGCATTTCTTAATGATTCTCTTGTTACAATATCTCTTGGAGTGATTTCTTTTTTTATTAGATTACTCAAATAATTTACTAATTCATTGGGGAAATCATCTAATCTACGAGAGTCTTCTGAAGCAGGAGATACCATATGAAGGGGCTGCATACCTATAACCCCAATAAAAGTTTGCATCGTATTGTATGTAAACATCCCACCACAACTTCCAATGCCTGGACAAGATTCTAGTGCAATTCGTTTTTTTAGATCCTCATCTTTACTACCTGCAATTTGATAGCTGCTTATAATATCTAAGGGTTCTCCAGTTACACTATCTTTTCCTGGTCTTATTGATCCGTCTGACATGATAATAGCAGGTCGATTATGCTCTAAAATTGCTGCTAAAGTCCCAACAGGTGGTTTATCACAAGCGACTACTGCAATTATTCCTTCTACTCCAGTAGCACTTAAATGTTCACATACACTATCATTAGTGACTTCTCTACCAATTAGAGAGTATCGCATTTCTTTTGTACCATTCCTAATGCCATCAGAAGTAGCAAGGCTGAATTCAGGTTGAATTAGTCGCATTGCTAACTGATTGGGCTCTTTTCCTATTCTTTTTTTTAACACTTCGTGAATAACATTTACTTTTTTGCTGACACCAAGATAACACTGAGAATCTCCTTTATTACCTATAACTCCAATTGAAGGTTCATGTATTAAATCAAGGTCTGTTCCTAATTCACGAGCAATTCCAAAAGTTTGAGAGTTTCTACCTGGATTTTTATCAATTAAAACTGTCTTGGTATTTTTCATCGATACTCCTAAAAATATTTAAATTCTATATATTGTTTTTAACCATATTATCAAAGGATAATAAAGTTGGAATTAATCTTGGTAAATCATTAATATCTAGCATATTTGCACCGTCACTAGGTGCTTCGTCAGGGTTTTCATGGGTTTCTATAAATAAACCGCTCACCCCAATTGCACATGCAGCCCTTGATAAAGTCGGGACAAACTTTCTTTCTCCTCCAGATTTATCCCCTAATAAACTAGGTTGTTGTACCGAATGCGTTGCGTCAAAAATAACTGGATAACCTGTTTCTGCCATTATATCCAAGGCTCTAAAATCATTAACTAGCGTGTTATAGCCAAATGTTGTACCTCTTTCACAAAGCATAATTTTATCATTTCCAGTACTGGATATTTTTTCGGCTACTTTCGCCATATCTGTAGGAGATAAAAACTGACCTTTTTTAACATTAATTGGCTTATCTGTATCCCCAGCTGCTAATAGCAAATCTGTTTGTCTGCACAAATATGCAGGAATTTGAAGAATATCCACTACTTCCGCTGCAATTTTACATTGATAAGGTTCATGAACATCAGTTATAGTTGGACAATCAAAATTTTCAGAAATTTCTTGTAAGATTTTCAAGCCTTCTTCCAGACCTACGCCTCTTGCTGAGTTAATTGATGATCTATTAGCTTTGTCATAACTTGATTTAAATATAAATTTAGCACTGATTTTTTCACAAATATTCGATATTTTTTCAGCGATCATTAGAGAATGGTCTCTATTTTCTATTTGGCATGGACCCAATATAAAAACTATAGGATTTGGACCTCCAATTTTTATATTTCTCAAATTTATTATTTTTTGCTTAACCATTTTGAATTAATTTATTTCTAGTTTTTCTAGTTGATCAAAAGTTTTTTTTTATTTATATCCATACTTTCTTGGCGAATAAATAAAATCAAGAAATTTTGACTTTAAATTATTTTTTTTTTTTAATTCATAAATTAAAATAAAATTTTTTATTTCTAATCATAATTTTTCTAAAACATATATTGATAATTATAAATGATAAACAGATCAAAGCATAAATTAAATTTTTTTGAACGATTAACTGATCCTATGAAGTTTGGATTTAAAACAAATCCACCAAAAAAAATAGCGCAATTTATTTGGTTTTATTGTTCACAAATCAAACTTACCTTATTTTCAGTATTTTTACTAAAATTTCTGGAAGTTATTATGGATTTAGCTGTTCCAGTAATCTTTGGTTATATTATTAGCAGAATAATTGAAGTGGGGGATGTTCAATTAATAATTAAAGAGGAATTTAAATTTTTAATAGTTTTTGGTTTGTTTTTTTTAGTTATACGACCTTCATTACAATCTTTAAGTCAAGCGCTAATGGATATGGCTATAATGACAGGATTTGCAAATATCGTAAGATGGCAAAGCCATTTGAATGTGTTGGGGTTAGATGTTGGTTATTTTTCAAATGAATTATCAGGAAGATTAGCAAATAGAGTTATTGAAACGGGTCAAGCTGTTCGTGGTGTAGCTATGAAATTTCTAGAAGCTATTTTATATATAACACTTTACTTCGGCGGTACTATAACTGTGTTAGGTTATTCTAGTTTTATGATGACTTTACCAAGTTTAGTATGGTTAGCAATATTCCTTGTAATTTTATTTTTTCTTATGCCAAAGGTTCGTGAATTAAGTCATCAGCATTCTTTGCTTAGGAGTAAAATGACAGGTCGAATTGTAGATTCCTATGCAAATATTAATCTTATAAAATTATTTGCAAGAAAAAATTATGAGCAATTAGGAGCAGCTGACTCCATTGATGATTTTAATTTTGGTTGGGCAAAAGTTATGAGAATTTCATTTATTATGAATGTTCTTATGTCTTTTGCTAATGCATTACTTATCATAGGAACTTTAGGATTGGGTTTGTATTTGTTAGGAAATGGTAACATTGGGGCAGGGATTGTAGCCGCTTCATTACCTTTAACATTGAGAATTTCTGAAATGTCTTGGTGGATTATGTGGGAAGTAAGCTATTTATTTGAAAATATCGGCACCATAGATGAAGGTAGGCTTACAATATCGCAAAAACCAAAGGTTATTGATGCCAATAATGCGAAAGAATTGTCTTTAAAAGGTGGTGAAATAAATTTTGATAAAGTTAAATTTAACTATGGTAAACCTGGTGGCTTATTTGAGGAATTGTCACTTAAAATAAGTCATGGAGAAAAAGTTGGGTTGGTTGGAAAATCAGGAGCAGGAAAAAGTTCCATTTTAAATTTATTATTAAGGTTTTATGATGTAGATTCTGGAAGAATTCTAATTGATAGTCAGGATATCTCTCAAGTAACTCAAGAATCTCTACGATCACAAATTGGAGTTGTAACTCAAGAGACTGCTCTTCTTAATCGCTCAATTTATGAAAATATTGCTTATGGAAACCCTTCTTCCTCAAGGAATGAAATATACGAAGCAGCAAAAAAAGCAGAGGCTTATGAATTTATCAGTGATTTAGAAGATAAAGATGGTAGAAAAGGGTTTTCTGCATTCGTTGGAGAGAGGGGTGTGCGGCTTTCAGGTGGGCAAAGGCAAAGAATAGCAATAGCAAGAGTTTTATTAAAAAATGCACCAATTCTTATTCTTGATGAAGCAACAAGCGCATTAGATAGTGAAATAGAAGCTGCTATCCAAAACCAGTTAAATAATATATTACGTGATAAAACAGCCTTAGTCATTGCTCATAGATTATCTACCATCAATAAGCTTGATAGGTTGATAGTTATGGAGCATGGTAAAGTAGTTGAAATGGGAACTCATAAAAGTTTGATTAAGAAGGGAGGTCATTATTCAAAACTGTGGTCTCTACAATCAGGTGGTTTTCTGCCCACTTTATAGAAAATTTAGCATTAAAAGTTACACAATAATTTTTTATTTTTGTGTATCTAAGTAAACTTTTTAATTGTTTTCAAATTTATATTTTCTCTATGCCATGTATATATGCCAGCCGACACAATTACTATTGTACCAAATATTACATAAGCATCTGGGAATTCTGAAAAAAATAATATTCCCAAAATTGTGGCAAATATTAAATCAACATAGGTAAAAGGCGCAAGAAAAGAGGCTTCAGATTTTCTTAATGCAAGAATAAAACAAAAATGTCCTAATCCTCCAAAAATTCCCAAGATGGAAAACAAAAATAAATCCTTTATGGCAATTGGTTCAAAAAATGGAATAAGAATAATTGTTGAGATTAATGTTCCAACTAATGAAGTATAAAAAAAGTTGGTCTGGGGATCTTCTTCAGTACCTAATCTCCTAGTAGAAACTGCATATCCAGCATAAAAAATTGCTGCTAAAATTGGAAAAAAACCAAATATAGAAAACATATCAGTCCCAGGTTTTAGAATTAATAAAGCACCACTAAATCCAACAATAACACTTATCCATCTGCGATAACCTACTGTTTCTTTCAGAAAAATTACTGAAAAAACAACAATTACTAATGGACCGATTTGAAAAATGGTGATTGTTGAAACCAAAGTTAAATACTTAAATCCAGAAAACATTGATATTGTAGCGCAAAATAAAAGTAATGATCTAAAAAGGTGAAGTTTTATTTTTCTTGTTTTTACAATGTTGTTTAAATTTGGTAGGAAAATTAAGGTAGTAAAAACTGTTTGGCTTAGATATCTCACCCATACAATCTCTATTATTGGATAGTAAGTTGCAAAACCCTTAGCCGTAGCATTCATTATAGAAAAAAGGAATATGGTGAGTATCATAAAAACCACCCCAGTGGATGTATTTTTCATATTTTTCCTTTTTATTCAAAACCATATAAAAATTAGAAAATACCTATCAAATAAAATAAGGGATCTAATAATTATTAGATCCCAAATTCTAAAAATAGTAAAATTAATAATTAGATGATTTTTCTATTTAGCTAATCTCCATATGAAAGGCACCAAAATCCCTGCAACAAGAAGTTTATACAAATCACCCACTAAAAATGGGTAAAAACCTTTAATTATGGCAAATGCAAAACCTTTGATTGCTGACAACTGCAAAATTCCAAAAAAGTAAATGATGAACATTCCCAACATCATACAAAAAATTGAAGACAAGATATTTCTACCCCAACCTCGATCAGCTAACTCACCTAAAACTAAACCTGCAATAAAAAATCCGACTATAAATCCACCTGTTGGGCCAAAGAGATATAATAAACCACCTCCGTAAGCAAATACAGGAAACCCAGCAATTCCTTGTAAAATATATAAACCAATTGTTGCTATGGCTAAATTTCTACCAAAAAGCATACCAATCATCAAAACTGCTAATGGTTGTAAAGTCATAGGAACTGGATATAAATCAACCTTAATTTTAGCTGAAATAATTAATATAATACTCCCGAATAAAACAGTGCTTATATTAGCTAAGTTAAAAATTTTGTTTTTATTTAATTTATTAGTTACTAGCTCGATCCAACTAAGAGAATTTGATTTGAAACTTAACATTTTTTTATCTCCTTTAGTGTATTTAAAGTAAAAAAGAAAATTTCGTATTTTATATAGCATTACTGACAACTATTAAAGTAATTTAATAAATAAAAATACAAAGTTTAATTTTTAATTAGTGTTATTTATTTTATTAGTAATATAATTTTAATTAATTAAATCGGATTTCTAATATATTTCAACATAGAAAGTGTGAGGAGAAAAGATATGTTTTATGTTAGCACAACTTGGAAGCACGAAAATGAAATCAACAATGAAAAGATGCAAAATTTGTTAGCAAGCTTTAAAGGAACAAATCCGAATGTGAAAGAAGTTCACTGGTGGAAGATTGATAATTTCACCCATGGTGCATTAGTAATTTACAATTCAGAAAAAGGTTACGTAGAATCCAAAGAAATTCATAGAAAGGCTAGAGAAGAGTCTAGTAAAGAAGCATCAACTACTATGATAAGAGAAGAAGTCGGAAATCAATTAGCTTTCTTGGAAAATAATTAGTATTTCAGATTAAATTATTTTTTTTCTTTCCATATAGGTACCATTGAATTCCATACCCCGTCGTTTCTAACTCTATGGTATAATGCTGCAAAAATATGAATTGCAATCAACCAGTAAATTATTGAAATTGAATTTTCATGTAACGAAATTATAAACTCAATTAATATTCCACTTTTTAATCCTAACCAAAAGAAAAGTCCTATCATTAATCCTGAGATGCATATAGAAGCAAGGCATATATACATAGAGTAGTGAACTAATTTTGCGGCAAACTTTTGTGGTTTTGGTGTTTTTGCTGGCAAAGAAGTCATTTGTGTTTTTTTCATATAAAAAAAGCGTAAAATTAAAAAAAACAAAAAAATTGAAGCAAATAATATCTCAAATTTGAGGAGAGAAATATTTTCTAATTGTTCAATATCATCCACTTGTTTAAATATTCCGTACCCAAACAAAAAGACAAAACCCCAATGAAAGAATTTTGCTAAAAAACTGTATTTTTGGTTTTGAATCTCTTCTGTTTTCTGCATTTTAATGATTAAGTATTATTTCGGCAATTTGGTATCATTTAAGGTTTAAAAATTAAAAAAACAATAATTTATTTAAAACTAAGATTACGAATTAACAATTTTTTTAATTAAAATAATTAGCCCTAACCATTGCTCCGATTAAATTACAAATAAGTCTTTCAGCATGAATAATTGTTGTATTTCCTTTTTCAAAAGAAGGTGAGATTTCAACCAAGTCAAAACCAATTACCCTTCCCTTATTAACAATACCATGAATTAATTCTCTGACTTGAAGCCAGTTTAGCCCACCCGGAGTAGGAGCATTAACCGCTGGCATTATTGTAGGATCCATGCCATCGGCATCAAATGTAATATAGTAATTTGCTCCGTCGGGAATTTTTTTAAGAACTTCTTTAACACCTATGTCATGAACTTCGTATGCACTTATCAAATTTGATCCATATGCTTTAGCCTCATCAAATTCTTGCTGTCTTCCACTACCAACCCCACGTAAGCCAATTTGGTATATAGAATTAATAGATTTTAATTCAGAAGCTCTTTTTATAGGACTAGAATAACCTTCTTTTTCACCATTGACCTCATCCCTCCAATCCATGTGTGCATCAACTTGAATTAAAATAATTGACTTATTTTTAGGTAAAGCTCTCATAATTGGAATGGGGATGCCATGATCGCCACCTATAGATATAAGTGTAGCATTTGTAGAAAATACCTTTCTTGCTACTTCTTCAGCTCTTCTATAATGTTCACGCGGATCTCTAAAATCTGCAGTTACATTTCCACAATCAATAATTTTTATATCTCTATTATCTAAAAGCGAACCACCAAGATCCCAGTCAAAATGGTTTAAAGTTCTTGGTTCATCCCATGCTGCGTCTTGGGCACTAGATCTTAAAATGTCAGGAGCAGTACTTTGATCATTTGATAATTCATTAGGATAGTATGGTAATCCATATGGAACCCCAAGAATTGCAATGTGAGCGTCTAAATTGTCTAAGTCTAAATTTAGTGGAAAACCAAGAAAACCTTTTGCATTTCCTTTTGGTAGTTCAGTTAAAATTTTCTTTTTTTTCACCATGTTTATTACATTCACTTCTACATCATATTATTTTTTTAAGTTAATTAAATCAAAATTATTTTTTGTTAAATTTAAAATAAAAACTACCAATCATTAAAACGATCCCAGATTTCATAATTTTTGTTTTCCTCATTTATAACATGATATCTATTGTACGCAGACGCTGTTGCACATGCATGATTTGGTAGTATTCTTAACATATCTCCCTGCTTAATTTGGGGAAGTATAGCTTTGCTACCCTTTCTTATTTTTATAATACCATGCTCTTGTTGTACATTAACTACAATTAAATCTTCAATTATTTTTCCATTAATATCACACACCTGTCCATAGCCATAATCTACCTTGTGACATGGATTTCCAATATCTCTTGATAATGCCATCCAGCCTGCATCAATAATAATTGCATTTATATCTTTATTTATACTGATTACAGAAGTTAAAACAGAAATTGCTATATCTTCAGTTCTGCAAATACCAACACCAGATTGCACTAAATCAAAAAAAACAAACACCCCAGCTCTCAATTCATTAATTTTATCATTATGATAATCTGAAAATGTTGTTGGTGTTGATCCAATCGTAACAAGTTCACATTCTATAGAAAATTCTTTTAAAATTGAGACAGCTAATAAAGTTTGTTCAGCCTCATTTCTAGCGCATTCTCTTAAATCTTTGCTATTTGATAGATTATAGCTTTCTCCCGCATGTGACATCACACCTCTAAATAAACCCTCATTATCTAAACACTTTCCAATCTGATATAGTTGTTCACTTGAGTTAGATTTTACACCTGACCTATGTCCATCCAGATCTAATTCAATCAATGCTGTTATTTTTAGACCTGTTTGTTTGTAAAAATCTACTAATTCTCTTGCAATAGAAATATCATCAACTAGAACGGAAATCTTACAATCTTCTGATAAGCATCGAGCTATTCTGTCAAATTTATTTGGAACTATTGCTACAGAATATAAAAAATCATTAATTCCACAAATTTTTAATTTTTCAATTTCTTCAATTGTTGAAACCATTGCACGGTTACCAAATGTTTCAGAAAATCTTTTAGTTATTTCAATACATTTTGCAGTTTTTAGGTGAGGGCGAAAATTTATATTTTTCTGATCAACTATTGATTTTAGTCGTTCAATATTTTTTGAAAACTTATTTTCGTCTAAAATAAGGCATGGTGTAAATAACTCGTTTAAATTCTTCAATTTTATTAACCTTTTCGTATTTTTATTTAATTATGATAAAATGAGTTATAATATTTGAGCAACTTATTTCATTTATAATTTATTTTAATTCAAATTACTTGACTTAAAATACAAAATATTAGCTAATTTTAGTGTCTATAATTTCATTGATAGTTGCTTTTCAAAATTTATGTAAATCATTTTTTAAATAATGCTTAAAGATAATTAAATGAATTAGAAATTCTATCATTAAATAAATCTTTCATTAGAAAGGGGATACAAATGACTCAAGCTGGTAATATTCAAGTCCAAACAAGTTTTAAAGCTGATAGAAGAGACCCACACTTAAGGAATGGACCTAAAAGTACAGATTTTAGATTTAACCCTTTTCAGGATGAAGCTTTTATAAAGAATAATGAAATTATGGCAGGATTGGCATTAGGAGAATTAGAAATGTGGATCCATCGATTCATAGGAATGCCTAGCCAAATTAAGGAATTTGAAGATATTGGTACTTGGTGTAACAAAAGTAATGCGCGTGTTTATTTTATGAATCTAATTTTTTATAACTATTTTAGTGGTCTAGTAACAACAAAAAGTATAGTGAGTAATCAAATCATGATTACAAGAAAAGCAGCAAGTGATATGGTGGAGAGTGCCGTAAAATTGGGGATTGTTGAATATTATTCAGATAAAGAATTTCGAGCTACAGAAAGATATATAGAATATTATCTAAAGTACACAAAACTGGTAGCAAAAACTTACATCCCTAAGCTTACAAAATTACTAACGCAGTTGCATGCAATTAATAATGTTCCAAATGCCCAGGAAACATTCAAAATTCGTGGATAGTCAGTAAGCACTTGGATGTATACTCAGTATACAAATGAAAAAAAAAATAGTTTTTTTATCCGTATTACCATAGTATTTATTAATTATGAGTGACGTGAGAAGGAATAACAGAAAATAAAATTTATCTGTCAAATTCCACTCTAAGTAAGATGTATCTAGCCTGAAGTGGCATACTAGTTGAGATAGTTTTTAGAGATTTGTAAGATTTAATTTTTGTAAAAGATACTTTATTTTTTTACTTAACAAATAAATAAATCTAAAAACAATATTAAAAAATGAAATTAAATGGAGGTAAGAGAATGAAACAAATTTATAAAATATTGTCGTTGAAAAGTTTAATTTTATCTATTTTTATTTTATTTATGGGAACCAGTATTTATGCTGAAACAACATTTGAAAAGATAAAAAGAACTGGCAAAGTTACAGTTGGAACAGAAGCCGCATTTCCACCTTTTGAATTTGTTGAGGATGGTAAAATTGTAGGGTACGGTAAAGATATTCTTGATTATATTATAGCTGATTTAGGAGTTGAACTAAATCAGTTAGACCTTCCTTGGCAGGGAATTCTTCCTGGCGTATTAGCAGGAAAATTTGATTTTGTAGCTACTAGTGTCAGTATTCGTGCTGAAAGAGCAAAAAAATATGCTTTTACAGTTCCTATTGCTGAAGGAACAAACTGGGTTATGAAAAGAAATGGTGATACTTCTATAATGAGTCCTGATGATTTATCTGGAAAAGTGGTATGCACACAATTAGCATCAGGTAGTGAAAAGGCTACACAAGAATGGGAAAAAGATATGAAATCAAGAGGATTGGAGGGTTTTAAGGAATTAAAACTTTTTACTGCTCACCCAGAAGCAACCTTGGCATTAGCCAATGGGACTTGTGATGCTCAAACTCAAACTGTACCAAATTTGGCGGTAGTTGCTAAAAAACAAGAAGGAGTTTTTGAACTTGTTGGTCCAATAACTGATAAAACATATATGGCTTGGGTTACTCGCCCAGAGGATACAGATTTGCGAGATTATTTAAGTTCAAAGATACTTGAAATGCGCGATAAAGGTATAATTGATGAAATTCAAGATAAGTGGTTTGGCTTTAGAATGCCAATTCCAAGTGAAGGTCATTTACCTGAAGGTGCACTTTAATTTTAATAAATAACTAAATTTAAGATTGCCTTAAAATCATTTAAGGCAATCTATTACTTCGTTAGTAAAAGTCATGAAATTTGACATAAGTTATATTTTTGATGCTTTACCAAGGCTACTTGAAGGTGCATTAATCACTTTACAAGTTGCAATTTTAGGTTTTTGTTTCAGTATTATTTTAGCTACTTTTATAACTATTGTTAAAACCTCTTTTAATTCAAGAATTTTTAATGGATTTATAGCCTTTTATATCAGTTTTATAAGGGGAACACCTCTTTTGGTTCAAATCTTTTTGATTTATTATGTTTTACCTGTTTTTGGACTAAATTTAGCACCATTTCCCGCTGGAATTTTAGCTATTACTTTAAATAGTGCAGCGTTTGTTATAGAAATTTTACGAGGTGGTTTAGCTTCAGTACCAAAAGGACAGTTTGAAGCAGCCAAATCGTTAGGAATATCAGGATATGCGCTCTGGTGGAAAATAATTCTACCCCAAACATTCATCACTTCTATTCCACCATTAGTGAATGAATTTACTATGGTCCTTAAAGCTACAGCTTTATTATCAGTAATAACAGTAGTTGAGTTGATGCGTGTTTCACAACAAATTTATAGTGCAAATTATCATCCAGTTGAGGTGCTGAGTGCTACTTTTATAATTTATTTTTTAATGTGTTTTGTTGTTAGTCGAAGTTCAGTTTTTTTAGAACAGAGATTTAAAGTAAAAAGGGCTTAAAAGTTATAATGCTAGAATACCAAATATTTTTTGATTATTTCCCAATGATTTTATTAGGTTTTTGGTTAACCTTAAAAATTGTTGTATGTGCTATTGCGTTAGGTATCCCATTAGGACTAATTCTAGCTCTAGGCAGGCGATCAAATTTTATACTAATCAGTTTTTTTGCAACCAGTTTTATTGAATTATTTCGCAATACACCATTCATAATTCAAGTATTTTTATTTTATTATGTTTTACCTTTCTATGGTCTAAGACTTTCTGCTGAGTATGTGGGAATTTTGGCTCTTGCAGCTTTTGGAAGTGCCTATTTTGCTGAAATTATAAGAGCAGGTATCGATGCTATACCTAAAGGTCAGCTTGAAAGTGCTAGAGCAATTGGCATGACTGATTGGCAATCTATGAAAAATATTATTTTGCCTCAAACCGTATCTATAGTTTTACCGCCATTAACTAACCAGACACTAACTCTTATAAAAGAATCTGCAATATTATCTACAATTACTGTTCATGAACTTACAATGACAGGGCTAATGGTGCAGGGTGAAACTTTTAGGCCATTTGAAGTTTTTATAATGGTTGCTTTACTATATTGGGCCTTGAATGAAACTATAGCTTCGATCATGCGTAGAATTGAAAAGAGATATAGTCGAAATAGAAAACAAAACAAAATAGTTAGATCTAAAATTGATTTTATAAAAAGTAGTGGATTTTCTCGATGAAACCAAACTTTTTAGAAATCATTGATATTAATAAGAAATTTGGAAATATCAATGCTTTGAAAAATGTTTCTCTTAATGTTTCTAAGGGTGAAGTGATTTGTATAATAGGACCTAGTGGTTGTGGTAAAAGTACACTTTTGAGAACTGTTAATTGGCTTACTCCTCCAGATAGTGGAAAAGTTATACTGAAAGGAGAAATAATTGGCTCTGACACAGGAAAAATGACCTTTGAACAAAATAGATCATTAAATGAGTTTCGAGCAAGAATTGGAATGGTTTTTCAGCAATTCAACGTTTGGCCACATCTCAATGCTCTTGAGAATGTGGTTAGAGCTCAAATTGTAGTTAGAAAAAGAATGAGAGATGAAGCTGAAAAAAAAGCAATAAAAATATTAAATGAAGTTGGTTTAAAAGATAAAATTGATGAGTGGCCAGACAATCTTTCGGGAGGACAAAAACAAAGACTCGCAATTGCAAGGTCTTTAGCTATGGATCCAATCTTAATGTTATTAGATGAACCAACATCTGCATTAGATCCTGAACTTATAGGTGAAGTTTTATCAGTTTTAAGAAATTTAGTAAATGAAGGAATGACAATGTTAATTGTTACACATGAATTAGGATTTGCTTCTAAATTCGGTGATAAAATAGTTTTTATGGATGCAGGTGAAATTATTGAATCTGGTCCTCCAAATACCATTCTAAAGTCGCCAAAAACAGAAAGATTAAAACTTTTTTTAGAAAAATTGAGTCTCACGTCACTTTAGTAGCTAATAATTTAGATTTATGTAGTTTAAGATCTATAAGATGCAGTAATAAAATTGTTTTATTTTTTTTTAAATACATAAAGGTGGTGGAATAAAGCCTCCCAATTCTCTTTCTACTGCTTCCGCAAAGGCCAATGCTGTGAAGTCACGACCATGGCTTGCAATTGCTTGATATCCTACAGGAAGCCCTCTAACAAGTCCAATTGGGCCTACAACGCTTGGTAATCCAATAACACCTGAATAACCCGACCAATAGAGTTGTGCCATCTCAGGATATTTTTTACCATTTATATTTAAAAACCTTTGGTAGCGAGGACCTTTTTGATCATGATTAAATGCAGGTGTTCCAGTAGCTGGAGCAATAAGAATATCGATATCTTCAAAATATGCATCAAATGCTAATCTATGTTTATTTCTTTGTTTATTTAAGTTAATCCAGTCTCTATGCAGAAGTGATAAACCCTCAAATCGTGTGCCACAAATACGGCTTACACTCTCATTATTCAATTCCCTAACACCTTTGGTAAGTGCATTTATTTGTTCTTTTGTAAAGTGAGGTGAATCAGATGCACCCACTAACTTAAGGTAAATCATAAAATGTAATTCGTTATCAATATCAGGTAATTTATTTCGAATTATTTTTGCACCTGCATTTTCCAAATCCATAACAAATTTCTCTAATTTATCTAAATAATCATTATCAACAGGGCTTTCTGGATCATTAAGTTTTAATCCAATCCTGAATTGGCTCAACTTAGTTCTATCATCTGCTGGTAAATGATTTTTAAATGCTGTTGATTCTATTGCTCGTAAACCTCCAATAGTCTCAAAAGCAAGTTTTAGATCTTCGGCTGTTCTTGCCAATGGTCCAACTACTGAAATATCTGACTCAGAATGTGTTTCTTCAATACATTGACCTTGAGAAGAAACGACTTTAAATGTAGGTTTCATTCCAAAAATACCACAGTAATGAGCCGGATTTCTTATTGATGAGCCTGCATCACTGCCAATTTCGAGAGCACTCATGCCAGTTGAAAGTGCAGCCGCTGATCCTCCAGAAGAACCTCCAGGAGTACGGGTTTGATCCCAAGGGTTATTGGTTGTTCCATAGATTTTGTTAAAAGTCTGCCATTCAACTAGATCAAGTGGAACATTTGTTTTACCAAAAACTATAGCACCAGCACTACGCAGTCGTGCTACTGCATCGCTATCAGTTGTTGCAATATTATGAATATTTTTTGGATCTCCCCAGGTTGTAGGTGCTCCTAAAAGGTTAAAAGACTCTTTAACTGTCATCGGCACGCCATGTAATGGACCACGAAAATTACCTGTAGCTGTTTCTTTATCTATTTGCCTAGCTATTTCTTTAGCAGCTTTTCTATCTTGCCAAATAACCGCATTTATTTCTGGATTGAATTTATCAATTTGTTCAAAATAAGCTTCTAGAAGGTCTATGGCTTTAATTGACCTTTTTTGTATGGCTATTGCATGTTGTTTTGCAGATTTGAAAACAATTGAAGACATATCTATACCTTCTATAAATCAACATTATCAATTTTTAGATAACAATTTTAGAAAAGCAAGTTTAGATTCCAATATATCTTATTAAAATAATTTATTTAAGTTTTCAGTTAAATATAATTTTCAATTATAATTAGTTAAAAATATTATAAATTTTAAATAAATTTTAATTTTGTAATAAATAGATCCTTACAACTGATGAATAGTCAGTAAACAAATAAATCTTACTCACTATACAACTTATTAAAAAATAGTTTTTTTACTCTTTATCCCGTGATAATTATAAATAACCAAATAAAATTATGTTATAAAAGGATATTTTTTGATGTTAAATTTTCCAAACTTTAAAAACATTTTTTTCATAATTTGAAGACTATATTTTCAGGAGACATAAATAACTTTTCACCGATCAAATATAAAACATTTTAAAACTTAATAAACATCAATTTAAATTTAAAATCATCAAAAAAGGAAAATTAATCAATGTCAAATTCTCTTACCAATCCACCCAAAAAAGAATTCCAAAGTTTTCATAATTTTCCAATTATTAATGATTTGGACAATTTTAAAGCAGATGTAGCTTTCTTGGGAATTCCTTTTGGAGACCCATATTCCATGGGAGAGGCAAGTAATGATCAATCTAATGCTCCAACACATATAAGAAGATACTGTGAAAGGGCTTTACGAGGACTTGATCGATATGATTTTGATATTGGAGGAACTCTTTTAAATGGAGAAGATATTTCAGTTGTAGATTGTGGAGATGTAATTGGGGAGGCAAAAGATGTAATTGGAAATCATGATAGGTCTGAGGAAGCAGTTAGAAAAGTATTATCCTCTGGAGCAATGCCAATTATCTTAGGAGGTGATCACGCAATTCCTATTCCTGTTTTTCGTGCTTTAGAAAATCATGGTCCGATCACCTTGGTTCAGGTAGATGCACACATAGATTGGAGGGATGTATTTCATGGCGTAAGCTATGGATTATCAAGCGTGATTAGGAGAGCGTCTGAAATGGATCATATTGATGAAATTTTTCAGATTGGACTTCGATCAGCTGGAAGTGCAAGGCCGGAGGAAGCGGAAGCTGCTTTAGATTATGGTTCAAATTTGATTACCGATATAGAATTGCAAGAAGTTGGAATGAAAGCAATTCTTGATAGAATACCTGATAATCAAAATTATTATTTAACAATAGACGCTGACGGAGTCGATCCCACTATAATGCCAGCAGTTGCTGGACCTGCTCCTGGTGGAGTAAATTATGCACAGATGAGGACATTAATACAGGGATTAGTAAGAAAAGGTAGAGTTTTAGGAATGGATATTGTTGAAATTACTCCGGCTAAAGATGTAAACGGAATTTCTGCTATTACAGCTGGTAGGTTCATATGTAATTTAATAGGAACGACTGTAAGAGCGGGTTATTTTAAAAAGTAATTTCCATATTAAACTAGTTACTTAAAAAGGTTTTAATTAAATGAGCTCTGATCAGCTAATTATTAGTAGACTTACAAGTGGGATTAAAAAATTAAACACTATAAAGATTCCAAAAGAAATAGTTAATATAGCCAAAAATCTGATCATTGATATATCAGGAGTTACATTTGCAGGATCACGAACAAAGTCTGCATCACTGATTTATAACTTAGCAGAAGAAACCTATTTAGAAGGTAATTGTGAAATTATTGGAATGAAGAAAAAATTAAATCCAGCAGGTGCTGCTTTTGTCAATGGTGCTTTTGGTCATTCATTGGATTTTGATGACAACTGCTATGCCGGAGTAGTACATGGATCATCTGTTGTTTTTCCAGCTGTCTTAGCTTGTGCACAGCAAAACAAACTTTCAGGTGCTCAGTTATTAAAAAGTTTTATTATAGGTTTAGAAATTCAATTTGCCGTTGCAAAAGCTTTTTCAAATAATATTTATCATAAAGGATGGTGGACTACTTCAGTTTTTGGTTCTATCGGTAGCACAGCTGGTACTGCTTCTTTGTTAGGTTTGAAAACTAATAAAATTAAAAATGCACTATCGATATCGATGTCTGGTGTTGGAGCAGTCCGTGCGATAAGAGGAACAAATGCCAAGCATTACTATTGTGGAAAATCTGCTGAAAATGGGATATTATCTTCAAATATCGCAAAAAAAGGTGCAACAGGGCCTAATGATGTTTTTGAGGATAGGAATGGGATATTAAAAATCCTTAATGATAATGAATTTAATTATGAGTTTATCAAAAATATTGGTGAAGATTTTAGTTTGCTTGATCCAGGAGTAGATATAAAAAAATATCCAGTATGTTATGCTAGTCATGCAGCAGCTGACGGAATAAACGAGATTCTAAAATTAAAAAAAATAAAAATTGGAGAAATCAGTCAAGTTATATGTACAGTCCCTCCAATAATTGCTTCTAATTTAACATATAATAATCCTACATCAGTAAAAGAAGCACAATTTAGTATGCAATTTTCTATTGCAATGATTATAAAATTTGGTTCTATCAAATTAAATTTTTTAGATGATCAATATATCTTGGATGAAGATACAAAAAAGTTGATGGACATAATAGATATGAGGGTAGGAGACCTCCCAAATAATATAAAAAAGTCTGAAATAATTTGTCCAGAGTGGTCTAATGTAAAACTGGTTGATAAATCTGGGAATTGTTTTGAAAAATTTATTGGCGCACCTATTGGTTCAGCTAAAAAGCCACTTGATAAAGAGATTCTTTTTAATAAGTTTAAATCTTGCATCGAATTTTCAGGAATAAGCCAATCACCTGACTATTTATATAATAAACTTATAAATATTGAAAAAATCAAAAACTGTAGAAAATTGTTTTAAGTTTGGTAATTAAATTTAATAATTTTAAAACAAATAAAAAATTATCTTTCTTAATAACCATTATTATAAGTGTTTAACATAATTAGGAAATAAAGATTTAGTTTATGTAGTTATTTTTTAAATTAAAATTTCTTTGCTTTTTTTCTTTTTCTAGATAAAATTAAAGCTTAACGAGACACCTCTAAGTAAATAAATCTTACTTTTAACATATTTTAATCAAAATGCATTGGGTTATAATTTCAATCTTTATTTCTCAATAAAAATGGAATAAAATTATGTCATTAATCGCAAATTGGTCATACCCAACTTCAATTCGCTTTGGGGCAGGTCGTATAGTTGAAATAGCTGATGCATGTAAAACAATAGGTATTACAAAACCCTTATTGGTTACTGACAGAGGTTTGGCAAAACTTGATATTACTTTCAAAACATTGGATCTTTTATATAAAGCAGGTCTAGGACGTTCTATTTTCTCAGAAGTTGATTCAAATCCAACAGAAATCAATGCTTTTGCTGGTATAAAAATGTTTATAGAAGGTAAACATGATGGAGTTATCGCTTTTGGAGGAGGATCTGGTATTGATCTTGGGAAATTAGTTGCTTTTATGATTGGACAGAAACGACCAATTTGGGATTTTGAAGATATAGGTAATTGGTGGACTAGGGCTGAGACAAACAAGATTATGCCAATTATTGCTGTACCAACAACAGCAGGAACTGGTTCAGAAGTTGGCAGGGCTTCAGTTATCACAAACAGTCAGACTAAAGAAAAAAAAATAATTTTTCACCCTAAGTTTCTTCCACAAATTGTAATTTGTGATCCAGAATTAACTGTTGGAATGCCATCATCAATCACCTCTGGTACCGGAATGGATGCTTTTGCACATTGCCTAGAAGCTTATTGTTCTCCTCATTATCATCCAATGTCTCAAGGTATGGCACTAGAGGGAATGAGACTAGTAAAAGATAACCTACCTATTGTTTACAAAGATAGAAATAATATCACAGGTCGATCTCATATGATGTCAGCTGCAATAATGGGGGCAACGGCCTTTCAAAAAGGCCTTGGAGCCATACATGCTGCCTCACACCCCATTGGTGCGGTTCATAATACACACCATGGTACAACAAATGCTGTAGTGATGCGAGAAGCACTTTTGATGAATAGAAGTGCTATAGAAACAAAAATTGAATTACTTTGTAATTATCTTGATATTTCAGGTGGATTTGATGGATTTATATCATTTGTTAATAATCTAAATAAAGTGTTAAATATCCCAACTTCATTGACAGCAATGGGAGTAAAAGAACCCAACATTAAAGCTTTGGTACAATCAGCTCTCAATGATCCAAGTTGCAGTGGGAATCCCATAAAATTAACAAAGGAAAATATGACTATCTTATTTGAAAGCTGTCTGTAATTTTAAAATAAGATGAGATGAAAAATTATTTCAATTGTCATTAATGAACTTAATATAAAAGTTAGATCGTTACTGTAAAGTTTATGGTTCACATAACAGATTTCACTGAAAATTATCTGTTGATTTTAATTCAGTAATAAAAAAATCAAGTTTAGTAAGTTAAAAGTTGTACATTTTTGAATTAACTATCAATCATTTCTGTATCTTTATTGTATATATAGATTAAAAATAGTAAGTAAGTTATTTTTCATCCTTTAATATTTTTTTTAATAGTCTATAAATATTCTATTCCCTGTGATTCATATTAGTTTCTGTACAATAAGTTGATTTGAATCCTCGAGCAGTACAGGGGATTTAAAATTATAAAATAATAATGAATTATAGATGAAAAACTCTAAATCAGACTTTAAGGTAATTTACAGTGTAAATTTTCCCAAGCCCATTACCGGGTTCTAATGTATAAAGTCCCATAATCTGTAATGTCTGTCGATTTAATGAAATATATCCTTTAGCGGGGTTATACTAACCAAACCTCTCTAAAAGGAATAGCTTCTTTTATCATCTGTTCTAACTCTATTTTGTTGAACAACTTAGGCATTTCTTTCGTTTTAGAAATCCAGTTATTTACTATTACTGCACATTCAATGACATTTTCTGATTGTGCTTTCCTCACATTTATCACGTTATTCTACCTTTTCTACATTTAAATCATTCCCCGTCAATATTAATTAAGTTATTGATTTTTATGATTTTATTCCCATTCAACTGTTTCAAGCATTTAAATATTTGTTTTTATTATATTTTATTTTAGGTGCATAAGTAGTGCATAAGTAGAAATATTCTAATACGGATTTGATTTATTTAACATTCGAGCATTCCACCAAATAATTATTGGAGTGATAAGAATAGTTGGAAGTACCCACAATATCCACTCTGGTTCAGTTCGAAAATTGGTAACTAAAAATGCGGTAATTACAGCTATCGTGCCGGCTAGCATATTTGTCAGATGTCTTACAATTCTGTATTTTCCTACTGCTTTTCTCTTTGTGAAAGAAACGTAGTCATTATATGATAAAAACAAGGCGATTGATCCAAAAATTAACAAGGTCACAAATTGCGTATTATAATTGAAGTAATATTTTAATCCAAGTATTAGCATAGCTACGCCAGAGAAACAAATTAAGATAACAGCAATCCAATCAATAAGTTTTGGTATACCTTTTCTATTAATGGCGAAACGCATTCCAGCAAATGCTAGATAGAAAGAAAATATTGCTATTAATAATAAAAAGACATTTAGTTTAAAAATTGCTAGAGGAATAGCTGTAAGAAAGACACCAACCATTCCCCAAAAGTAAATTTTCCCAAAGAAACGATGTGTGCGTTGCCCTTTCTTGCTGTAGATTGATAAAGCAGAGGAGATTAAAGCTAATGAACCGCTCAAAATATGAAAAAGTAAGAGAATGCGGATTAAATGATCCATACCGTATAATGCATTTATTAGAAGGTTCTTTAAAATCCATTAATTAAATAAAAAAACTATGAAAAGCAATCGTTTCATAATTGCATAAGTTTTTATAGTTTTATGAGAATAAGTTATAATAGTATCAAATACTTAACTTTTGAAAACAAACTAACTAAATATAAATAACCCAATAAAAACAATGACTTATAAGTAAACGTTCATTCCCACTCAACTATTTCAATCGTAAAAGTTATTGATTTATATAGATTTATTTTGAAGTGGATAAGTGGTGAATAGGTCATCCAATAATTTCCTTTAATAACAATTACTTATTTGTTTTCAGAGATTACTAGCATCTGCAATAAAACCACAAATCGCTTTTTAAGTTGTAACCCCAAATACATTTTTTTATTAGCAAATTCAATCATGCTGCCCATTTTTCCGAAAAAGCTTCAGCTTGTTGTAGAACTGTTTGAATAGCAGCTGACTGTAAATCAGGCGGATACCCATATTTCCTAAGAATGCGTTTTACTGCGATACGAATTTTTGCACGTGCCATCTCGCTGTGATGCCAATCAATCGTTGCGTTGGAGCGAACAGACTGGAGTAACTCATGTGCAATGAGCTTGAGCTTTTTATCACCCATAACATCAACGGCGCTTTCGTTTTCCGAAAGGGCTTCATAAAAAGCGACCTCATCGTCAGTCAGCCCGTCCTTGCCACGTTGCTCCATCTCAGCTCGGATCTCTTTAGCAAGTGCAATAAGCTCTTCAATCACTTGTGCTGTTGTTAGTGCATTGGTGTGGTATCGGTTTATTGCTTCAGCAAGCCTTTCAGAGAACGCCTTAGTTTTCACAACGCGTGAACTCAGCTTTGATTTAATCTCACCATTGATCAGCTTTTTCAAAGCTTCCAGTGCGAGGTTCTTTTTTTCCATCCCCTGTATCTCATTAAGAAAATCATCAGATAGAATTGAGATGTCTTGTGACTCCATACCGGCTGCCTGTAAAATATCAATAATTTCAGTTGATATTACAGCGCGACTAATAATCTGCTGCACAGCCAAATCATCATCTTTGGTCTTTTTCTTTGTGCCAACACTTTTAACCAGTGCAGCTCGAATAGCTTGGAAAAAACCAACTTCGTCACGTATTGCTTTGACTTCATCACTTGAAGCGGCTAGGGCAAAGGCTTTGCTTAGGTTTAGCACAGCATCCGAGTAACGTTTGTGCGCCTGCTTTTTTGCCTCAGCAGATGTTTCTTTTTCTGCAGCTTTGCGCTGTGCTTCTAGTATCCATTCCATTGCACCAGCCATCACAGCCAAACGATCTTTTGCTTCGCCTTTTAAGCCAGCCGTATAGTCAAAGCCAAACAACATATCTTTGACGATTTCATATTTTTCTAACATCACAGCAACGGCTTCAGCTTGGCTAATACCTGTTTTATCTCTATCACCACCTGAGTAGTCGCCCAAAGCGTTTTTAAGATTTTGCGCGATGCCGATATAGTCCACTATCAGTCCGCCTGGTTTATCTTTGAAAACACGATTAACACGAGCAATCGCTTGCATTAATCCGTGTCCTTTCATAGGCTTGTCGACATACATTGTGTGCATTGATGGTGCATCAAAGCCCGTTAGCCACATATCACGCACAAGAACTATTTTTAATTCATCGTCAGTTTTTTTTGCTCGTTTAGCTAACAGATCGCGTCGCGCCTTATTACCAATGTGTTGTTGCCAGTCTTTAGGATCTGAAGCAGAGCCTGTCATAACGACTTTAATTTTTCCTTTGTCGTCATCAGTGCTGTGCCAGTCAGGCCTAATAGCAACAATTGCATCATGTAGCCCAATACAAATACGGCGGCTCATGCACACAACCATTGCCTTGCCGTCCATCGCATCAACGCGAGATTCAAAGTGTTCAACTAAATCAGCAGCAACCATTTTTAACCTGTCTTCAGCACCAACGAGTGCTTCGACACGTGACCACTTGCCCTTCTTCTTTTCTACTTCTGATGCATCGCTATCGTCTGCAATGTCATCGATTTCTTCATCGATTTTGGCTATTTCGTCTTCGTCTAATTCAATACGGGCAAGCCTACTCTCATAATAAATTGGAACAGTTGCACCATCTTCGACGCCACGTTGGATATCGTAGATGTCAATATAATCACCGAATACAGCAGGTGTGTTGACATCTGTTGCTTCAATTGGTGTACCTGTAAAACCTATGAATGAAGCATTAGGGATTGCATCACGCAAATGCTTGGCAAAACCGTAGGATACTTCGCCACTATCACTGGCAACCTTAGCCTTAAATCCATACTGGCTACGGTGTGCTTCGTCCGCAATTACAACCACATTGCGTCGATCCGTAAGCATTGGATATTCGCTCTCACCTTTTTCAGGTGCAAACTTTTGAATCGTAGTAAAGATTACGCCACCTGATGGAACGGCCAACAGCCTTTGCAAATGCTCTCTGTCATTGGCCTGCACAGGCGTTTGACGAATAAGGTCTTTACAGCCTGCGAAAGTCGCAAAAAGTTGGTCGTCCAAATCATTTCGATCTGTAAGCACAATCAGCGTTGGATTAGCCATCTGTGGATGGGCAATAACTTCGCCCGCATAGAATGCCATCAATAAACTTTTGCCTGACCCTTGTGTATGCCAGATAACACCGACTCTGTTGTCACCGCTATCGTTTGTAGCATTAATCGTACACTGAACTGCCTTATTCACAGCATGAAACTGATGGTAACCCGCAATCTTTTTAATCACATCACTTCCCGTGTTTTCAAACACCATAAAGCCACGCAGCATTAATAACAGGCGAGACTTATGGAACACGCCATTGATGAGTGTTTCCAATTCAGGTACACCTTTTGGCGCAATGTTCTCTCCATCAACGGTACGCCATGCCATAAAGCGTTCAGCATTAGCAGTGAGGGAGCCTACACGTGCCAGCAGTCCGTCAGATGTGACCAGCAATCCATTGGTGCGAAATAGCGATGGGATTTCGTCTTTGTATGTTTGCAATTGGTTATATGCATCATCGATAGTGGCGTCTTCGTCGGTTGGGTTTTTCAACTCGATCACAACGATTGGCACGCCATTGACGAACACAACCACGTCGGGTCTGCGGTTTTTACCGCCTTCAATAACAGTGAACTGATTGACAGCTATCCATTCATTATTCGACGGGTTTTCAAAATCAATTAGCTTGGCTTTGTCCGTGCCGATACTACCGTCTGTGCGAGTTATATCTACATCAACCCCATCAACCATCAATTGATGCAGGCGACGGTTTTCTTCTACTAAACTTGGGAAATTTGTTTGTTGAAGCTTACGTAGGGCATAGTCAAAGGCATCGGAGCTTAGATGCGGGTTGATCTTATAAAAGGCTGTTTTGAAGCGTTCGATTAAGATAGTTATATCATAAGCTGCACGTTCAGGCGTATGGCCATCTGGCGAGATATCTGGCCCATGTAATACCCCATAGTCTAACGCCTCCAGCCAGTCTAAGCAGGCTTGTTCAACATGATCTTCTGTGAACTTACCGCTCATACAGCTGCCTCCACTTCCTGTTCGGCATCCTTCACACGGATTTCACCGGACATTAGTTTTGGTAGAAGGGTATCGCGCAGTTCGGCGAGAGTTTTATTTTCTTCATCATTTGCCAAAACCTTTTTAAAAAGTATTTCCGTGTTTTGATGAAATGCTGATGCAACCTCTTTAGTTGGGGCAATAATGTTTTGGGTTTTTAAAGTCGTTTGGGTAAGAAGAGGCTGTGTAGAGCCGGTGTTTAATGACTGATAATCAATTTCTTTCATCGCAAAGTAGATGAGCTCAAGTACATCTTTATTACTTGGAAAACAGCACAATGCATTGTCCGAAACCCAGCACTTTTCATAAACGCGATAGACTGTTCCTAGTGTTCCAACACGCCCTGTAATAATAAATGGAGGTTCGAACAAAACCTCGTTTGTGTACCATGCGATTCCATTGCCCCCATAAACCGATATATTATTCTCACTATCCGGCGCAGTCATTTTTGTTGGAGGTCTTTTTCCACTAGTTATTTTGCAAACATCCCCAAGCGTCTTATTATCCCACCCTTCAGGTAAACCATCTTCAGCAAATGAAGTTGGAAATAGTGTAGCAGTTTCAGCGTCCATATGTGCTGGAGCATTACCAGTGGCTTTTGCATGAACAGGGTCAAAATCTACAAACCAGCTTTTGAAGATTGCCTGCGCCATCTCTTCCAACGTTTCATTCATTCGGTGGTTGTTTTCGATCTTGTCGTCCAGTGCGCTCAGTACGGAAATAATATTTTGTGCCTCATTAATACTTTTTGGATATAAAATATTTAGATTTCGCAATTCAGCTAAGGGTATATATGCTTGAGTGGTTCCTCGCTTTAGTGAATCTAAAAGTTGCTTTGTTTTCTTAGACTGCAAGAAGTAATATAACCATTTACCATTTAATTCATTTTTAGATTTAAAGAGACCAATATTCTTTATTGCAAAATTAGGTTCATTTTTTACAAGGCAAACCTCGCCAACTGTCCCAATCATTGTGAATAAAACATCCCATCGATCAACTTTGCTTCGACGATTTACTTCATCATAATCGGAATTTGATATTAAATAAGCATTTGCTAGGTCAATTTCACCACCCACTATATGGCGGGATGTAATTAGGTATTTTCCATCATTAACGCGCTTGGGTGAGTCATGTGTTCCATCTCTGACTGATAAGCAAAAATCACTTGCTTTTTTTTGTTCCCAATTAGTCATTTGGATTCACCTGAGAAAAATTTGGTTATTTTTTCTACCAAATTTTGTCCGGTTATAAACTGTTCCTCCAACTTCTCCTGTAAAGTGGCAAACCTTTCTTCAAATGGCTGGCCATCATCTAGCTCATCTTCAGCACCAACAAAACGACCGGGTGTTAGCATGTAGCCTTGTGTTTTGATGTCTTCCAAATTAGCGGAATAGCAGAAGCCGGAAACGTTTTCATATTCACCACGCCGTTCTATAGCATCAGACTGGCCTCGCCATGCGTGATAGGTATCCGATATTTCTAGCGTATCTTCAGAACTAAAATCCCGTAATACTCGGTTAGTCATTGTCCCTAATTTGCGTGCATCAATAAAAAGCACTTCACCTTTGCGACTTCTAAAACCTTCAGTGGTTTTATTTTTTGCGAAAAACCAAAGGCAACACGAAATGGTGACGCCGTAAAACAAATTGCCAGGCAGTGCGACCATGCAATCTACCAAATCATTTTCAATCAAACTTTGGCGAACATCACCTTCACCTGATGAGGTTGAAGACATCGACCCGTTGGCCAATACCACACCTGCGGTTCCATTAGGTGCCAAATGATGGATGATATGTTGTAGCCACGCATAGTTGGCGTTTCCAACAGGTGGTATTCCATATTTCCATCGCACATCTTCACGCAGTCTGTTGCCTCCCCAGTCACTAATGTTGAACGGCGGGTTTGCAAGGATAAAGTCTGCTTTGAGATCGGCCAGTTCGTCTTTGTGAAAACTGCCTTCATTGTTCCACTTGATATCTGCATCAATGCCACGCACGGCCATATTCATTTTTGCCAGTCGCCATGTGGTGTTGTTCATCTCTTGCCCATACACGCGGATATCGCCAACACGCCCGCCATGTTCGACAACAAACTTTTCGGACTGCACAAACATACCGCCTGAGCCACAACAGGGATCATAAACACGACCTTTGTAGGGCTCCAACATTTCAGTGAGCACTCTAACAATCGAACGAGGTGTGAAATACTCACCGCCACGTTTACCTTCCGCACCTGCAAAGCCACCTAAGAAATATTCATATACTCGGCCTAAAATATCTTTGGATTTGTCGCTTTCCTCATTCATGCCAATGGTGCTTATGAGATCTATCAGCTCACCCAACATTGTTTTATTGAGAGCTTCCCGTGCATAGTTGGTGGGTAGAACGCCTTTGAGACTGGTGTTTGATTTCTCAATTGCCAGCATTGCATCATCGACTAGCTTGCCAATTGTGGGTTGTTTAGCATTGGCCTGCAAATGAGCCCAACGTGCTTCTTTGGGCACCCAAAAGGTTCGTTCTGCTAAATATTCTTCTGCGTCTTCTTCATCTGCATATTCATCAGCTTTGAGTTTTTCATAAACAGTACTGAATGCATCAGAGATGTATTTGAGGAAAACAAGCCCAAGTGCTACATGCTTGTATTCACTGGCATCCATACTGCCACGCAGCTTGTCAGCAGCGAGAAATAGCTTGGCTTCAAATCCTAAGTTTGCTGATTGAGCATTTGCATCTACCATGTAATTCACCTCAAAAAGTCATAACCAAAACATGTTATAAATACTTTATAACAATAAAAGCTTGGTTTCTATCAATGTCAAAATATTATCACTAACATAACTAACGCTGATGCATGTTGGATAATTAAATCAAATTTCTATGATCTGTAATAGTTTGACAATTTAAAAGGTCCAATTCTAGCCCCTACAAAAAAACTCTTTAAAGTCAGTGAATTTTTTGGACCTAAATAAAAAAAAGTTCAAAAATAATGAGCATAAAGTTAAAAAAATAATAAAAACAATAGCTTATAAGTCAATATTCACTCCCACTCAATAATCCTAATCTTGTAAACCATTGTTAATATTGTCTTTTTAAGAAGTTTGAAACTTCTTTGAAACATATTTATGAAAATCTATTCTTCAACCTCTTCTGCCCACCATGTAAATTTCAATTTTTAACATATCATGCAATGGTCAATAAGAATTTTTTTATTTTTTTCTAAGAATATTGCCTGGTTCATTAGTTCGTCATTTGATGTAGAAATATATTGTTTCCAAATGACACCAATTGAACTTTGTCTCCTAAAAAGATATATAAATTTTCTTTCAACAAACAAAGCACGAGGTTCTTTTGATAACTGCAATTTTAGATTTTCAGGCGTTACAATTTTTCTCATTCTTTCAGTGAAATCTCTAGTATGCTTAGCATGATTGTCTTCATTAGAACCATTGAGGCAGTTGTCCATTATAGGTTCTACAATCCCTAAGATTTCGTTTTTCTCCATTTCAATAAATTTCATTATTTACCTTTTAACACTCAGAAAATATTCTTATTCCTTATTAAATTATTGATTTTATTAACTTTTTTATTCACTCCCACTCAATAGTGCCAGGAGGTTTTGAAGTAATATCATATGTTACTCTATTAATTCCTCTAACCTCATTAATAATTCTAGTTGAGGTATCTTTAAGAAATTCATGATCGAATGCATAATAGTCTGCTGTCATTCCATCAACAGAAGTAACTGCACGAAGTGTACAGGCAAATTCATAAGTTCTTTTATCTCCCATTACACCAACTGTTTTAACTGGTAAAATTGCAGCAAAAGCCTGCCAAATTTCATCATATATACCGAATTTTTTTATCTGATCGATAAAAATATGGTCAGCGTCTCTTAATATTTCAATTTTTTGTTTAGTTATTTCACCAGGACATCTTATTGCTAAACCAGGGCCAGGGAAAGGGTGACGATTAATAAATTCTTTACTTATCCCAAGTTCTTTTCCCAAGTTTCTTACTTCATCTTTAAAAATTTCTCTTAAAGGTTCTATAAGTTTCAATCCCATTTTCTTTGGTAATCCACCTACATTATGATGAGATTTTATCGTTTCAGAGATTTGTTCATTTACAGACACACTTTCAATAACATCAGGGTACAAAGTTCCTTGACCTAAATATTTTGCATTTTTTATTTTTTTTGCATATTTTTGAAAAACATTTATGAATAGCTTTCCTATTTTTTTCTTTTTACTTCTGGATCTGCTACTCCCTTTAGTTCTTTCATAAAGAGGGCACTCTCGTCAGCATATATCAAGGGTATTTTGATATTATTTTTAAACATTTTTAAAACTTCTTTTTCTTCATTTTTTCTTAGGAACCCATGATTTACGAAAATACAGGTTAGCTGTTTATTAATAGCTTTATGGAGTAGAGTTGCAGTCACTGTACTATCTACACCCCCTGAGATACCGCAAATTACTTTATCTTTTTTAACAATATCTTTTATATTTTGGATCATTTCTTTTTTATATGCCTGCATTGTCCAGTCACCTTTAAAACAGGCAATTTTCAAAAAGTTTTCAAAAAGTAAAATGCCTTTTGGGGTATGATGAACTTCTGGATGAAATTGAACACCATAAAAGTTTCTTTTTGTATCTGCAACTACAGCATGAGGTGCATTTTTAGAGATAGCAAATACTTCAAATCCTGGTGCTATTTTTGAAACATGGTCTCCATGACTCATCCAAACTACTTCCTTAGAAGTATTAAACCAACCCTTAAGTAGTTTTGTTTCCTTTTTTAGTTTTAGAAATGCTCTTCCAAACTCTGATGAAAATTTGCTATTTTGTACTTTTCCACCGAGCTGATGCATCATTAATTGTTGTCCATAGCAAATACCAAGTATTGGAATTCCTAATTTATAAATAATAGAATTTACTTTTGGACTATGTTGCTCATTAACACTTTTTGGGCCACCTGATAATATAATTGCCTTTGGTGAAATAGTTTTCAAAAAAGAATGTGAAATTTTCTGATAGGGATGTATTTCACAATAAATTTTTTTTTCTCGTAGCCTTCTTGCTATGAGTTTGGTAACTTGACTCCCAAAGTCGATAATTAATAGAGTTTGATGCTTATTATTTTTCATAGCTGACTATTATTCTTTTAAAAATAATATTGCAAGATACTCTAAAACTATATTATGGAATTTATGAGTAAGTTACTTTGATTATTTAGATTAAACAAAATTAAAATATTTTCATACATATTTAGTTAAAATAAATTTTATTGAATTATAAAAGGTTTGAACATGACGAGTAGAAGATTACGAGGGGCAGGAGGACAATCCGCGAGAAGAGCTGCAAGAACAAATCTTGTGATAGATACGGCTAAATATATTGAGAGAAATATTCCTAATTTTGAAATTATGAATTTAGAATCTATTGAAATTATTGAAGAAAAAGCGGAAGAAGTTCTCGAAAATATCGGGGTAAAATTTCTGGACAATCCAAAGGCACTAAAGTTATGGAAAGAGGCTGGTGCTGATGTAACAGGTGAACTAGTAAAAATTCCTAAAGGTTTATCAAAGAAATTATGTAGTACAGCACCTGGTAGAATAATTCAGCACGCTAGGAATCCTAAAAGAACAGTAGAAATAGGTGGTAGAAGTTTGGTTCTTGCGCCAGTCTATGGTCCACCTTTTGTTAGAGACATTGAAAAAGGTAGGAGATATGCAACTATTTTGGATTTTGAAAAGTTTGTAAAATTAGGCTACATGTCCAAATGGTTACATCATTCTGGAGGCACCCTGTGCGAACCAACCGATGTTCCTGTTAATAAAAGACATTTGGATATGTTATTTTCTCACATTCTATATTCTGATAAACCTTTTATGGGGTCTGTAACAGCTCCTGAAAGGGCAAGAGATAGCATTGATATGGTAAAAATCCTTTTTGGAGATGATTTTGTAAATAAAAATACTGTTTTAACTAGCTTAATAAACATAAATTCACCACTTACTTTTGATTCAATAATGATGGGAGCACTTGAAGAATATGTATCTAATCAGCAAGCTTGCATAATATCACCTTTTATAGTTGGTGGTGCCATGTCACCAGTTTCAGTTGCAGGAACTTTAGTTCAAGTTCTTGCAGAAGTTTTATCTGGAGTTGCTTATTCTCAATTATTAAATCCTGGTGCTCCAGTAATTTTTGGTGCATTTGTAACATCCATAGATATGAATTCTGGAGCACCAACTTTTGGAACACCTGAAGCTAGTAAGATTTTGTATGGAGCTGGACAATTAGCCAGAAGATTAGGTTTACCATTTCGTTCTGGTGGAGCACTTTGTGGTTCAAAATTAACAGACTCTCAGTCCGCTTATGAAAGTGCTAATACCTTACAGGCTGCACTTCATGGAGGGGTAAATTTCATGCTTCATTCATGTGGTTGGTTAGAAGGTGGATTAGTTTCTAGTTTTGAAAAGTTTGTAATAGATGCAGATCAACTTGGAGCATTGCATACACTAAGTTCTGGTGTTGACATTTCAACTAATGGCCTAGCTATTAATGCATTAGAAGAAGTTGGTCCCTCCGGACATTTTTTAGGCTGTAATCATACACAATTAAATTTTGAAAATGCTTTTTGGCGAAGTGATATTTTTGATTATAAGCCATTTGAAACCTGGCAAGAGGAAGGTGCAAAAGATACCACATTAAATGCAAGTAAAAGAGTAAAATCTTTACTTGAGAATTATATAAAACCTGAACTAGATATTTCTGTTGAAGAAGAATTAAGAGATTATATAAAAATTAGAAAAGATTCAATGCCTGACTCATTTATATAAAACCTAACAAACATTTATAATTCCCATAAATTCTTCAGAATTCAAAGATGCTCCTCCAACAAGTGCACCATCAACATCGTCTAAATCAAAAATATCTTTGGCATTATTTGCTTTAACCGACCCTCCATACAAAATTCTCATTTTATTTGCAATGTCTTTACCTTTAATTTTAGAAACTAAAGATCTCAACTCTTTATGTACAACCTCTATTTCCCTAATACTAGGGATTCTTCCTGTTCCAATAGCCCAAATTGGTTCATAAGCAATTACAGTATTATTTTCATCAGAAATTGAAGGCATTGAATTTTCAAGCTGAGTACAAACTATTTTATTAGTTAAACCCATATTTTTTTCTTCTTCCGTCTCACCTATACAAATTATTGTTTGTAGATCTGATTTTATTATTGATACTGCCTTTTTATTGACTATTTCATTGGTCTCTTTATAAGCTTGTCTTCTTTCCGAATGTCCTACAATAATAATTTTAGCACCAGCATCCTTAAGCATTTTTGCTGAAACATCGCCAGTATAGGCACCACTTTCATCATGATGACAATTTTGTGCACCTATAACTAATTTCTTATGGCTTATTGCTTCATTAGTCTTGCTGATAATAGTATTGGGTACACAAAGAGCTATATCAACCTCATAACCGTTACAAAGTTGGTCTATTTTTAAAATTTCGTTGATAGAATCTAAGGTCCCATTCATTTTCCAATTTCCTGCAATCAAATGTTTTCTTAAGTCCATTTTATCTCCATAATTAAACCAAAATTATTTAAAAAACCAAAATCAACTAAATATTTTAAAAAATAAATTTTAAAATTAAATTTGATTAGAACTTTATAGATTCACCACACCCACACGCTTCACTTACATTTGGGTTATTAAATTTAAATCCAGATTCAAGAATTCCATCTTCGTAATCTATAGTAGTACCGAAAAGATACATTTGGGCTAGTGGAGCAATAATTACTTTAGCACCTTTAAAATCAATTACTTCTTCATTTGTTTCAACTTTATCAACGTATTCCATAAAGTATTCCATACCTGCACAGCCACCCTTTTTTAAATCAAGACGAAGTGCAAATTTATTAGATTTATCAGTTAGTTCCCTAATTTTCTGGATTGCTTTTTCTGTTAACTTAATTGGATTATTCATAATATTGAGCCTACATAAAACCTAGTTCAAGTCGAGCTTCATCACTCATCATATCCATTCCCCACTGGGGTTCCCAAACTATCTCGACATTAACTGACTTAATGCCATTCACAGGCTTTACTGCATCAGATACCCATCCTGGCATATCCTCTGCAACAGGACAACCTGGTGCGGTAAGACTCATCAAAATTATCGCATCTCCATCGTCAGTAATTTCTATAGTATAAATCAATCCCAAATCATATATGTTTACAGGAATTTCAGGGTCAAACACAGTTTTACATGCTTCTACTACTTTATTATAAAGTGGATGATCTGTTGTAGAGGGTTTTATTAACGATACATTTTCAATTTGGTTATCTTTATCATCTGTTGTATATGAATTATTATTTTTAAATTCTTCCATTTCATAACCTTAAACTTTTATTTTATATTTTAAATAGGTTTGCTATGAATTTCAAGATCAAAGGTACAGACGGTAAAGCAAGAGTAGGCGAGTTAATATTAAAACGCGGATTAATTAAAACTCCTGCATTTATGCCAGTTGGCACCGCAGCAACAGTAAAAGCAATGCTTCCAGAAAATGTTAAAGCTTTGGGAGCAGACATTATTCTTTGTAATACTTATCATCTAATGTTAAGACCTGGTGAAAATTTAATAAATAATTTAGGAGGCCTACACAAATTTATGAATTGGGAAAGACCAATACTTACAGATAGTGGGGGCTTTCAGGTTATGAGTTTAAGTGGTTTATCTCGAAAGTCTGAAGAAGGAGTGGAATTTCGTTCTCATATAGATGGTAAAAAATATTTTTTATCTCCAGAATATTCCATAAAAATACAAAAGACTTTGGGAAGTGATATAATTATGTGCTTTGATGATTGTGCAAGTTTTCAATCAAAAAAAAATGATGTTGCAGACAGTATGAAAAGATCTATTAAGTGGGCTTTAAGATCAAAAGAAGAATTTGAATTAACAAATTCTGGAATATTATTTGGTATTCAACAAGGTGGAATTCACAAAGATTTGAGAGATGAAAGTATTAAAAGACTATTGGATATTGATTTTCAAGGGTATGCTGTGGGAGGTTTAGCAGTGGGTGAACCGCAAGCCGAAATGTTTAAAGTTTTAGATTCTACAGCTGATAAATTTCCTAATAATAAACCTAGATACTTAATGGGTGTTGGTAAACCAGATGACATTGTAGGAGCTGTATTAAGAGGAATTGATATGTTTGACTGTGTTCTACCAACTAGATCTGGAAGAACAGGGCAAGCTTTATCTAGAAGAGGACCTATTAATATAAAAAATTCAAAGCATAAAAAAAATTCAAGTCCATTAGATCCCGATTGTAATTGTTATACTTGTCTTAATTATTCAAGATCCTATCTCCATCACGTATTCAAATCAGGAGAAATTATTTCTGCTATTCTACTTACATGGCATAATTTATATTATTACCAAGAGCTAATGAATGATATTAGAAATGCAATAAAAAATAAAAAATTAATCGAATACTCAAAAGAATTTTATAAGTTGCAAAATTCTAGAGATTTACTTTAAATTTGATTAAATTTTCTATTTTAATTATAGTTTGAAAATTGAAAAAATTTAAACTAAATGTAATTCTTGAAACTGTCGTATACGTACATATGTATATCTAGAACTCACAATTATCATATAAACTAAATTTAAGTTAGGATATAAAATGTCTAAATCAATTAAAATTATCCAACCTGTTTTACCACTAAGGGATATTGTTGTATTTCCTAATATGATAGTTAGACTTTTTGTAGGGAGAGAAAAATCTGTACAAGCTCTTGAAGAAGTCATGAAAGAGAACAAAGAAATTTTGCTTGCTAGCCAAGTTGATGCAACACAAGATGAACCAACTGAAGAAACTATCAACAAGATTGGCGTTTCTGCTAATGTACTTCAAATTTTAAAACTACCAGATGGAGCAGTCAAGATTTTAGTAGAAGGGAAAAAAAGAGTAAGAATTGAAAAATTTACTCAGAACAAAGATTTCTTTGAAGCCGAAGCAGTAGTTCTAAGTGATACTATTAACAAAACTGAAGAAATTGAAGCTCTTAGAAGATCAGTTATTGATGAGTTTGATAGATATGCAAAATTAAACAAAAATATACCAGAAGAGGCTCTTAAAGCCATAACTGAAGCAGATAACCCTTCAAAATTAGCAGATACAGTAGCTGGTCATTTGAGTGTTTCTGTTGAAAAAAAACAAGAACTATTAGAAATAATTGATTTACGCAAAAGACTAGAGACCATTTTTAGTATTATGCAAGGAGAAATGAGTGTCTTGAGAGTTGAGAAAAAAATTAAATCTCGAGTAAAGAATCAAATGGAACGTACACAAAGAGAATACTATCTTAATGAGCAAATGAAAGCTATTCAGAAAGAATTAGGTGATGGTTCTGAAACCCAAGATGAGTTAGTTGAACTTGAAGAAAAAATTTCAAAAATAAAACTAAGTAAGGAAGCTAAAGATAAAGCATTAGCAGAATTAAAGAAGTTAAAATCAATGTCTCCAATGTCTGCTGAAGCTACAGTTGTGAGGAATTATCTAGATTGGATACTTTCTATCCCATGGGGTAAACAAAGTAGAGTAAAGAAAGATTTAAATAGGGCCCAAAAGATACTCGACGATGATCATTGTGGTTTAGAAAAAGTTAAAGAAAGAATTATCGAATATCTTGCAATTCAACAGAGATCAAAAAAAATTAAAGGTCCAATTCTTTGTTTGGTAGGTCCTCCAGGTGTTGGCAAGACGTCTTTAGGTAAATCAATTGCAAATGCAACTGGCAGAGAGTTTATTCGGATTGCTTTAGGTGGCGTTCATGATGAAAGTGAAATAAGAGGACACAGAAGAACTTACATTGGGTCCATGCCTGGTAAAATTATACAATCCATGAAGAAAGCAAAAACAAACAACCCCCTTATACTACTAGATGAGGTAGATAAAATGGGTAGAGATTTTAGAGGTGATCCTGCTAGCGCTATGCTTGAAGTACTTGATCCTGAACAAAACAGTACTTTCACAGATCATTACTTAGAAGTGGAATACGACTTATCAAATGTAATGTTTATTACCACTGCAAATACATACAACATGCCAAGACCATTATTAGATAGAATGGAAATAATAAGTCTTGCAGGTTATACAGAAATTGAAAAACGCGATATTGCTACTGAACATTTGATTTCAAAACAAATAAAAGAACACGGCCTTAAAGTCTCAGAATTCAGCATAAACGACAATGGTCTTTTGGAAATAATTAGAAGATATACCAGAGAAGCAGGCGTGCGTAACTTAGAAAGGGAAATAGCAAAACTTTGTAGGAAATCTTTAACAAAAATAATTAAAGGAGAAGCAAAAAAAGTAAGTATTACCTTGAAGAATATTGAAGAATTTTTGGGAGTAAAAAAATTTAAATTTGGATTAGCTGAAGAAGAGAATCAAGTTGGTGTTACCACAGGATTAGCTTGGACAGAAACAGGGGGAGATTTGTTGTCTATTGAAGCTTTGCAATTACCTGGAAAAGGTAGAATGAAGTCTACTGGAAAACTTGGTGAAGTTATGAAAGAAAGTATTGATGCCGCTTCAAGTTTTGTAAGGTCTAAGTCTCCATCTCTTGGAATAGAGCCCCCACTTTTTGAAAAATTAGATATCCATGTTCATGTACCTGAAGGTGCAACACCAAAAGATGGTCCATCTGCTGGTGTAGCAATGGTAACCTCTATAGTATCCGTCCTAACTGAGATACCTGTTCGTAGGGATATAGCTATGACAGGTGAAGTAACGTTACGTGGAAATGTTTTGCCTATTGGTGGTTTGAAGGAAAAACTATTAGCAGCCTTGCGTGGAGGTATAAAAACTGTCCTTATTCCTAAGGAAAATGCCAAAGATCTGCGTGAAATACCCGATCAAGTTAAAAATGGCCTCGAAATTATTCCACTTTCTCATGTAAGCGAAGTATTAAATATTGCATTAACTGAAAAACCAAAACCTATTGAATGGGATCCAACATCTATGATTGGTAGTAGTGCAGAAAGTAACAATAGTGAGGATGAATTAGACAGTGAATCTTCTGTTGCTCATTAAGTGACCTGAATGAAAATTTTCTAATAACTAACAATTTTGTTATTGTATTTGTTTGATATAATTACTATCATTTCGTCAGTGTTTTTGGGTGATTAGCTCAGTTGGTAGAGCGCTTCGTTTACACCGAAGATGTCAGGAGTTCGAGTCTCTTATCACCCACCATCTAGTAAAAATTTTTAATTTTAATTTAACATCTGTTTATCAATTTTTAAAATCTTTTTCTTGACAATACTTGAAACCAAGAGTTTAAAAGTAGTGTGATAACATGTGCGGTTGTAGCTCAGTTGGTTAGAGTGCCGGCCTGTCACGCCGGAGGTCGCGGGTTCGAGCCCCGTCAACCGCGCCACAAAGTTGTTAATTTCTTGTTTTACAAGGATAAAAAATGATTCACTTTTGGGTGCGCTCAGAATATAGGGAGGATGAATTAAGAACCCCCTTAACTCCCTTAGGTGCAAAAAAGCTGTTAAATAATGGTATAAAAGTTACAATAGAGGAAAGTCAAAAAAGGACTTTTTCCATAGATGAATACCGCTCAGTAGGTTGCGAAATAGCTAATAAAGGATCCTGGATAAATACTGACTTAGATACCATAATCTTGGGTCTAAAAGAATTAGATGATGAAATTATTCTTGAACACAGACATATAATGTTTGCTCATATTTACAAAAACCAAAAAGGTTCGAAGCATATTTTAAATAACTTTAGAAAAAATAATGGTATATTGTATGATTTGGAATATTTGAAAGATGCTAATAGCAAAAGAGTAGCTGCTTTTGGATATTATGCTGGTTTTTCAGGAGCATTTGTTGGATTAGATATCTGGCTAAGTTTTAAAGAAAATAATTTGGGGACAGGTATAGAAATTCCAGTCAACACTTCAAAAAAATTTTTAGTTAAGAGTGCTTTCAAAAAGTTTGATATTTATAAAAAAAAAGGTAATCAAATACCAAAAATTATAGTAATCGGAGCAGGTGGTAGAGTAGGAGGTGGTGCTTGTGACTTTTTTAAGTCGTTAGGACTAAAAATAACTGAATGGGATATAAAAGAAACTTCTAACAGAAATTCTTATTCTGAAATATTAGAACATGATATTTTTGTGAATTGTGTATTATCAGATACAAAGACAGTAAAATTTCTGAAAAAAAGTGATATTACTGACAAAAGAGAATTAAGTCTAATTTCTGATGTTTCTTGTGATCCTGGTAGTGATTTTAATACAATACCACTTTATGATAAACCGTCATCATTCAAAAAACCTTATCAATATATTTATAGAGGGAAAAACCCTCTATTATTGACTGCTATAGACAATCTACCTGCAATGCTTCCTAAAGAAAGTAGCATAGATTTTGAAAAACAGCTTCTACCCTATTTATTAGATTTCGATGTAGACAAAAATGGAGTATGGGGTAGGGCTAAGAGAATATTTTATGATAAAATTAATATTGTTTAAAAAAAAGGATTTAAAATGTCTAGGGTGCATTGGTTAGGAACTGGTCTTTCTTCAATACCAGGTTTAAGGAAACTATTAAAAAAGAGGTATGAAACTTTTGTCTGGAATAGGACTGTAGAGAAAGCTCAAAATTTATTGGGTGACTTAACAAACAATATTTATAAATTTGATTTTAATGAGCTAGAAAAACAGACAACAAGTGGTGATGTTTTGATTTCTATGTTACCAGCAAATTACCATTTAGATGTAGCTAATTTATGTCTAAAAAAGAACGCAAATTTTGTTTCTTCTTCTTATATATCTGAGGATCTTAGAAAATTAAATAATACTGTAAAAGGAAAAAGTTTAGTTTTTTTGAATGAGGTTGGACTTGACCCCGGTATAGATCATTTAATGGCTCATGAATTAGTAAAGCAATATAAAGAATTTAATGATTATAATCCAAATAACATCGTTGAATTTTTGTCATTTTGTGGTGGGTTACCAAAAAAACCTAATGACTTTTGTTATAAATTTAGTTGGTCTCCTTTAGGTGTTTTAAAAGCATTAAAATCTAAAGCAACAGCCATAGAAAACTTTGAGCAAGTAGATACCTTAAGACCATGGCATAATGTAAAAGTACATGAAATTCCTTCAATTAATAAAGAAAGATTTGAAGTTTATCCAAATCGGGATAGTTTACCATTTATGAAACAATATGAATTTGAAAATAATTGGAGAGTTAAAAGGTTTGTGAGAGGCACTTTAAGAAATCTTGGATGGAAAAGCGCATGGAAGGAAATATTTGAAGTTATAGAAAAAATCAATATTGAAAGTGATCAAGAAGAACTTGAAAAATTATCCAATATGCTTTGGGAAAAATACTCCTATGAAGAAAATGAGAAAGATCGAGTAGTACTAAATGTGTCCTTAAAGGCCTCAAAAGATAATGCCTGCATTTTTGATCGATCTTTTTTGATGGATGCCTGGGGTAATGAGAATAGTACTGCTATGGCTAGGTTGGTTTCAATACCTGTAGCGTTGGCAGTCGAAAGTGTTCTTAACGAAAAAATTCCTTATGGTGTGACTGCCGCACCAAAATCACCTCAAATAGTAACTTCATGGCTGGATACGATAAAAAAAGAGGCCCAAATTTTTAATTTTATAGATAATTTAAGTTAATTTTTTACATATTAGTCTTTTTTTTTTATTATTTGGTGCGACCTTGTGATCTTGGGTAAAGTGTTTTACAGTGTTGACGTGAATGTCAGGAAAGAGTACACCAACTATAATTATATTATGTCCTGGGGGAATAACTTTTGAGTAGTATAGCTATTAATTATTTGCCAATCTTGATCTTTTTGGGACTTGCTTTAGTTTTGGGTATTACATTTCTTCTGGCTGCTTTCGTTATAGCTATCAGAAATCCTGATGTAGAAAAAGTCTCAGCCTATGAGTGTGGATTTAATGCTTTTGATGATGCCAGAATGAAATTCGATGTTCGATTTTATCTTGTAGCAATTCTTTTTATTATTTTTGATCTAGAAGTAGCTTTTCTATTCCCTTGGGCAATAAGTTTTGGTGAGATTGGTTTTTTTGGTTATTTGTCTATGATGATTTTTTTATTCGTTTTAACAGTTGGCTTTGTGTATGAGTGGAAAAAAGGCGCACTAGAATGGGATTAACAAATAGTTACAAATTTACCGGAATTGATAAAGATTTAGCAACTAGAGAAATCTCTGATAATATAGCTAATAAGGGTTTTATACAAACATCTGCTCAAGATGTAATTAACTGGGCTAGAACTGGTAGTCTTCATTGGATGACTTTTGGATTAGCTTGTTGTGCTGTCGAAATGATGCATACGTCAACTCCAAGATATGATTTAGAAAGATTTGGAACTGCACCAAGAGCAAGTCCACGTCAATCTGACCTAATGATTGTAGCTGGAACTTTAACAAACAAAATGGCTCCCGCTCTCAGAAAAGTTTATGATCAGATGCCGGAGCCAAGATATGTTATTTCAATGGGGTCTTGTGCAAATGGTGGTGGGTATTATCATTACTCTTACTCAGTAGTCAGAGGATGTGACAGAATTGTTCCTGTAGATATATATGTTCCTGGTTGTCCTCCAACTGCAGAAGCTTTACTTTATGGTATATTACAACTTCAGCGTAAAATTCGAAGAACTGGAACTTTAGCAAGATAGTAGGTATCAGAATTGGATGAGTCACTTAAAGATTTAAATGATTTTTTGCTGTCTAATTATTCTGAAGACATAATTTCATCTAATATAGAACATGACCATCTTTCGATTTGTATTGTTTTTTCATCAATTGAAAGTATCACTTCAATTTTGAAACTAAACAATATTTGTAAATTTAGGACACTTATAGATATTACCGCAATAGATTTCCCCTCGGAAGAAAAGCGATTCACATTAGTTTATCATTATTTATCAATGCAACAAAATATAAGAATTAGGCTCAAATCTTCCATAAAAGAAGGACAAATTGTTCCATCAATTACAAAATTGTTTCCTGCTGCTAATTGGTTTGAGAGAGAAGTTTTTGATATGTATGGAATTTTATTTTCTAACCATCCTGACATGAGAAGAATACTTACAGATTATGGTTTTCAAGGACATCCACTTAGAAAAGACTTTCCAACTACGGGCTATCTAGAGCTTAGGTATGATCAGGAAAGAAAAAAAGTGGTTTATGAACCAGTTAAACTTACCCAAGAATATAGGAGATTTGATTTTATGAGTCCTTGGGAAGGAGAGGGATTTGTTTTTGAGCAAAGTGGTGAGGTTCAAGAAGAAAATAAAGACAATGGCTAATAATTATCAAAATGAAAAAAAAACAAGTGAAAATTCTATCAGGAATTTTAACATAAATTTTGGTCCCCAGCACCCTGCAGCTCACGGGGTTTTAAGAATGGTACTAGAGTTGGATGGAGAAATAGTTGACCGGTGTGACCCGCATATTGGACTTCTTCATAGGGGAACTGAAAAATTAATGGAAAGCAGGACTTATCTGCAAAACTTACCTTATTTTGATAGGTTAGACTATGTTGCTCCAATGAATCAAGAGCATGCATGGTGTTTAGCAATAGAGAAACTTTTGAATGTTCAAATATCTTATAGAGCGTCATTAATAAGAGTATTATACTGTGAAATTGGTAGGGTACTAAATCACTTACTAAATATAACTACACAAGCTATGGATGTAGGTGCATTCACTCCTATTTCTTGGGGATTTGAAGAAAGAGAGAAATTAATGGTTTTTTATGAGCGAGCCTGTGGTGCAAGACTTCATGCAGCTTATTTTAGACCTGGTGGTGTTCATCAAGATCTTTCTGATAATTTACTAAATGATATTATGGACTGGTCGATATCATTTCCAAAAGTAGTTAATGACATAGAAGAGTTATTAACTGAAAATAGAATATTTAAACAGAGAAATGTAGACATTGGTATTGTAAGTAAAGACGAAGCCTTTGATTGGGGATTTTCGGGAGTTATGGTCAGGGGTTCTGGTTTAGCCTGGGATTTAAGACGATCACAGCCCTATGAATGCTACAACGACTTCGAGTTTAAAATTCCTATTGGAAAAAATGGTGATTGTTATGATAGATACCTTTGCCGAGTTTGGGAAATGAAAGAAAGTGTTAAGATAGTACAACAAAGTATTGAGAAATTATCTAAGTGTAAAGGAGATGACGTATTAGTTCGCGGTAAAATAGCTCCACCAAACAGAGTTGATATGAAAAAATCTATGGAGGCTCTGATTCATCATTTTAAACTTTACACTGAAGGTTTTCATGTGCCTAAGGGCGAAATTTATGTTTCAGTTGAAGCACCTAAGGGGGAATTTGGAGTCTTTTTAGTTTCTGATGGAACAAATAAGCCCTATAAGGTAAAATTGAGGTCTCCAGGTTTTTTACATTTGGCTGCCATTGATCACATTTGTAGAGGACACCAACTAGCAGATGTTTCTGCAATCTTGGGCTCCTTGGACGTTGTTTTTGGAGAAATAGATAGATGATTTTAAGACGAATAGATAAAAAACAACCTTCAGAATTTAAATTTTCCAAAAACAACCTTTCTTGGGCAAAAAAACAGATTGCAAAATACCCTCAGGATCGTCAACAAAGTGCAGTCATACCACTTTTATATAGAGCTCAAGAGCAAGAAGGTTGGGTTTCTAAGCCAGCAATAGAAGAAATTGCCAAAATGTTAAAAATGGCTCCTATTAGAGTATATGAAGTTGCAAGTTTCTATTTTATGTTTCATTTATCACCAGTGGGTGAAAAAGCACACATCCAAGTTTGTGGTACAACCCCTTGTATGTTGAGGGGTTCTGAAAAATTAGTTGAAATATGCAAAAAACGAATTTCTAAAAAACAAAAAGAACTGTCTTCAGATGGGAAATTATCTTGGGAAGAAGTAGAATGTATTGGGGCTTGTTCCAATTCACCAGTGGTTCAAGTAGGAAGTGACTATTATGAAGATTTATCTGAAGAGAGTTTTGTAAATCTTTTAGATAAATTAATTGATGGTAATCCAGAACCCGGAAGTAGAAAAAAAAGATTTTCTTCTGAACCTGAGGGATTTTTTAAATCTTCAAAATTTAAAATTGAAGAAAAAACTAATGCTTCAGTTAAATTATTTTTAGAAAAACCATTTTCTACAGATAGAAAAAAATAGTCCAAAAGAAAGGTAAAATAGTGCTTAAAGATAAGGATAAAATTTTTTCAAACTTATATGGGATAAAAGAGAGAGAAATAGATTCTGTAATTTCTAGAGGGCACTGGGATAATACTGCCAAATTTATTAAAAAGGGCTCTTCATGGATAATTGATGAAGTAAAAAAATCAGGATTAAGGGGAAGAGGTGGGGCTGGCTTTCCAACAGGTTTGAAGTGGTCCTTTATGCCCAAACCCAATCCTGACAAACCATCTTACCTAGTAGTTAATGCCGATGAATCTGAGCCTGGAACTTGTAAAGACAGAGAAATTTTAAGACACGAACCACATACCCTAATTGAAGGTTGTTTGATTGCAGGGTTTTCTATGGGTGCTCATGTTGCCTACATATATGTCAGGGGTGAGTACGTTCGAGAAAGAGAATCTCTACAAATTGCAATTGATGAAGCGTATTCCAAAGGTTTTTTGGGAAAAAATGCTGCAAAATCGGGTTGGAAATTTGATATTTATGTTCATCATGGTGCAGGTGCATATATTTGTGGAGAAGAAACTGCTCTTCTTGAAAGTTTGGAAGGTAAAAAAGGGATGCCTAGAATGAAACCACCTTTCCCAGCAATGGCTGGTCTATATGGTTGCCCTACAACTGTTAACAATGTTGAATCTATCGCTGTAGTACCTACAATCCTGAGAAGAGGTGCTTCTTGGTTTTCAAAATTTGGTAGAGCAAACAATACTGGTACTAAATTATTTTGTTTGTCTGGTCATGTTGAAAAACCTTGTGTTGTTGAAGAAGAAATGTCTATTCCTCTCAAAGAACTTATAGAAAAATACGCTGGAGGTGTAATAGGTGGTTGGAAAAATTTAAAAGCAATTATACCTGGTGGATCTTCAGTTCCACTATTACCAGCCAAATTATGTAATGATGCTCTTATGGATTTTGATTGGCTTAGAGAAAACCAATCTGGACTAGGAACTGGCGCTGTTATAGTTATGAATTCTGATACAGATATTGTAAAAGCTATTTGGAGATTATCGAAATTTTATAATCACGAAAGCTGTGGTCAGTGTACCCCTTGCAGAGAAGGTACTGGTTGGATGATGCGACTTATGAATAGGTTAGTTACTGGAGATGCAAATTTAAAAGAGGTTGAAAACCTATTGGAGATAACAAAACAAGTTGAAGGACACACAATTTGTGCATTAGGTGATGCAGCTGCATGGCCAATTCAGGGCCTTTTTAGGCACTTTAGGCATGAGATTGAGGACAGAATTAAAAATAGGATTACCAAAAATATAGCAGCTGAGTGAAAATGGAAAATAACCTACGCAAAATTATAATAGATGATCAAGAAGTTGGTGTAAATCCTGCTATGACTATACTTCAGGCTTGTGAACATATAAATAAAGAAATTCCACGGTTTTGTTATCATGAAAGATTATCTATAGCAGGCAATTGTAGAATGTGCCTTGTTGAAGTAGTTGGTGGCCCCCCTAAGCCTATGGCCTCATGTGCTCTTCAAGTTAAAGATCTAAGACCCGGACCTAATGGTGAACCCCCAGTTATAAAAACAAATTCCAAAATGGTTAAAAAAGCTCGTGAGGGTGTTATGGAATTTTTGTTGATTAATCATCCATTAGATTGCCCAATATGTGATCAAGGAGGAGAATGTGATTTGCAGGATCAAGCAATAGCATTTGGTGTTGATTTTTCAAGATATACAGAACCTAAAAGAGCTGTTTTAGATGTTGATTTGGGCCCTTTAGTTGAAACACATATGACCAGATGCATCTCCTGCACCAGGTGTGTAAGATTCGTAACAGAAGTAGCAGGAATACCAGAAATGGGTCAAATAGGACGTGGTGAGAATAGTGAAATTACATCATATCTGGGGAAGACCTTGAAAAGTGAATTACAGGGAAACATTATTGATTTATGTCCTGTTGGAGCACTTACATCTAAGCCATATGCATTTACAGCTAGACCTTGGGAGTTAACCAAAACAAACTGCATTGATATAATGGATGCACTTGGATCAAATATCAGGATTGATTCCAAAGGAAAAAAAATTATGCGTATCCTTCCAAGAAATCATGATGGAATAAACGAAGAATGGTTGTCAGATAAATCTAGGTTTATTTGGGATGGTTTAAATAAACAAAGATTAGATGCTCCATATGTTAGGAATGAAGAAGGCAAATTAAAAGTTTCATCATGGAGTGAGGCATTTGACGTTATTCTTAAGAAAATAAATAAAAGTTCAAAAATTTTAGCTCTTGCTGGTGACCTTGTTAGTGTAGAAACACTTTTTTCTACCAAAGAGCTTATTAGAAATTTAGGTGGAAGAACTGAATGTAGAATTTTTAATGCTTGTATTCCCCCTAATGATAGAGCTTTATATGCAGGAACAGCTCCAATAACAGCTATCAATGATTCTGAAATCATATTTATTATTGGTTCGAACCCCAGAGTTGAATCACCTGTACTGAATGCTAGAATTAGAAGTTCTTGGTTAAAAGGTGCTGAGGTTAATTTAATTGGTGAAAATTCAGATTTAACTTATGGATATAATCATCTTGGAACTAATCTGATTGAATTAGATAAAATAATTAAAAATAATGGTAAGTTTTACAAGAATAGAAAGGTCCTAATTATTTTGGGACAAGGTATTTTTTGTAGAACTGATGGTTATGAAGCTTTAGAAGTTGTGAAAAAGTTTAAAGAAACTTTGAGTGCTGAACTCATAAGTCTTCATGTAGCTGCATCAAGAGTTGGGGCTATGGATTTGAATTTTGTCTCTGATAGCGACTATAAATCTACAGTGGATTGGTCTGATGTAATTTTAAATATAGGCATGGATGAATATGAGATACCTGACGATAAATTTGTAATATATCAAGGTAGTCATGGTGATCGTGGAGCAAATAGAGCAGATGTAATACTTCCAAGCTGTGCTTTTTCGGAAGAGTCGGGAATTTTTATGAATACTGAAGGCAGACCACAACTCTCTCTAAAAGCATGCGAAAAAATTGGAAATGCTAGAGAAAATTGGGCAATAATACGGGCATTATCAGAAAAGCTAGATTGCACACTTGAATATAATAATCTTGATGAACTAAGAAAAAAACTATTTTCAGAATACCCAATTTTTGCTTCTTTAGATAAGGTTAAATCAAATTCATGGGTTAAGTCTACTAAATTTACAAAAAACTGTTTAAAAGTTGATTTAAAGAATATTTGGAGTGATCACTATTTGACTAATCCAATAGCAAGATCGAGTAATATTATGGCAACATTGTCAAAGAACAATAAAGAAATATATAATAAAAAAGTGAAGAGTTAAAATGGATTTTTCTTATGGATTTGGCCTTATACTTTTAATTACTGGTCAATGTCTATTAATAACAGTAGCTGTTCTATTAAGCTTAGCTTTCTTAATGTTTGCAGATAGAAAAATATGGGCAGCTGTACAAATACGAAAAGGCCCCAATGTTGTGGGTGTTTTTGGTCTTCTCCAGTCTTTTGCAGATTTTTTAAAATATATATTTAAGGAAATTATTATACCTGCTGGATCTGATAAAGTAGTATTTTTACTTGCGCCTCTAATTACTTTTGTTTTATCTCTGATTGCTTGGTCAGTAATTCCTTTTAATAATGGATGGGTGCTTACAGATATAAATGTTGGTATTTTATTTATATTTGCAGTTGCAGGTTTGGAAGTTTATGGAGTTATTATGGGAGGTTGGGCCTCTAATTCTAAGTATCCTTTTCTTGGAAGTCTTCGTTCCGCTGCGCAGATGATATCCTATGAAGTTTCAATAGGATTTATAATTATTGGTATTCTTATATCAACAGGTTCATTAAATCTAAGTAAAATTGTATTAGCGCAAGATGGTAGTTATGGTATCTTTAGCTGGTATTGGCTACCACATTTTCCAATGGTAATTTTGTTTTTTATTTCTGCACTAGCTGAAACAAACAGACCACCTTTTGATTTGCCAGAGGCAGAAGCTGAATTAGTTGCAGGTTTTCAAGTTGAATATTCATCTACACCATTCCTTTTGTTTATGATTGGTGAATTGATGACGGTGGTACTTATGTGTGCTCTTATATCCATACTTTTTTTTGGAGGCTGGCTATCACCAATTCCATTATTACCAGACGGTGTTTTTTGGCTGGTAGCTAAAATATTGTTGCTTTTTTTTATGTTTTCTATGGTTAAAGCTATAGTCCCAAGATTTAGATATGATCAATTAATGAGACTAGGATGGAAAGTTTTTCTTCCTATGTCATTAACATGGGTTGTTATTGTAGCTACTCTTGCTCAATTTGGTATTTCTGGTTATGTAAGATGGTAAAATTATGGTGCACTAATGAATAAGATTGATTGGCGACGAGCAATAAATTATTTCCTACTAAAAGATTTTTTAAAAGGTTTTAAGCTTGGAATTAAGTATTTTTTTAGACCTAAAGCTACTCTTAACTACCCATATGAGAAAGGTCCAATCTCTTCAAGGTTTCGAGGTGAGCATGCATTAAGATGTTATCCTAATGGTGAAGAAAGATGTATTGCTTGTAAGTTGTGTGAAGCTATTTGTCCTGCACAAGCAATAACTATAGATGCAGGACCAAGGGAAGCTGACGGAAGTAGAAGAACAACAAGATATGATATTGATATGACAAAATGTATATATTGTGGGTTTTGTCAGGAAGCTTGCCCTGTAGATGCTATTGTCGAAGGTCCTAATTTTGAATATGCGACTGAAACTAGAGAAGAGTTATTTTATAATAAAGAAAAATTAATGGAAAATGGTAGAAAGTGGGAAAAAATAATTGCCGAGAATATAAAGTTAGATAAAAGCTTTAGATAGTTTATGTAATAGACGAGGATTTATAATGCAGCCATTAATTTTAGCGTATTATTTTTTTGCAGGTATAACACTTTTTTCTGCTTTATTTGTTGTATTATCAAGGAATCCTGTTCATTCAGTTTTATGGCTTATACTAACCTTTTTTGGAGCTTCAGGTCTCTTCATTTTATTAGGTGCAGAGTTTTTAGCTTTAATTTTAATGATTGTGTATGTAGGAGCAGTTGCAGTCCTTTTTATGTTTGTGGTAATGATGCTGAATATAAACTTCAAAGAAATCAAATCAAGATTAACAAAATATTTACCATTAGGTATATTAATCGGACTTGTTCTATTTGTTGAGTTGGGTCTAGTTTTTGGCGATTTTGTTCCAGCTCTTTCCCCAAAAGGGGATAAAAATTTATTAATTAACGAAGAAATTGAAAATACTAGACAATTAGGTTTGGTTTTATACACAGATTTCATAATATATTTTCAGTTGGCTGGGATTGTCTTACTTATAGCAATGTTAGGTGCTATTGTACTAACACATCAAAGAAGAAAAGACGTTAAAAAACAGGATATTTTAACTCAGATTTACAGGGACCCAGATAATTCAATTGAGCTAAAAGATATAAAGCCAGGACAAGGATTATGATTGAAATTCAACATTTTTTGGTTTTATCCTCACTTTTATTTCTAATAGGTGTTTTTGGAATTTTTTTAAACAGAAAAAATGTGATTATAATTCTTATGTCCATAGAATTAATTTTATTAGCCGTAAATATTAATTTTGTATCATTCTCATATTTTCTAGGAGATCTCAAAGGGCAAATTTTTTCACTATTTGTTTTGACTGTAGCTGCTGCAGAGGCTGCAATTGGGTTGGCTATCTTAGTTTGTTTCTTCAGGAATAAGGGGTCAATAGCTGTTGACGATGCTAATGTAATGAAGGGCTAAATTAAATGTTACATTTTATAATATTCGCACCTTTATTGGGAGCTGTTTTTTCAGGTTTTTTTTATAAAAAATTTAATGAGAAAACCGTTCTTTATTTTACTACCTCTTTAATATTTATTTCTTCCGTTTTTTCTTGGATAACTTTCTTTTCGTTGGATCTGTCTAGTATTGAGAGAATAATATTATTTAAATGGATGGAGTCAGGTTCTTTAGTTGTTAACTGGGAAATTAGGTTGGATAGTTTAACTACTGTAATGTTAACAGTTGTTACCACTATTTCTGCTTTTGTTCATCTCTATTCATTAGGTTATATGTCTCATGACCCAAATTGGGAAGATTCTGAAAATTATAAATCAAGATTTTTTTCTTATTTATCTTTTTTTACATTTACCATGCTTATGTTGGTTACTTCTAATAATTTTGTTCAATTATTTTTTGGTTGGGAGGGTGTGGGATTAGCTTCATATTTATTAATTGGTTTCTATTATAAAAAATCCACAGCAAATAAAGCTGCTATGAAAGCATTTATTGTGAATAGAATTGGAGATATTGGATTAGCCTTAGCAATTTTTAGTACTTTTTATTATGTAAATTCTCTTAACTTTGATGATCTTTTTTTGAATGCCCCAATAATTGCTGAAAAAAATATTGAGATTCTTTTTTTCAAGTTTAATGCATTAGAATTTATTGTAATTTTGTTTTTCTTGGGTGCTATGGGTAAATCTGCCCAATTTTTTCTACATACCTGGTTACCAGATGCTATGGAAGGTCCAACTCCTGTATCTGCTTTAATTCATGCAGCAACTATGGTGACTGCAGGTGTTTTCTTGGTGTGCAGACTTTCTCCGGTAATTGAATATACATCAGTTGCTTCCAATGTAATAGTTTTGGTAGGTGTAGTAACTGCTTTATTTGCAGGTACAGTTGCTTTAGTTCAAAACGATGTTAAAAGAATAATTGCATATTCAACATGTTCACAGCTTGGTTTCATGTTTTCTGCAGCAGGTATAGGTTTTTATCAGGCTGCTATGTTTCATTTATTTACTCATGCCTTTTTTAAAGCCCTATTATTTTTATGTTCAGGCTCCATTATACACTCCATGCATCACCAACAAGATATAAGAACTTATGGTGGCTTGAGAAAAAAATTGCCTATAACTTTTTATTCAATGATGATAGGAACTCTTGCCATAACTGGTGTTGGAATACCTCTAAGTTATGATTTGTTTCATTTGCCAATAGGTTTTTCAGGTTTTGTCTCCAAAGATTCAATTATTGAGGGAATTTATGCTTCTAAGGATGAAAGTGCATTTGTTTATTTTATATTCATAACATTTGCTGCATTTTTAACGTCACTATATAGTTGGCGGTTGATTATATTGACATTCTTTGGTGAATACAGAGGAAAAAGAGAATATTTTGATAATGCAAAAGAAGACTCAAGGTCTATAAACATTACATTAATTATTCTTTCATTTTGTTCAATTTTTGTTGGAATAATTTTTTATGATGTTTTTTTAGGAAAAAAAGCAGAATATTTCTTTTCACAATCTATATTTCTTTTACCCTCTAATACAATCTTATCGGACTTACATTACATCCCAGTTTGGGCAAAGCTAACACCTTTATTATCAATGATTATTGGAGCACTTATAGCTTTTATTTTCTATGTTCAAAAACCAAATTTACCCAAAGTATTTTCAGAAAATCAAAACATTTTGTATAAATTTCTGATAAATAAATGGTATTTTGATGAGATTTATAATGTTATATTTGTGAAATCGTCTAAATGGCTTGGAAACTTTTTTTGGAAAACTGGTGATGAAAAAATCATAGATGGTATTATTAATTACATTTCTTTAACATTTATTCCTAATTTAACTAGGTTTGTTGGCCGACTTCAAACTGGGTTGATTTATCATTATGCCTTCGCAATTTTCATTGGTTTGGTGTCTATATTGACTTATTTTTTAGTTAGTATGGGAGGTTGAAAATTGGATTATTTACTTTCATTAGTGATCTTTTTTCCTAGTTTTGGTGCAATTATTTTAGGCATTTTTTTAAGGGCTGAAAATATTGAATCTAACAAAAATGCTAAATTACTTTCACTTGTTTCAACTTTTGCAACATTGATTTTTAGTCTTTTTGTAATCTATAATTTTAACTCTGATGAGTCTGGTTTTCAACTAGTTGAAGAATATGAATGGCTTATGGGATTAAATTATAAAGTAGGTATAGATGGTATATCTTTGCCACTAGTAATATTAACTACTGTAACAATGCCCATTGTTATAATTTCTAGTTGGAAAATAGAAAATAAAGTAAAAGAATATATGATCTGTTTTTTATTGCTAGAGACACTAATATTGGGTGTTTTTTGTTCTTTAGACATAGTTTTATTTTATTTATTTTTTGAATCTGGGCTAATACCTATGTTTTTAATAATTGGTATTTGGGGAGGGAATAACAGGGTTTACGCAGCCTTTAAATTTTTTCTTTATACTCTATTAGGTTCAATATTAATGTTATTTGCTATAATTTATATGTGGACTGTATCAGGAACTACTGATGTTCCTTCTTTAATGTCATTTAATTTTAATAGTTCTGGTTTTAGCTTATTTGGTTACAGTATAAAAGGTGGTATACAGTCGTTGCTTTGGGTTGCATTTTTTGCTTCTTTTGCAGTCAAATTACCAATGTGGCCATTCCATACATGGTTACCAGATGCACATGTCCAAGCACCTACTGGCGGCTCTGTTGTATTAGCCGCAATTTTATTAAAAATGGGAGGATATGGATTTTTACGATTTAGTCTGCCAATGTTTCCTGATGCAAGCATTCTTTTTCAAAACTTTATATTTGTAATTTCAATTATAGGAATTATTTACACCTCTTTAGTTGCTATGATGCAAACTGATATAAAGAAATTAATTGCATATTCATCAGTTGCTCATATGGGTTTTGTAACTCTAGGAATATTTTCTATGAATCAACAAGGGATTGATGGCGCAATCTTTCAAATGATAAGTCATGGCATTATTTCAGCAGCCCTATTTTTATTGGTAGGAGTAGTGTATGATCGTATGCATACAAGAGAAATAAAATTTTATGGCGGTTTAGTTTCCCGTATGCCTAATTATGCTTTGTTTTTTATTTTCTTCACAATGGCAAATGTTGGTCTACCTGGAACAAGTGGATTTGTAGGTGAATTCCTTGCATTGTTGGGTGCATTTCAAGTGAATAAACTTGCTTCTATAATTGCCTGTTTAGGAATAGTTTTATCAGCTTGTTATGCTTTATGGCTTTCCCGAACAGTTATATTTGGAACAATAACTAATAGTAGATTATTAAAAATAACTGATTTGGATGGAAGAGAAAAACTATTCTTTTTTCCTCTGATTGTCTTAACATTGGTTTTAGGGGTTATTCCCTTTCTAATTTTAGAAATTTCTTCCAATTCTGTTGGTTTACTAGTATCAAACTTTGTGGAAAATATAGAATAGCGGATTAAAAATGAATATTAGTGATATTTTAATTCTAGGGCCTGAAATTTTATTAATTATTTACGCACTGATGTCTATTTTATTTGCAAGTTTTTTCAAGCATGAAAGTTCTAATCACTTTATTTTCAATTGTACAATTCTTATGTTTTTAATTTCGGCATTAATCATTTACTTAACCCCTTTAGAAGGTGAATCTAATATTGAAAGTATATTTATAAGAGATAGTTTTTCTAAATTTTTCCAAGTATTAATTTTGTTAAGTGTGTCATGCCTTTTATTTATGAGCAAAAAATATCTTGAAAAAAATGATCTATTTAAATTTGAATATCCAATTTTAATTTTATTTTCTACTTTAGGCATGATGATAATGATATCATCAAAAAATTTTTTATTATTATATCTTGGATTAGAAATTCAATCATTATCTCTATATGTTATCTCCTCATTTAGAAGAGAAAACTTAAAGTCAACAGAGGCTGGATTAAAATATTTTATATTGGGATCTTTGTCTTCAGGATTGATGTTATTTGGTATAAGTTTGATATATGGTTCTACTGGTTCAATAAATTTTGAACTAATATCTTCATTAATAACTTCTAAAGGTTTTTACCCTGGAATAATAGCAGGTTTAGTTTTCTTGATTTCTGGTTTTGCATTTAAAGCTTCTGCAGTCCCATTTCATATGTGGACACCAGATGTTTATGAAGGATCTCCAACCCCAGTTACAGCTTTCTTTGCTACAGTGCCTAAGATAGCAGCTGTTGCTGTTTTATTAAGAGTGCTTTTTGATTGTTTTGGTCCATTGTTAGAAAGTTGGCAACAAGTTATTATTTTAATTTCTGTATTATCTATGCTTTTGGGTTCTATAGCAGCTATAGGTCAAGATAATATTAAAAGATTAATGGCGTATTCATCAATTGGACATATAGGTTTTGTACTTATTGGTATTGCTAGTGGAACCGACAAAGGGCTTTCGGCAGTATTAATTTATATGGTTTTGTATGTTATAATGAATATTGGAGTTTTTGTATTTATTTTAAATATGGAGCGTAATGGAGTAGCAGTTACCTCAATTAATAGCCTTAATATGTATAATGAAGTTTCTAAAGGTCAAACATTATTCTTAACAATTTTATTATTTTCTCTAGCTGGAATACCTCCTTTAGCTGGATTTTTTGGAAAATTTCTTATTTTTAATGCAGCAATTAATGCGGGACTTTCATGGCTTGCAATTATTGCTGGTATTTCTTCTGTTATTGCAGCTTTTTATTACTTGAGAATTGTTTATTTGATGTACTTTGGAATGGTTTCTGATCCTTTAAATGGAAATATGCCAACATCTCACTGGTTAATTTTATCAGGATCAGCTATATTAATGTTGATTGGAATTATAAACCTTTATGGTCTTGAAGGACCTTCATTTCTAGTAGCTAAAAGTCTTTTAAATTAGTGGAAACCTGGCCTAAAAATTTTAAACTTATCCAATATAATGAGTTAGATAGTACAAATTCTGAGGCTAAAAGGTTGGCATTTAAAGATGAGATAAATACTTGTGTATTTTCTAGAATTCAAACAAATGGAAAAGGAAGTAGAGGAAGAAAATGGATTTCCGGGTCCAAAAATTTAACAGCTTCTTTTCTGATTTATCCAAGTGGAAATTTTATTGAGTTTTCTCATAGAACTTTTGTTGCTAGTTTAGCCTTATTTGATTCATTCGTATATGCAGGCATAAAGAATAAAGATTTAACTCTAAAATGGCCAAATGATGTTTTATTAAAACAAAGAAAAGTATCGGGTATTTTATTAGAATCTGTAGTAAATAAAAATTCAAAAAAATCAGCTTTAATTATTGGAATAGGTGTAAATCTTTATTCATATCCAAATAAAATTAATAAGTTAAATAGTTCAAAAATTAAACCGACTAGCTTATTTTCTATTCTAGGTCAAAAGACACCTTCACCTGATCAAATGCTTATATATATTGCAAATTCGTTGCAATTTTGGGAAAAAAAATATATTAAACATGGATTTGGTTATATAAAAAACGCTTGGTTGAATTTCTCCCATACTATTGGGAAAAAATTAGAGGTTGAATTTAAAGGAAAAATGCTGAAAGGTTCATTCTTTGGTATTAATGATAATGGCTCTCTTAATATTTTAGTGGAGAAAAGAATAGTAGAAATAAATGTTGGTGATGTTTTTATTTATAATTAATAACTATTTTCTTCTCTATTCTATTAGGAAAAACTAATGAGCAAAGAAAATAATTTACTATTTATACCATTAGGGGGGTGTTCAGAAATAGGAATGAACATGTATGTATATGGTTACCAGGATGGTAACAATATCGATTATATTTTAGTTGATGCTGGGGTAACCTTTCCTAATCCAGAATATAACCCAGGTGTAGATTTAATTATGCCAGATACATCATTTGTTGAAGATAATTTATCTAAATTTAAAGCAATATTTATTACGCATGCTCATGAAGATCACATTGGATCTCTTACTCATTTATTTGAATATATAGAAGCCCCAATATATTGTGGAAAATTTACATCTCTTATAGCTAAGTCAAAAATTGATAGGGGAGGTGGAAATTCTAATTTAGTGAAAATAGCACCACATTATCCCAAATTTATAAAAGTTGGATCATTTAAGGTTGGATTTGTTAATATTTCTCACTCAATACCAGAAGCCTCAGGTTTAATTATAGAAACTCCTTGTTCCAGAGTATTTCATTCAGGTGATTTTAAAATTGATTATAGTCCAGTTCTGGGTAAACCATTTAATAAAAAAATTCTAAGTGAAATTGGGAAAAAAGGTATTAACACTTTAGTCTGCGACAGTACAAATGTATTTAATGATCATCAGGGAAGATCAGAGTCTAATCTTTTTGATAATTTTGTAAATTTGTTTAAAAAAGTAAAGGGAATAGTGGTTGCAACTACTTTTGCTTCAAACTTAGCCAGATTAAAAACTTTGGCATCAGCAGCTAACAGAACTGGTAGGTCTTTGGTGGTACTAGGTAGAGCAATGAATAATATGATTAATTATGGAAAAGAAAGTGGTATTTTAAAAGATTTTCCCGACATATTATCGCCTAGGGATGCTAAATTAGTTCCCAAAAATCATTTGCTTGTTTTGGCAAGTGGTAGCCAAGGTGAACCGAGAGCTGCTTCTGCTCAACTTGCTAGAGAAAGCTACATGGGTTTTACTATAGGAAAAGATGATGTATTTCTATTTTCTTCAAAAACTATTCCTGGTAATGAAATTCGAGTTTCATATATAATTGATCAGCTTGAGCGAAGAGGTGTAGAGGTTGTAGAAGATAAAAATGGTTTATACCATGTGTCTGGTCATGCGAATAAGCCTGATTTAAATATTTTCCATAATTTAATATCCCCAGATTTAATTATACCGATGCATGGAGAATATAGGCATTTGAAAGAGCATGAGAGAATTGCAAAACAGTCAGGCATACAAACACTCTTAGTTGAAAATGGTGATGTTGCACAAATATCGGACAGTTCAAACGCAGCAGTAATAGATAAAATTGATAGTGGTAGAATTTTTTTAGATGGTTCTGTTCTTATTGATGAGCAGGAGGGTGTTATATCAGAGAGAAAAAAACTAATGTATAATGGTCTTTTGAATGTATCTATATTGGTAAATGAAATAAAACCTTACTTTAATTTTGAAATGGACTTAATTGGAATATCTACAACTGTTGATTTTAAAAAAGAAATATTAATTCACTTAGAAAATGAGTTAAATTATTCATTTGGAAATAATAAAACAAAAAAATTACAAAATATAGAAAGTTATTATTTAGAGTCAGAAGTTAGAAGAATTTTAAACAAATTTTTAAAAAGTGAGATTGGCAAAAAGCCACATATTTCAATTTGTATTCACAGAATGGATATCATTTAATAAAATCATGCTATTTATTCATTTTGATAAAAAATTTTTATAAAATAAAATACTCCATCTTCTAATTTAATATCTTCATGTTATTATACGATTCATATTTATATAATTTCAATTCAATCAATTTTATGAGGATTTATTGAAGGATTTAATCAAGTCTTATCCCGGATTAGAACATATAGAAGTTTTATCAATAAAGCATTGGACCAAAAAAACATTTTCATTTAAGTGTGTAAGACCAAAAAATTTAAGGTTTCGGTCTGGTGAATTTGTGATGATAGGTTTAGAAAATGGGGAAAAACCTCTACTTAGAGCCTACTCAATAGCTTCTCCAAGTTGGGATGAAATATTAGAATTTTATTCGATTAAAGTTGAGGACGGTCCTTTGACATCACGTCTGCAACATTTAGTAGAAGGAGATAATATTTTTTTAAAACCTAAATCTGTGGGGACATTAGTTTTAGACGCTTTATTACCTGCTAAAAGATTAATTCTTTTTTCAACGGGGACAGGAATAGCACCATTTTTGAGTGTCATAAGAGATCCAGAAACTTATGAAAAATTTAATCAAGTTATTCTTACTCATACATGTAGATTTGGAGATGAATTAGAGTATGGTAAGAAAATTTTTGATAGTATCAAGAGTGATAATTTATTAAATGAGTTTGTAAGTGACAAGTTGCAACTTATATCCACTACTACAAGAGAGAACTCTTCATTTATGGGTAGAATGACACAATGGTTATTAAATGGAAAATTTGAGAGCGCTACTGGAAAAGATTTAAGTATTGATACAGATAGGGTAATGATTTGCGGTAGCCTTGAAATGTTGAAAGAGCACAAGGAGATATGCCTGCAAAAAGGTATGATGGAAGGTTCAAATTCCGCTCCAGGTCATTTTGTTATAGAAAAAGCTTTTGTTGATTAATTTTAAGAATTATTTATTTCTTTTACATTATTAAATTTTATACTGGGAAAATCTCTTATACTCTTCTCTAAATCCCAATTAATCCTGATTAGATAGACATAATCGTTTTCATGATCTTTTGCTATTTGATTTGAATTAGTCTCAACAAATTTTTCAATATTAATATTATCACCAATTAACCATCTTACTTTATTATATTGTATTTCTTCAAATTTGACAGGAATATTATACTCGGTTTCCATCCTATGTTTCAATACATCGAATTGTAATATACCAATTACACCAATTATTTTGGTATCTCCCACATTAGTTTTAAAAAGCTTAATAAGACCCTCTTCTGCAAATTGTATTAAAGATTTATTTAGATGCTTGGATTTTAGGGGATCAGTAGTAGTAATTTTTTTCATAATTTCAGGTGCAAACGATGGAATACCTAGAAATTTAATATTTTCGCTCTCTGTAAATGTATCACCTATCATAAACTGACCATGATTAGGAATTCCTATTATATCACCAGCCCAAGCCTCATCAACAATATTTCTATCTTTAGCTAAGAATAAAATTGGATTTGAGATAGTTACGAATTTTCTGGACCGAACATGATAAAGTTTCATTCCTCTTTTAAATTTACCAGAGCAAATTCTAAGAAATGCCACTCTATCACGGTGCCTAAAGTCCATATTTGCTTGAACTTTAAAGATAAATCCAGATACATACTTTTCATCGGGTTTTACTAATCTTTTTTTACTTTGTCTAGGTTTGGGGTATGGTCCATAGTCAATTACTGATTTTAATAGCCGTTTTATACCCAGTGAATAAATTGCTGAACCAAAAAATATTGGAGATAAAACACCATCTTGAAAATTGTTGTAATTAAATTCTGCAGTTAAAGATTTTATCAAATTTAAGTTTTCAAATTCTTGTTCCCATTTCTCTTTGTTTATTATCGATGATAATTGGTTATTTGATTTTGAATTTATGAATTTAATCTGATTTTTAATATTTTTATTCTGTTTAATTAGTAACTCAATGTACCCGTCGCTTAATTCATAACATCCAATAAAATCTTTTCCCTTTCCTATAGGATAATTAATTGGTGAAACTTCTAAAGCAAGTGTTTCTTGAATTTCATCAATAATATCGATAACTTCACGGCTTTCCCTATCCATTTTATTACAAAAAGTAATTATTGGTAGATCTCTTAATCTACAAATTTCAAATAACTTTTTAGTTTGACTTTCCACCCCTTTCGCACCGTCTATAACCATAATTACAAAATCAACTGCAGTAAGAGTGCGATATGTATCTTCGGAAAAATCTGCGTGACCAGGCGTATCTACTAAGTTTAACCAAAAACCATTATAATCTATAGACATAGCAGATGTAGATACTGAAATACCTCTTTCTTTCTCAATTTTAATAAAGTCTGAAATAGTTTTTTTGCTAGAGGCTTTTGCTCTTACCTGTCCAGCAAGGTTAATCGCACCAGTTTCTAATAAGATTTGCTCTGTTAAGGTAGTTTTACCAGCATCGGGGTGTGAAATTATTGCAAAAGTTCTCCTACTTAAAATATTTTCAGGTATATCTTTGGCTGAAATTTTCATATTGAATAATTTTTTTTGGCTAAATTATTTAAAGTTTTTTAATATATCATTTGATTACATCAAGGTTGTGATGTAATCCTATAAGACTAGCTAGTGTCATCTATCATATTATTTTTGTTTTGAATAGTATGTACGACCTTGTTGATTATATTTTTTAAGAAGAGAGATAAATGGATTTAGGTATAAAAGGGAAAAAGGCAATTGTTTGTGCATCATCCAGGGGCTTAGGTTATGGCTGCGCTGAAGCTTTGGCTAAAGCTGGGGTGGATCTTACAATTTGTGCTAGAACTAAAGAAGATATTGATGTTGCTGCAACTAAATTATCTTCGTATGGAGTAAAAGTTATTGCATTAGCCTGTGATGTAACCACAGAAAATGGAAAGGAAAAATTACTTGAAGCTTGTGATTCACCGGACATTTTAATAAATAATGCAGGTGGTCCTCCGCCAGGTATTTGGTCAGATTGGAGTCGTACAGATTTTATTAATGCTATAAATGCAAATATGTTAACTCCAATTGAATTAATAAAAAAAGTTTTACCTATAATGATAAAAAATAAATGGGGTAGAATAGTTAATATAACGAGCCAAGCAGTTAAGGCGCCAGTCCCTGCTCTAGGTTTGTCTAATTCTGCTCGAACAGGTCTTACCGGTTATGTGGCTGGAACTTCTAGGCAAGTTGCCAGGTTTGGTGTTAACATTAATAATCTTTTACCAGGAATGCATGACACAAAAAGATTAATTGACTTGGATAAAGCTCTAAGTAAAGAGAAGAGTATTTCATTTCAAGAAGCTAGAAATTCAAGAAAAGATACTATTCCGGTTGGACGGTATGGTTCAATTGAAGAATTTGGAAACACCTGTGCTTTTCTTTGTTCCCAATATGCTGGTTTCATAGTTGGTCAAAATATTCTTCTTGATGGGGGAGCAGTAAACTCAACAATTTAAGATAAAAGATTAAATTCTTTTTTGTATTAATCTATTTGTATCCCGTTTTTATGAAAACTAATTACTCATTAGAACTTATAAATATAAATAAAAGTTTTGATAATTCAAAAGTAGTTGAAAATTTAAATTTATCAATTCCTCCTGGTAAAGTTACATGCCTTTTGGGGCCCTCTGGTTGTGGCAAATCTACAACTCTTAGAATTGCAGCAGGGTTAGAACAACAAGATTATGGAAAAGTAAAGATAAATGGTAATCTAATTTCTGAACCTAATGTTTGTCACTTACCACCAGAAAAAAGAAATATAGGATTTATGTTTCAAGACTTTGCTCTTTTTCCTCATTTGAATGTAAAAAAAAATATAGAATTTGGATTTACAAACAATCGATATAAACAATATGATCATTTTTCATCAGATGAATTATTAAAAAAGGTAGGTCTTGATGGATTCCAGAAAAAATATCCACACACACTTTCAGGCGGTGAACAACAGAGAATAGCACTAGCCAGAGCAATTTCTGGTATGCCCATGTTAATGTTAATGGATGAACCTTTTTCTGGTTTAGATAAGAGGTTACGTGATGAAATTAGAGATGAAACTATTGAAATGTTAAGAGATCAAGGTGTGGCCGTACTTATAGTTACACATGAACCTGAGGAAGCTATGAAAATGGCTGATAATATAGCATTAATGAAGAATGGAAAAATTATTCAACAAGGAGCTCCCTACAATATCTACAATAAACCATTAAATAGTAGCGTTGCAGCTTTTTTCTCAGATATCAATATTCTGAATAGTATAGTTAAAGATGGTCGAACAGATACACCTTTTGGACCATTTATAACTCCAGGTTTTAAAGAGGGTTCTTACGTGGAAATAATCATTAGGCCTCAGCACTTAAAAATTGATTTTGATAGAAGCGGTAAAGGACCCAATGCAACTGTCCAAGACGGTGTTCCAGCGAGGGGTAAAGTTTGCATATCAAGATTTATTGGAAAAGAAAGTATTATAGAATTAAAAATGGAAAAAGATGGATCTAAACTTAAGGCTTCTATTCCAGGTGTTTTTTTGCCTGACCCAGAAACCCCATTATGGTTATCTATGAGAAGAGATCGTTGTTTTGTATTCCTGAAAAATATATAATAAAAATTTTTAATATTTACCAATATGTTTACTTTTTTTTTTGTTAGATATAATTATGTATAATAACATATGTCATAAAGAATATTAAATTTTAGAATAGGAGAATTTTAATGCTAAATAATATTGGCTTACCTGGAATATTGTTAATTGCAGTAGTAGTTCTTGTTTTATTTGGACGGGGAAAAATATCAGGACTTATGGGAGAAGTTGGTAAAGGCATTACTAGCTTTAAAAAAGGTATAAGTGAAGGAAAAGCAGAACTTGAAAAAGCAGAAGAGGAGGCTGTTGCTGATGTAAAAGATGTAACTCCTGAAAAAGACAAGAGTTAAAATTTTCTTAATAATGGAAAAAATAAATGTTTGATCTAGGTTGGTTAGAACTCTTGGTAATTGGTATTACTGCTTTAATAGTAGTTGGTCCAAAGGAATTACCTCAACTTTTTAGAACAGTTGGTAGGTTCTTTGGCAAAGTAAAAGCAATGGCAAGGGAATTTTCACAAAGTATGGAAGAAGCTGCTAATGAAAGTGGTTTGAAGGATGCGACTAAAACACTAAATTCAATAACCGATTTACATAAAAAGACAAAATTTCCAATTAAAGAAAAATTAGAAAAAAAATTTAAAGATAAAATTAACCCTATTGAAGAATCTATAAAATCTACTGGTAATTTTTCAGTTGATGGAGAAAAAATAAACGAAAAAAAACTAAACAATGATATAAAAAAAAATCAAAAACTAGCTAAATAACATCTCTTAATTCACTTAAAATATTTTTTTCAAGAAATATAATAATAAATTAATTTAAAATTTCCCTAAGGATCTAATTAATGAATGACGATAACGACGATATTGAGCAAAGTGCTGCTCCATTAATTGAGCATCTTACTGAATTGAGAAACAGATTAATTAGGTCTGTAGTAGCCTTTGCAATTTGTATGATTTTCGCTTTTACAGTAGCATCACCAATTTTTAATTTTTTAGCGAATCCAATTGTCAATATTTTAAAAATGAATGGTCAAGCTCCTGACCTTATATTTACTGGATTACAACAGGGTTTTATGGTTAATATAAGAATTTCACTATTTGGAGGTTTTATTTTATCTTTCCCATATATTAGTTTTCAACTGTGGAAATTTGTTGCTCCTGGACTTTACAGAGACGAAAAAAAAGCATTTTTACCTTTTTTAATTGCATCTCCGTTACTTTTTTTACTTGGTGCCGCTTTTTCTTTTTATATAGTTATGCCCTTGGCCTTTGATTTTTTTCTGGGTTTTCAACAAAAAAATGAAGATATCTCTGATCTAGTAGGTATAACATATTTAGGTACAATTAATGAATATCTTGGTCTGACAATGAAATTTATTATTGCATTTGGCCTTTGTTTTCAGTTACCAGTTCTTCTTACTTTAATGGGTAAAGCAGGTTTAGTTTCTTCCGAGGCTCTTGCAAAATCTAGAAAATATGCAGTAGTTGGAATTTTAGTATTAGCAGCCATCGTTACACCTCCAGATGTTATAACGCAAATAATTTTGTTTACTGTTGTATATGCACTTTATGAAATTTCTGTTATTTTAGTAAAATGGGTAGAAAAAAAGAAAAAAGAAAATCTAGATAAAGATGGTTTTACTGATGAAAAATCTGAAAATATATAATTTAAATAACTTTTAATAAATGAAATTTTCTAAGGAAGATAACTTAAGAAGAATAGCAGATGCACTTGAAAGAATTAGTCCTTTACCGATTGATAATAAAAATTTGGACAAGTCTAGTTTATTTTTGTGGAAAACAAACCCTGATAGGTTAGTCTTTATAGAAAATGATTATGCTTTAGGTTTAGATTTACTTATTGGTGTAAATTATAATAAAGAACAACTTTATAAAAATACATTACAATTTGCTAAAGGCTTTCCTGCAAACAACGTATTACTTTGGGGAGCAAGGGGTACGGGGAAATCTTCATTAATCAAATTAATACATAATGAGATTTCTAATTCAAATAGCTTTCTAAAACTTGTTCAAATACAAAGGAAAGATATTTCTTCTATGGATAGGTTATTATCAACATTAAAAGATTTAAATAAGGAGTATAACTTTATTATATATTGTGATGATCTTTCCTTCTCTGATGAAAATGATGATTTTAAAACTTTAAAAGTTTTATTAGATGGAGGATTGGTAGAAAATCCCAGTAATGTTGTATTCTACTGTACATCAAATAGAAAACATTTAATTCCTAGAGAAATGTCAGAGAATACTCTGTCTTCTTCGATTTCTCCAGCAGAGGTAGTCGAAGAAAAAATTTCACTTTCAGACCGATTTGGATTAATTTTAGGTTTTTATCCATTTTCACAAGATCAATATTTAGAAATGGTACTTAATTATAAAAATAAATTTAAAATACCAATAAGTGATAATAAAATAATAAAAGAAGCTATAGAATGGCAACAAACAAGGGGTTCAAGATCTGGAAGAGTTGCATGGCAATTTATAATATTTTTAGCAGGAAAATATGAGATCTTACTTAAATCTTAAAATTTGTCAACTATTCAAATAAAGGTTCTGGATCTAAACTTTCAGTTCCTTTACGCAATTCAAAATGAAGGTAGTTTTGTTTTTTTTCTGTATCATCTTCATTAATAAATGATTTTTCAACATTACCAATCACTTGGCCAGCTTGAACGCGTTCACCTTTGACTACTTTAATTTCATTAATTCTACCATATATGCTGATGATAGACTCTTTATGTTTTATCAGAATTATTTTCCCAAGTCCTCCAACAGGCTCAGAAATTAGGGCTACCACACCCTTAGCAGTTGATTTTACAGGTGTTCCAGGTTGAGCGGCAAAATCAATTCCTTCATTTTTATTATTTATAGCAGTTGGGTTATATTTTCTAAGTATAATCCCATTAACTGGTCTAACAAACTTTTGTATTATTTCATTACTTTGACTCTCTTTTGCCACATTTGTTTGATTATTTCCTCCATTTTTTTCTGACGAATGACTTTCTTTTTTTAATTTGGGTTCATTTAAGCTCAGATTATCATTTGTTTCAGTGGGTGTGGGTGTGGGTGTGGGTGTGGGTGTGGGTGCTTTTATTTCAGGACTTTTAAAATTTTTATTATTCAAAATTACTGGAATTATTAGTTCTCTACCAACTACAACGTTTAAATCAGCGTCTAAACCATTCCACTTTGATAACGATGTAACCGAAACATTATAAAGTCTAGCTATAGAATAAGCAGTATCACCAATTTCAACACGATGCTTAAGTGGGTTATCTGGTGTTCCAATATTAGTATTTAAATTCCCACTATTTTCAATTGATTTTCTTGTACTTTCGATATTCCATTCAGAATTTGGATTTATAATTTTTCCTGATATTTTTATTGGAAGAGCAATTACTTCCTCAACTCTGGGTAAATAGCTTGATACTACACCATTATATGATGCGAGTCTTTCAGGATTGATATTTAGTCGGTTTGCTATCTGCTCTACAGTCTCATCACCATTTGCTACTAATATTTGATAATCTTTATAAGTAATTATTCCTCTACTATCAGGTAGTGGTCTCTCCAAAATAGATTCTTGAAATGTATACTCAAATTGATTTTTTGTATCAAAATTATTATTTGATTTACAAGAAAAGAGCAGTAGTGAAATTAAAATTATTATATATTTATTTTTATCCATTAATATAATTTCCAATTTTTGGCAAACCTTCTAACAAAGGCACAAATCTTACTTTAAAAATTTCTTCGTAGTGAATTTTTGATTTTTCTTTTCTTACCTTAATTAAAGTTTGTTCATCTTTAGACATTCCAATTGGTAATATCATTATACCACCATATTTAAGTTGTTTGATCAATATTTGGGGAATATCCTCAGCTGCTGCGGAGATAATTATTCTGTCGAATGGTGCTTGATATTCAATACCTAAAGACCCATCTCCCAAAATACAAATTACATTCCTAAAATTATTGTTAATTAATAACCACTCCGCTTTCTTTTTCAAACTTTCATGTCTTTCGATAGAGAAAACTCTTTTAGATAGTTTTGAAAGTATTGCAGTTAGATAACCTGAACCAGTTCCAATTTCTAATACCTTACAGCTTTTATTAGTTTCTAATTTTTCAATCATCTTTGCTACAACAGATGGCTGGCTTATAGTTTGTCCGCAGCTTATTGGTAAGGGAATATCATCTTCGGATCGAGATTTAAAAATACCATCCAGAAATAATTTTCTATCAACAGTTTCCATTGCTTTTAAAACTTCTTTATCGCGTATTCCTTTACGTTTAAGATTTAATATAAATTTAATTTTCTCTTCATTTATGGGTTTCATAGAAAATACATCCATTTTTTTATTCTAAATTACCCTCTTTGTTTAGGTATTTCGCACCAAATAAATATTTAGAAAGGCATTTCGGTATTTCTATTTTACCATCGATTGTTTGATTATTTTCAATAACTGCAATTAAGCATCTACCAACAGCAAGTCCTGAACCATTTAAAGTATGGAGAAATACAGGTTTGCTTTCTGGGGTTTGTCTATATCTGGCATTCATCCTTCTTGATTGAAAGTCACCACAATTTGAAATTGAAGAGATTTCTCTATATTTTTTTTGCCCAGGTAGCCAAACTTCAAGATCATAAGTTTTTTTTGATGAAAATCCAAGGTCACCAGAACATAATTCAACTTTCCTGAAAGGAAGTTCTAATTCCTTAAGGATATTTTCAGCACAATTAGTCATTCTTAAATGTTCTTTTGTACTATTCTCTGGTGAAGAAAATGTTACCATCTCAACTTTTTCAAATTGATGCTGTCTAAGCATTCCAGTAGTATCTTTACCAGCACTTCCTGCTTCAGAACGAAAACATTGAGTAACTGCACAAAGTCTTATAGGTAATTCTTCATAGTTTATAATTGAATTGGCCATTAAATTTGTTAAAGGGACCTCTGCAGTTGGAATTAACCACCAACCATTCGATGTTTTATAACTTTCTGTTGAAAATTTTGGTAATTGTCCAGTTCCGTACATGATGTTATCTTTAACTAAAACAGGTACTGATACTTCTTTCAACTCATGATCTCTAATATGTTTATCAATCATGAATTGGGAAATTGCTCTATGCAAAGTTGCAATCCCGCCTAATAAAACAGAGAAACGACTTCCTGATATCTTAGCAGCAGATTTAAAATCAATATCACTTGCGGCAGGTACATTAAAATGTTGCTTAGGATCAAAAGTCATTTTTTTAATCCCTCCCCATTTATATACTTCAACATTATCTTCTTCACCAAAACCTTCTGGAACATCCAAACTGCAAATATTAGGAATATTTTCTAGTAGAGTTTTTAGATCTGTTTCAAGCTTTTGAGATTCATCTTCAAGTTTTGAAATTTTTATTTTTTTTTCTTGAATTTCTTCCTTAAATTTTTTCTCATTAATGGATTTTCCCAATGACTTATTTCTACCAAAATCTTTTGATAAAGAATTTACAGAAGCTTTCAAAATCTCAAGGGATTCAATTTTTTTTCTTCTTTTAGCATCTATTTTTAAAATACTACTACTAAGTGGATTTACGTTTCTCTTTTTTAATTGTTGATCAAATTTTTTTGGATCATTTCTTATTTCTTTTATATCATGCATAAACTTATCAATGGTTAGCTATTTCTGATTTATTAATATAACAATTTTTTTAGGATGAAAATAAATTTATTGATTTGTATTGATTTGTATCAATAATGGAATTGACTATTAATCATTTGAATATGAAATTAATTAATTTTGCAATATTTGTCTTCACACTGAAACTTTATTTAAATTCTTATCTTTCAGAATATAATGCTAAAAAAAATTGAATATAGGATTAATTATAGATCTACAAGAGAAATGGATCTAATTTTTAGAAAATTTTGGTCTCATTTTAGAAATAATCATTCTGAATACGAATTAAATATATTTAAAAGACTTATTGATGAAAATGACGTAGACATCTATAATTGGATAATTGGTGTCTCAAATACACCTGAAATTTACAACATTATGATTGAGAAAATTAGGTCAGTAGTAGGATTTAAGGTTAAGTAGTTTATTATACTTAGGCTTCTCATAACGTCTTGAGTTCATTTTCCTTGTTATTAGCACAGAAAATGTTATATTCATTACGCTCTTATATAATTTTTTTTGATGGATTAAATTTTGGAAAACATAGAAAAAAATTTTTTTGAAAGCTACGATTCTTATGACATAAGTCTTGGAGAGCTTTTAAGAGGAGAAAGGGCTACCCTTGGTAAGTCTTGTTTGGATATTCAAAATGACCTTAAAATTAAAGCACAGTACATAAAAGCAATTGAGAAATGTGATGTTCGAAATCTTGAAAATAAAAGCTTCATAGCAGGGTATGTTAGAACTTATGCAAAATATTTAGGATTAGACCCTGATTATGTATACGATCGATTTTGTAAAGAATCTGGCTTTATTTCGTCAGATCTAAACTCTTTTAGACCAGCAAAAAAAAGAAAAAAAGAAAAAATTAGTTCTATTCCAATTAATTCAAACTTTCTAAGCCTTAGTAAATTTTCTGATAATAAATTTAAAATAAGCTTTACAGATAATTTCATAATTAAAAAGCTTTTACCTTTGTGCTCGTTATTTTTAATTCTTTTTGGTGTAAGTTATTGGACTATGCAAATAATCCTAGATATTCAGAGATTGGAAATTATTCCAATAGATCAAGAACCCTATAGTTCTGTTGAGTTGCAAAATGTCAATAATGATTTATTTGCGTTAAATAATAAAAATTTTGTTGCTAGAGACTTAAATCTTGATAGCATTGAAAAAAAATCATTAGGTAATCTTTATTCCACCCGAGATGAAATATTTCCTGTTGTTCAAAATCGGGATAGTCCAATTTCTAAAATTGATTCTAATTCTTATGGTTTATTTTTAAAAACTGAAAAAATGTTAAACCCTATTCCTATTGAAAAAGATTTAATTGAAATAAATAAAGACTTAATTAAAATAGAGGAAGAAAAACCTTTGGTTTTAAGACCAAAAGTACCTACTCTTAAACTTTTTGCATTTGATAAATCATGGATAAGACTTAAGGATCAAAAGGGCGATATCTACTTTGAAAGAAATCTAAAAAAGGGTGAAGAATTAATAATACCTAATGAACTTTTTTCAGGCTCTTTGAGAGCTGGTAATTCTACAAAAGTATTTTTTATTATTGATGACAATATTTTTGGTCCATTAAGCAATAAAGGTAGTGTTGTAAAAAACTTTTCAATTGATCCAAAAAATATTGAAAAAAACCTATCTTTTGTTTCTACTAATATAGATATTTTAGAACCAAGTGTTATAAAAAAATCCCATAATTTAAGTACAGCGAAGAAGATCGATTGAAATATTAAACTTTTTTTTTAGTTAAGGAATTATGAATTTAAATTCAATAAGACCCTGGAGAAGCATAGATAGACGTAGTAGTAGAAAAATTATGGTTGGATCCGTACCTGTAGGAGGGGATTCACCTATAACTGTACAAACTATGACAAATACTTTGACAACTGACATTAGGGCTACAATAGACCAAATACTAGCTTGTAGTGAGGCTGGTGCTGACATAATCAGAGTTTCTTGTCCAGATATCGAAAGTACTAATGCTTTAAAAACTATTTCGAAAGAAAGCCCAATACCAATTGTTGCTGATATTCATTTTCATTATAAGAGGGCTTTAGAAGCTGCTGAATCGGGAGCTGCATGCTTAAGAATTAATCCAGGAAATATTGGATCTAATTCAAGAATTAGAGAGGTAATAAAAGCTGCTAAAGATTTTGGTTGTTCAATAAGAATCGGTGTAAATGCTGGTAGTCTTGAAAAAAACCTTCTAGAAAAGTATGGTGAACCCTGTCCTGAAGCAATGATTGAAAGCGGATTAGGGCATATAAAGCTATTGGAAGATAATGATTTTTTTGATTTTAAGATTTCTGTAAAAGCTTCTGATGTATTTTTGGCAGCAGCAGCATACCAAGGGCTTTCTGATGCTACCGATGCTCCAATACATTTAGGCATTACGGAAGCTGGTAGTTTTTTGTCAGGATCAATTAAATCTTCAATAGGGATTGGAAACTTACTTTGGATGGGTATTGGTGATACAATAAGAGTTTCTCTTTCTAGTGATCCAGTTGACGAAGTTAAAGTTGGTTATGAGATTTTGAAAAGTTTGGGACTTCGGCATAGGGGTGTTCAAATAATTTCTTGTCCATCTTGTGCGAGACAGGGTTTTGATGTCATTAGTACAGTACAGAAATTAGAAGAAAGGTTATCACATATAAAAACTCCAATGTCTCTTTCAATTATTGGTTGTGTTGTTAATGGTCCAGGTGAAGCTCTTATGACTGATGTTGGTTTTACTGGTGGAGGAGCAGGGTCTGGTATGGTTTATTTGGCAGGAAAGGCCTCTCATAAAATGTCTAATGAAGAAATGATCGACCATATTGTTCAGCAAGTTGAAAAAAAAGTAGGAAATTAATAATTTGTCTATTAATTTAACTTAAAATGATTTCTTGTTATTGAATAAATTTTTTCAATAATATAATAAATAATTATAGTCTAAAATTATTAAATTGTGTTTATGTCTCAAATTGTCTCTGATTTGCGAATTCAAAAAATTTTATCTCATTTTGAGTTTTTGCAGGCAAAATTAAATGAAAACCTAAAAAATGAAGAACTGATAAAATTTTCGAAAGAATATTCAGAGTTAAAACCTATCTATGAAAAAATCCAGGAGTTCAAAAAAATAAAAAATGAGCTTTCTGAAGCAAAAGAATTATTTAATGACCCTGAATTTAAAGATCTTGCAGGAGACGAAGTTTCAAAACTAGAAGAAAGATTGATAACACAAGACAAGGAGATCCAATTATTACTTTTACCAAAAGATGTTAACGATAATAGGTCAGTAATACTTGAACTTAGAGCAGGGACAGGTGGAGACGAAGCAGCTCTTTTTGTTTCAGATTTACTCAGAATGTATGAAAGATATTCAGATATTTCCAATTGGAAAGTTGAAAGTATAAGTAGTACGCCTAGCCAACTGGGAGGGTATAAAGAGATTATTCTTAGTATTTCTGGAGAAAATGTATTTTCTAAATTAAAATATGAAAGTGGCGTTCATAGGGTGCAAAGAGTTCCAGAAACAGAGAGCGGGGGAAGAGTTCATACGTCTGCTGCTACTGTTGCGGTATTACCTGAAGCAGAAGAAGTAGATGTGGAAATTGCAAATAGTGACATCAGAATTGATACAATGAGATCATCTGGTGCAGGAGGTCAACATGTGAATACAACAGATTCTGCAGTTAGAATTACTCATTTACCAACGGGAATAGTTGTAATTTCTTCCGAAAAATCTCAGCATCAAAATAGAGCAAAGGCAATGCAAGTATTAAGAACTCGTTTGTACGATTTAAGTATTTCTTCGCAGCAAAATGAAATTGCATCAGCTAGAAAAAGTCAAGTTGGTACTGGAGATAGATCAGAAAGAATAAGAACTTATAATTTTCCACAAGGAAGAGTAACTGACCATAGGATAAATTATACGATATATAAATTAGATAATTTTCTTAATGGTGATATTCAAGAACTTATCAATAAATTAATATCGGAAGATCAAGCAAAAAAAATTGCTGAAAATATGAATAATGCTTGATGACAAAATTGTTCAATACTTTAAAGACAATATTAAACTTTTAAATAAAAGTTTTGAAAGAAGAGATTTAGACATATTAATTAGATATGCTTTTGATAATAAAAAATATAAGTATATCGAAAAAATTTATAATGATTGCTACCACTCTAGTGTACTAAAATTTGCAATTAGAAGGAGATTATTAAATGAACCTATCTCCCAAATTATTGGCTATAGAAAGTTTTGGGAATCAACTTTTTTTGTTGATGAAAGTGTTTTAGATCCCAGACCTGAAACAGAATTACTTGTCGAAAAGGTTTTGGAGTTACCTAACAGTAAACTTAGTTTAATTGATTTAGGTACTGGTTCTGGTTGTATAGCAATTTCAATTGCTAGAGAAAGACCCAATTTTGAAGTTTTTGCCTCGGATATTAGTAATGATGCTTTGAAAGTTGCAAAAACAAATTCTAATTATTATAAAACTTCAATTACTTTTATAAAATCTGATTGGTTTACAAAAATTGACAGAAAATTTGATGTAATTATTGCTAATCCTCCCTATATATCAAAAAATGAATATAACAACTTATCAATCAGTATTCGAAGGTTTGAGCCAAAAATTGCGTTACTTGCTGGATCAAAAGGCTTAGATAGTTTTAAGGTTATTATTAACCAATTTTTTAAATACTTAAGGCCTAATGGAATGCTTCTTCTTGAAATTGGATCTACTCAAAAAAAAATAATTAAAAAAATATTTCATGATAATGGTTACAAGAAAATTGAATTCTTTAATGATTTATCTGGAAAATGTCGTGTTGTATGTGTTAAAAAAGACGCATAATAAATTGAATCAGCAAAGATTTGATAAATTTGATCAATTTTCTTGCTTATTTTTGAAATTTTATTATTTTTTCACTATCCCATCTAAAATTTTTAGAATTTTTAAGATTTGAATTATTATTAGGGATTTTTTTCGAACTTTGTTAAATTGGCAATAAATCAAATAATATGAGATCATCCAGTAAGTCCAGGAATAGAGGAAGAAACGCTAACCGTAGAGGAAGTAACGGTGGCAGTATCATAAACCGTGTTTTTGAAAGTGCAGGTCCTGAAGGAAAAGTTAGAGGTACACCTCAACAAATTATTGATAAATATATTTCTTTGGCTCATGACTCTCAATTATCTGGCGATAGAGTATCAGCTGAAAATTTTCAGCAACATGCTGAACATTATTCGAGAATTTTATCTGAAGCACAAAAAGAACTTAATGATAAGCAAGTTGAACCATTAAATTCAGCTCCATTTAATTCTAATAAAAACGTAAGTTTAGTTCAAGAAAACTCCAAATCAGAAGATTCAGAAAAAGATATTAATAGAGATAAAGCAAAAAATATAAACATTGAAAATGATGCGTTCAAAAACGATGTTGCTAAGGAATGTTCGCCAGTAGAACATGCGGTAAAAACTGATAATAATAAGTTGTCTAAACCAAAGAAAGATATTTTAATATCAGAAAGCAAAAAAAATAGTGAAAAAATTATTTCAGATTTGTAATTTTTTTTTGATTTTTAAATTAATGATAAATCACAAAAACACTTTAGATCTATATCTTGAGGCCTTTTAGTCTCTTCAATCCCAACTTTTTGTAAAGCTAATTTAGTGTTTGGAAATATATTTTTCAAACTTGATCTAATCATCTTTCTTTTTTGGTTAAAAGCAGTATCAACAATAATTTTAAATCTATTTTGGTTAATTTTATATCTTGGTTTTTTAAGAATTTCAAAATAAATTAGTGCACTATCTACTTTAGGTTTTGGTATAAATGAACCAGATGAAATATTTAGGACTAATTTTGGATTAGTATATAACTCTGAAATTAGGCTTATTCTTGATCTTTTGGATGAGCCAGTTTTTGCTACTATCCTATCAGCTACTTCTTTTTGAAACATTAAAGTTAGAGATAAGCAAGTAGTATTACAAATATCAGATGTCAGCCATTTTATTAATAAGACTGTTGAAATATTATAGGGTAAGTTAGAAATAATTTTAAAAGGGAAATTATTTAAGATTTTAATATCAAAATTTAACGCATCTTCATAAATTATATTTAATTTATTTGGAAATATTTTTTTTATATCATTTAGTATTGGTGAAAGTTCCTTATCTTTTTCAACAACATAAACCTGGTTAATATTGGCTTTTAATATTTCTTGTGTAAGTCCACCAGGGCCAGGCCCAATCTCTAACACATTAATTTTTTCATTTATCTGAGATTTTTGAACAATTTTGGAAAGAATATTTTCATCAAATATGAAATTTTGACCATACTTTTTTTTCGCAGTTATTCCATAAAATTTTATTTTATGTAAGGTTTTAATAGAACTCATAAGTAGACTTTTATATAATTCATTTCATATATTGTATTTCTGCAGTTCTCCTAAGTTCTAAATTTAGTCCTTCTGCTAGCTTAAGTAACTGGTTTTCTAACATCTGTCCTTGAAGTATTTTAACTGCATTTTCTTTCAAAATATATCGTCTGCTACATAATATCAGATATGATTCTACTCCATCGTTATCTGTAAAAAAAATTTTTTCAGATGGTCTTAATTGGTTTAAAGCATCACTAATTTTTTTGTTTAATTTATTACTTCTAATAGGCCCTTTAATATTTTGTTTCTTTATTTCATTGCAATTATCTATTTTTTTATATTTTGTTGAAATTTTTGCATAGGTAATTTCAGATGGGGGATTCTGAACTTTATCTGTGGTTTTCCAGGAATTTACTTTAAAAATCATAATACTATCAGATGAAATGATGAGATTTGAATTTTGTCCACTTTTCAATTTTGTTAGTATTTTTTTTAAACCATCTGGTAGTGTTTCTATAGATACAAAACCTATTATTCCACCATTTTTAGAAGTTACAGCACTTGAAAATCTCTTTGCCATTTTTTCAAAATTCTTACCATTATTTAGATCTTTAATAATTCTTTCACCTAGTTTTATTGTGTTTTCCTTACCTCTAATTGCAAAAGGAATTATTATCTCGGATATATTTAATTGAGTTGGTATAGAAATAGAAGCAGAAGGTCTAAAAAGTGAAAAATCAAAATCGTCTAGATTCATTCTAGAATAAAAAGTATTATTAATTATATTTCGCATTAATACATTAGCCTCTAAATAATCTTTAAGTTCGTAGAAAGAAGCATTGAATTTATTCAAATTAATTTTTAAACTTTTTTTTGTTAATGACCTTACTGCTATAAAATTATTTAAAACCTCCTCCACTTGATTTGGAAGTACCTTTACACCAATAGTTTTTGCATGAAGTTTTTGCAATGTTTCATCAATAAGATTTTGTTGTGCTATTTTTTTTGCATTAGATTTGGATGCTCCAAGTGCTATTAATAATTTTTTTCTTTCATTTACTTCATATTTTGAAATAAAAACGTTATTTACTTTAATAGCAGGTGAAAATTGTGAGGACTGACCAAAGTCAACAAAAAATAAAAAATTCAAAACTAATACACAAATAAATTTTAATAAAAAATTATTCATTTTTAAGTGAAAAAAAATTACATTACTTATCATAATATCCCTTAAATAAAATTGGTTACATCATACTACAACTGCTTGAAGAGCTATTGCGTTTGCCGAATCCTCCTAAATCAAAACTCAATTCAATTCTTGTATCTTCAGGAAGTTTTTCAGAACTCGCAAAACGTTTGCTAAAATTTATAGAAAAATCAACACACTCGTTTTCAAAAGTCAAGCCTGTGGAAGTACTAATTGCTTCATTATTAGATATATCATGTCTCATATCAAAATTACTTTTCCAGTTTTTATTGATTTTAGAAAGCAATGAGATAGAAAATTCAGTTAGATTTCTATTATCATCATTATTGTTGGCTTCATAAATTAAAATACTGGAAATTTTATTTTTTTCCATATTTAAATTCAAACTAGTTTCTGATTTTCTAAATTTAAGATTATTGGTTATTACTGATGTATTTTTTAAACTGAAGAAGTTATTATAATTGAAGAAGCTAGATATCAAGAAATCAGAATTTTTTCCATTTAAACTTGTTGTTTCTGAAAATTGATTAACATTATTAAATCTAAAAATCTGACCTAACTCTGTTCCATAATTTTTTCCATTTACAGATTTCTTTTCATATTTTATTCCTGAATTAAGCCATAAACCTTTTTCTTGAATGTCTTCACCAGAAAACCTGTTGATTGAAAAAAGACTTGTTCTGTCAAAACCAACTTCTATGCTATCTTGATTAGATTTTGACTCAGATTTCTTGTAAGGCGAATAATTAAATTGTATTTTTGGAATTAAAAACTCTTTATCTTTACTATTTTTGAACCTAATCAAAGGATAAGAAATTGTTGTTGATACTAGTGGTTTTATTTCTAAATAGTTAGACTTTATACTAGATTCTTCTCTTGTATCATAATAAGAATTAGAAATTTTACCTAAATTTTCATAAATAAAACCACTTCTATGATCACTACTATGTCTTAGTTCTACAGTTTGATTAATTCTGGTGTATCTTTTGTTTTTATCAAATAAATTCAGAATACCAAATCTATTTGATAATATAGTATTATTACCAAACACGTTACTGATATTTTTTTCTTGATAATTTGGAAAGATTATAGGTTCTACACCAACAGGTGTTCTTAAAGATTGAAAATAAAAAGTTTCAAAAGTACTTTTTTTATTATTTTCAAATTTATTAATTACTAAATAGTTAGATATATAATCTCTTATTTCATGATCATAGGATATAAGAGATTTTTTTTTATCAAATAAAGTAAAATCATATAAAAGGTTAAAATTTTTAGGATATTTTTTTTCTCCTTTAAACTTTATATAACCATTTATAGTTTTGTTACTGATGTTAGGTTCAATTGTTGATTTTATATTTACATCTTCATTTTTTAATTTGGATCTATACTCAGTCTCAAATAAAATTTTTTGATTTGTTTTAAATAAAGAAACTGTTAGATCTGAATTATTATTCAAAACAATGAAATATGGCTGTTTTATTCCATAGCCATATATTTCAGAACTGATAATTGACGGCGTTAAAAAACCAGATGCTCTTTTTATTCCTGGTTCTGGTGTTTTCAAATATGGGGTATAAAAAACTGGAATACCACCTATTTCTAGTAATGCATTTTTAAATAGTAGTGTTCTATTTTCTTGATTATGTACAATTAATTCAGATTTTATATTCCATAAAGGAGGAGAGTTATCTTTAGAGCAAATCTTGCAAGATGTTCCCATTGAATTTGTAAATTGAGTTTTATCTCTAGAAGTATATTTTATTTTTTCTGATGTAATTTTAAATTGATTTTCAAAAAGTGCTTTTACTCCATTGCTTATTATTTTTTTTAAATCCTTCGATACTAAAGAATAATCTGCAGTTATTTTTATTTTATTATCATCTATAATCTCTATTGGTCCATAAACTTGGACTAATGAGCTTGAGTTATTGTAAATAATTTTTTTTGCACTAAGAATTTTTTTACTAGCAAAAATTTTCACATTTCCCTGAGCAATTATTTTATCATTTTCATTTGAAATAAAAATTTGATCAGCGATTAGATTAAATTCATTACTCGCAAATAACAAATTATAGAAAGACAAAACAAATATGTAGCAATTTATAATTAATATATATTTTAAGAATTTCAAAACAACTAACCATCCTCAAGGTGAAGCAGTAAACCTAATGAGACAAGTATACCAAATGTCGGAGGGCCATAGGCTGATAATAAAATGGGTATTTGCTGGGCTTCTCCTAATGTAATAGCAACTCTCTCTAATGAAAAAAGTACGAAACCCACTAAAACAGATATTAAAATTAATAAACCTGCTTGGTTAAATTTAGTGTATCTCATTGCAAATGTTGCTCCTATTAACATCATTGCGATCAAAAAAAGTGGTCTTGATAATTCATTTTGATAGAATAACTTATGTCGAGTTGCTGAAAAGCCTGATATTTCAAGTTTTTTTATAAAATCAGGGATTGACCAAAAATTTATTGATCTGGGATCTGAAAAACTATTCAAGATTTGATCTTGTGATAAGTTTGTACTCAAAGACAATTTATCCATCTCTCTATATTCAAAATCTGAAGTCAGGTTTTTTTGTGGTGCATATTCCCAAACACTTACTTCTTTTAATTCCCAACGTTTGTTGTTAATACTACCTCTTTGGGCATTTATTCTTTTTTTTAAGTTATCTTCTCCATCAAACTCAAATAGTGTTAAATTAAACAACTCTGTGCCACTAGCATTCGTTCTATTTGATTGTACAACAATTTGTTTATTTTTGTCAGCTTCTCTTAACCAAATACCATCAGTACTTACTGACAAAAAACTTTTTTGTTTTATACCTAATTCTTCAAGTAAATTTTCTGAAGACTTTATAGAAATAGAAACTAACGGATTTCCTATTGAAGTTGCTAGTACTCCAATAGTAAAAGTAATAATAATTGGAAATAGGAGTATTCTAATCGCTGATCTACCAGAACTTCTAGTAATGATTAATTCATTACTTCTAGTTAGGCCTAAAAAACAAGTTAGGCTAGCAAGCATTATAATAAGTGGAAGAGTTTCTAAGATATGAATAGGGGCTCTAATTAAAGCATTTTTTAAACCTAAAATAAAGCTATGCCCCTGCGATGACATGCTTACAATTTGATCTGAGCCATCAACTAATAAAATTAAAAAAAATATAGAAAGAAACGACCAGAAGAAACTAGAAAGATATTTTGATCCTATATAATACGATAATATCATAAAGTTACTTTAAAATTATTTTTTTTTAATAAAAAAACTAGAAAGGTTGACATTAAATATAATTAAAGACAAAGAAACAAAAATACACGAAATTGAGGGTATATATAAAATCCAAAAAAAACTAGTATCTTTTACAACTAATGTTCTTAAAGCAGAAATTAAAGATTGTACAAAAATTGCTGCAGTAATTGCAAAAATAATGGTTTTAAAATAGCTTTTTTTATTAAGACCACTTATAGAAAAAAAGCTCAATGCTAGTAAAGTTAAAGCCAAAGCGCTTAGTGGAGTAGCTAATTTGGTATGTGCTTCACTTATAAATTCGCTTTCTTTATAAATAGTATCTTTTCCAAACTTAGTTGGGTTTGAAATTATCCTCAAAGGAAATATTTCCACAGGTGAAATATCTTTTCGTGGACCAATTGGGAGGAAATTGTTTAATTCAAAACCCATTCTTTTGAATTTTAAAGTTGTAAGTGCAGTACTAGTTTTGTCCAAAACTTGAAGTAAACCATTTTGCATTACCAGCATCAAACCACTACTTGTTCTTGTCATTATAGCTTCTTTGGCTGAATAAGTAACTTTATTACCTTTTTGTCTTGCATCAGTGATGAATATACCTTTTATGTCACCATTATCGCTAGATTCTCTAATGTAAATAGTAACTCCCTTGATTGGGTGAAAAAATTGTTGGTCCTTGATTAGACGATTAGAAAATTCTTCACGTATATTATAGAGGTCAGTCCTCAATTTATTTTGGCTTAAAGGTACTAAATATAAAGATAAAAAATATAAGATAGAGCAAACAAAACCTCCAAATATGAGTATAGGAAACACAATTCTTAAATTTGATAAACCCGCATTTGCAAAAATTAAAAGTTCTGATTCTGAATTAAGTTTATGCAGAGCATATATTGTAGAAGCGAATGCTGAAATTGGTAAAATAATTAGCATAACTTGAGGAAATATAAGAATTGAAATTTTTATAAATACTAAACCAGATTGACCATTTGAGATTACATCATCTAATCTAGGCATAGACTGAACAAGCCATAGAATTCCTACTAAAACAAAAGAAAAAAATATAAAAGGTCTAGTTTGTTGGGTAAATATATATTTATCAAATGTATTCAAAAAAATCCCACTTCCATCGATCTATATCATTTATGAGGAATAAATAATTTATTCAAATTAATTCAATATCTTTCATTTGACTTTAATGTTCTTACAATTTATTCATTATTAAATTTCTTTTGTAGAATTGGAAGATCAAATTTACTCAATAATTTTCTAGGAGCCCTAAAATGGCAATTCAAAGAACACTATCAATTATTAAACCAGATGCAACTAGAAGAAACCTTACTGGGGCTATTAATCAAATGCTTGAAAAAGCTGGATTAAGAATAATTGCTCAAAAAAGAATTAAATTAAGTAAAGAGCAAGCCGGTATTTTTTATTTAGTACATAAGGAAAGGCCATTTTATGATGAATTATGTAGTTTTATGGCTTCTGAACCCATAGTAGTTCAAGTTCTGGAAGGTGAGGATGCTATTATGTTGAATAGAAAAGTTATGGGAGCAACTAATCCTGTTGAGGCTGAAGAGGGCACTATAAGAAAAGAATTTGCTCTTTCTATTGGTGAAAACTCTGTTCATGGTTCTGATGGCGAAACAACAGCTGCTTTTGAAATAAGTTATTTTTTTTCTGGTTTGGAAATGGCTGGTTAATTTTCCTGAATTATAGTTTTTTTTCCTGTTATTATATTTCTTATAACTTTTGTATATAATTTATGCTCTTTGATAATAAGTTTGCTTGCAAGGTTCTTAGGTGTATCTTTCTTTAATATACTTATTGTTACTTGTCCCAAAATTTTACCTGAATCGAGTTCAGAAGTCACAGTGTGAACAGTTGCTCCATGAGTTCTAATATCTTTTTCTAAAATTCTTTGATGTGTATTTAAACCTTTAATTGAAGGTAAAATAGAAGGATGAATATTTAAAACTGTCCCATTATAGTTTTGTAGAAAATATTTACTCAATATTTTCATAAATCCTGCTAAACATATTAGTTCGATTTTCTCCTTAATTAAAAGATTGAGAAGTCTTTTCTCAAAAATTTCCATACTATGATTTTTATTAACTGGAAAAACAAAAGTTTTTATACCAAGATTTTTTGCTTTAATTATACCCAAGGCATCTGGATTATTGGATAAAACAAATTTCACAATACCCGGATAATTAATTGTTTTGCTATCTTTAATAATAGCTTCCATATTGGTGCCTTTACCAGAAATCAAAATAGCTATTTTCTTTTTCAATGGCTTAATTTCGGATTTCAAATTAAATACCCTTGATATGAATTCGATTTGTGTTTTTTAATTTTCCCTATTATATAATAAGCTTCATTCATATCGTTAAAATATTGAGAAAAGTCTGTAAAATTAGTTTTTGGAACAACGCAAATCATTCCAATCCCACAATTAAATGTTTTAAGAGCTTCTTCCTCAGTCATTTTTGATTTTTTAATAATCCAAGACATTAATCTTGGAAGTTTCCATTGATTTAAATCTATTTCAAATGAAAGTTGGTTTGGTAATATGCGAGGTAGATTTTCAGTAATTCCACCACCAGTTATGTGGCTTAATCCTGAGATCAATTTATTGGAAATTAAAGGAGCAAGTATTCTTTGATATATTTTTGTAGGGATTAAAAGCTCATCTTTTATTCTAGAATTCTTATCAACAGGATTAGGAGATTCCCAGTTCAGATTTTCATTTTTTATCACTTTTCTGATGAGAGAATAGCCATTTGAATGAAAACCACTAGATGGTAATCCGATTAGCAAGTCACTATCATTAATTTTACTAGGAAGGCTATTACCCCTTTCTAATGCACCTACTGCAAATCCTGCTAGGTCGAAATCATTATTATTATATAAATCAGGCATTTCTGCTGTTTCGCCTCCCAAAAGTGCACACTGTGCTTGTTTGCATCCTTCAATAATACCATCAATTATTTTTACCGAACTAGATATTTTCAATTTTGATGTTGCAAAATAATCAAGAAAAAACAGTGGTTTAGCACCTTCGCAAATAAGATCGTTTACACACATTGCAACCAAATCAATTCCTACTGTATTTAAAATTCCTGTTTCTATTGCAATTTTTAGTTTTGTTCCGACTCCATCAGTAGCTGAAATAAGTATAGGATCTATAAATCCAGCTTTTTTGAGATCAAAAGCTCCTCCAAAACTTCCCATATTCCCAATAACACCTGGAATATTAGTCTTTTTAACTTTAGGCTTAATTAAAGAAACAAAATTATTTCCTTTTTTAATGTCTACACCGGATTCTTTATACTTTGACATAATATTATTTGTTTATTAGAGTTTTGATTTTTCTTCTAACGTAATTTTCATAGAAATAAAAATTAATTATTAAAATTTTTAATTAAAAAATTGCAGAAACTTTTTCTTTCCTTTATATCATTTTAGAGATATTTGAATTTAAGATACTGATATTCAGGGCGAGTAGCTCAGTTGGTTAGAGCAGAGCGCTCATAACGCTTTGGTCGCAGGTTCGAGTCCTGCCTCGCCTACCAAACTTATTCAATAATATAAAAGTTTTGGTGTTTTTGAGGGGTTTAGTTCCAAGATTAGTTACCAATCTTTAAATAACTTTTCAGCACCTAACCTTTTTACATAAATCTATGTAGCTTGTTTTATTTGTTAATGTGAAATATTATTAATAATAGAAATTTTTATTATAGGTTTTAATCCTGCTTCTTCTTAAAAAATATTATAAGGGCCAATAAGCTTATTCAAATGGATCAAAAAAATTTTTTTCTTGATGGACAAACAGCACTTGTTACTGGAGGAGCAAGTGGTATTGGTCTTTCAACTGTTAGAATGCTAAGTAGTGTTGGTGCTCATGTAATAATTGCCGATACTAATAAAGAATTAGGGCATTATTTATCTGAAAAATTTAAATCAGAAGGTAAGAAAGTTGGATATATATATTGTGATATAAGTTCAGAAGCATCAATATCAGAATTAGGTAAAAAATTAATAAGAAAAAAAAAATCAATTGAAATTTTAATGCATTTTGCAGGTATTGGTTTAGAAAAAAAATTTGTTAGTACTTCTCTTGACGACTGGAATAAAATTATTTCAGTTAATCTAACCGGATCTTTTTTAATGACAAAAGAAATTGCAAAATTAATGATACCCCATAAGTATGGTAGAATAGTAACTATGTCTTCAGTTGCTGGTTTAAGAGGTGGAACAGGAAGGGCGGCTTATGGTGCCTCAAAAGGTGGAGTTATTGCATTAAGTAAGGTCCTAGCCATTGAATTGTCACCATACAATATAACAGTTAATACACTATGTCCTGGAGCAATCGAAACAGAATTAGTAAAAAAAATGCACGATAAAGAAACTAGAAGAGCCTTTTTACAAAATATTCCTCAAAAAAGATATGGTTTCCCAGAAGAAGTAGCTTCAGCAGCATTATTTTTTACTTTGCCAGGATCTTCATATGTTAACGGGACAGTTTTTCCTATAGATGGGGGATTTAATTCCAGTGGTATAATCAAAAATGAAGCTTCTTAATTAATTCATTTCGTTCGAAAGTTATAAGTTTAGGGTGATTATATAATTTTTTTTTTAAAGATTTAGTATGAATAAAATATATTCCAGTCGATATGTTTATCTTTTCTTTTTTTTATATTCCTTTACTTTTGGGATGATTTTTCCCAGGATTGGGGATTTGCAGATTCAAATGGGGATAGGCGAGAGCTATTTAGGACTAGCGCTTTCTGGCTTGCCTATCGGTGTGCAAATAGCACTTTTATTCGCTGATAAAATTTTATCATTATTTAATTTTAGGATCGCAGTATCTATTAGCATTACAATACTTGGTTTTTTTTTATTTTTAGCCTCATTTAGCTATGAACCTTGGAGTTTCTTTATATTTCTTTTATTTGCAGGAATTGCAGTTGGAATAGTTGAAGTTGCAGTAAATATTGAAGCTGACAGAGTAGAATTTAAAATAAGAAAGAAAATAATGAATAGAAGCCACTCATTTTGGAGTTTAGGTTTTTTTTCTGCTGGATTATTAGGCGCTATTTTTTCCCAACTTAACGTAACTCCAACATTACATTTTTTATTTTGTTTTGTTTTAGCACTACTGTTGGTTTTCTATTTCACCAAAAAATATGAAGTGGCTCCTACACGTCCAACATTAAATGAAAAACCTTCTTTATTTATAATACCCTCAAAGAAGATTATGGCTTTGGTGTTTTTTACCTTGTCGGCAATGTTAATTGAAGGTGCAGGAATAGATTGGTCAGTAATTTTTATGAGGGATATATTTAGTACTCCTCCTTTTATAAATGGAATGGCTCTTTTTTTAGGTGCAGCAGGACAATTTATAGTTAGATTTAATGCTGATAATGTTATTGAAAGATTTGGAAGTAAAAATGTCGCAAAATTATCAATAATCGTAATGTTTATAGGGTTAATTTTTGTCTCTTTTTCAAATTTTCCATATTTAGTTTTATTTGGATTTTTTTTAATGGGTGGAGGTACAGCGGTTTTGTTTCCTCTTGCCGTTTCAGCAGCTGCACAATTTTCTGATAAAACGGCTGCTGCAAATGTTGCTTCGCTTGCTCAGATTTCTTTTATAGTTTTTTTAATAGGTCCACCTTTTTTAGGATATATAGCTGAAACCTACGGAATTCGAATTTCTTTCATAATTTGTTTCCCACTTCTTTTTTTAAGCTGGGTTTTTGTTTCTTCTATTGATAAAAAAAACGATTATGGATAGAAAATTTAATTTAATTTAATTATGTGATTTAAATATGCTTAAATCTGAACGTGCAAATTATATTCTTTACAGATTAGATGAGTTATACCCAAATCCCCCGATCCCATTGAATAGTAAAAACCATTTCCAATTATTAGTTGCAGTTTTATTAAGTGCGCAATGTACGGATGAAAGAGTTAATAAAGTAACTCCAGAATTATTCAAATTAGCTGGCGACCCTTTTAAGATGCAAAATGTTCCTGTAGAAGAAATTTATAGTATTATCCGTCCTTGTGGTTTAGCTCCAAAAAAATCAAAAGCAATTTCTGAATTATCCGCTATTTTAGTAGAAAAATACAATGGTGAGATTCCAAAGGAAATTGATTTACTCGAAGAACTCCCAGGTGTTGGTCATAAAACAGCAAGTGTTCTTTTATCTCAAGGTTTCGGAATGCCAGCTTTTCCTGTTGATACTCATATTCATCGTTTAGCCCAAAGATGGGGTTTAACATGTGGAAAAAGTGTCGTTAAAACTGAAGAAGACTTAAAGAAAATTTTTCCTAGAGACGCTTGGAACAAGTTACATTTGCAAATAATTTTTTATGGAAGGGAATTTTGCACCGCTAGAGGTTGTAAAGGTACTACTTGTGAAATTTGTAGAACTTGTTATCCTAAAAGAAAAAAGCCTGTAATTACCAAAAAATAAAAGTAAATTCTCTTATTCCAAATTTGATAAGAGCGAGAGTTGAGAAAATTCTTCATTACTTTCATTGTCACTTAATTTAGTTGGATAATCGCCAGTAAAACAGTGGTCTGTAAATACAGGATTTTTTGGATCTCTTCCTTCAGGGTGTCCCATAGCTTTATATAAACCATTAATGCTTAAAAAAGATATACTATCTGCTTTAAGAAAGTCACATATTTCATCCGGTGTATTATTAGCAGATAGTAATTGCTCCTGAATCGGGGTGTCAATTCCATAAAAATCAGGAAATTTTATGGGAGGGGAGGTTATTCTCATATGAACTTCTTTTGCTCCTGCATCTCTGAGCATTTCAATTATTTTTGTAGAGGTAGTACCTCTTACAATTGAGTCATCTATTAGAATTATTTTTTTTCCATCTATTAAAGCTCTATTTACATTATGTTTCAGTTTTACTGATAAAGCTCTAATAGATTGTTGTGGTTCAATAAAGGTCCTTCCAACATAATGGTTTCTTATAATTCCTAACTCAAATGGTATTTTGGCGTGTTCTGCATAACCAATAGCAGAAGGAACACCACTATCAGGTACTGGTATTACATAATCAGCATCTGTTGGGGATTCTATAGCCAATTGTTTTCCAAAGTCCTTCCTACATTCATATATACTTAATCCACCTAGATAACTGTCTGGCCTAGAAAAATATATATATTCAAAAATGCAAGGTCTTGGATTTATTTTTTGAAATGGTTTAATACTCTCAATACCGCTTTCATTAATTACGACTATTTCTCCATTATCTATTTCTCTTAAAAACTTTGCTCCTATAATGTCCAAAGCACAAGTCTCCGAACACAAAATATACTTACCATCCAATTCTCCAAGTACCAATGGACGAATTCCAAACGGATCCCTTACACCAATCAATTCTTTGTTTGTAAGAGCAACTAATGCAAATGCCCCTTCAATTTGGGAAAGAGCATCAATCATCCTATCAATTGTAAAACTTTTTTTTGATTTTGCTACTAATTGTAAAATAGTTTCAGTATCAGACGTTGATTGAAAAATAGCTCCCTCTTTCACCAATTCTAAACGCACAGATAGGGCATTAGTTAAATTACCATTATGAGCAATCGCAAATCCTCCCAATGCTAAATCTGCAAATAATGGTTGTACATTTCTTAAAAGTGTTCCTCCTGTGGTAGAATATCTAACATGACCAATAGCAGAATGTCCTTTAAGCCTTCCTAAAACACTTGTTTTAGTAAATGTATCACTAACAAGACCCATTCTTCGTTCTGCATGAAAATGTTTTTTGTCAAAAGTAACAATACCAGCTGCTTCTTGGCCTCTATGTTGCAAAGCATGAAGCCCTAATGCTGTCAATGCTGCTGCATCAGGATGCCCATAAATTCCGAAAACACCACACTCATGATGAGGTCTGTCATTTAATAAATTTGGCAAATTAAACTTCCAATTTTTAAATCTTATGTGATTAAAGCAACTTATTTAGAATCTTCATCCATTACAAATAATAGGCTCTTTTAGTATTTGGTAAATGTATTATTAATAAAATTTTTAAATCATTTAAATTCTATAATTTAACTGTTATTCAATAATCAAGATATATTTCTATAAAGTTGGTTACATGAAATCATACTCTAAAAATATTGTAGGCGCCTTTTTTATGAGTGCTTCTATGGCAGGTTTTGTAGCCAATGATGCAATTATGAAAATTATTGCTTCTGAATTAAATTTAGAACAATCCATTTTTATAAGAGGTATTTTTTGTACCTTATTTATTCTTGTATTTTTTTCTTTTTCAAAAAATAAAAACTTAAATGAATGTTTTAAAATTCTACCTTTAATTTCGATCAGATCATTTTTAGAATTATTAGCTACTATTTTTTTTCTTACAGCATTAATTAATATGCCATTTGCTAATGTTAATGCCATTTTACAATCGTTACCCCTTACGATAACAATTGCTGCTAGTATCTTTCTCAAAGAAAGTTTTGGTCTTAAAAGAGGTGTAGCTATTATTTTAGGGTTAGTTGGGGTTTTTTTTATTATCAAGCCAGGATCTGATGGATTTAACTATTACTCAATTTTAGCAATTTTTGCTGTTTTATCAGTTACTTTTAGGGATATTCTTACTCGACAAGTATCTAAAATCATACCTGCTTTCTTCATCTCACTAGTTTCCTCAATTATAATTACATCTTCAATGGGATTTTACATAGCCATATTTCAAATATGGGACCCTATAAATTTTTTTATTTTATTTAATCTTGGATTATCAGCCATTTTTTTAATGATAGGTTATTTCTTTAGTATTGAAGCTATGAGATATGGTGATGTTTCTTTTGTTAGCCCATTTCGCTATACTTTAATAGTGTGGGCTTTATTAATCGGAATATTTTTCTTCAATGAAACTTTAGATTATCTCAGTTTTATAGGTATTTTACTAATAATGTTTTCTGGTATTTTCGTTTTATATAGAGAATCTAAAATTAAGAATTTTTCATGAGCTTATCATCATAATTTAAATAAATACTAGGCCAAGCATATTACTTTACTAATACTTTTATTTCTTCTTAATTCAGCCCCTTTTTTCAGATAATTTTTTCTATTGATTTCTAAATTAATTAAATTGAATTCGGTATTTGAATTAATATTTAAAAAATCACTATGTTTGTTTGAAGCAGATAATAACCAATTAATTTGATCAATGCCAACAACACCTAAAAGACCTCTTCTTGTGAATTCGGCCACTACAACACCATTAATTTTGCCATTACTATCAAAAGCAGGGCCTCCACTTATCCCCCCAAAAGAGAATAAATTTCTAGGGTTTTTTTCTAAAACTGCATAGATAGAATGTTTTTCTAAGATATTGTATGATCGAGCCTCCATTGCCATAAACCCTGCAAACTCAAGTGCAACATCACCAGGTTTTCCTGCTGGATAGCCCGAAGAAAATACAAATTTGGAGATTTCTTTTCCGATTTCAAATTTTTCGGGAATCAAATTATTATTTGAAAATATTGCAAGGTCAGAATTAGGATGAATCAATATTTTTTCTATAAAAGAATTCTTATTATCATTTTTAAGATACACTTCTTTACATTCATTAACTACATGTCGAGCTGTCATCCATAAATTAT
>CACMAH010000005.1 GCA_902611605.1 uncultured Alphaproteobacteria bacterium
GCAATGCTTTCATTGTGTACATATTCTGAAGACTATAATTCAATTTTAATTCTGGGATCATCAAGTAAAAATTTTTTTAATGAAAAAAACAAAACTGACTATCTGGACATCCTGGCAAAAGTTATTTCTATCCAGTTGAGAAATCATATATCCGCGTTAAAATAATGATTAACAAATATAATAGAATATCAGAGACAGGACAAAAGCTTATTAAAGATTGGAAAAAAAATGCCCAAAATTTTAGAAAATTAAGTGATTCCTCAATTTATTCCTATTCTAGAGATATAAAATTTTTCTTATCTTTTATAGAAAATTATGAAAATAGTAAAATTTCAATTATTATACTTGAAAATATAAAAACTAGAGATTTGAGAGCGTGGCTTTCTCATGAAATTAAATTAGGTACGAGCTCTACAACCTTAAGACGGTACTTATCTTCAGTTAAGGACTTTTATATTTGGCTAAACGAAAAAAAAATTCTTAATAATAAATCAATTTTTAATGTAAAGATTCCTAAAAAAGATAACAAACTTCCTAGACCTATAGAAGAGAATTATATTCTTGATATTCTTTCTTTAATTACAAAAAACAATAAAAAACCTTGGATAGCTGCAAGAAACATCAGTGTTGTTTCTTTATTATATGGATGTGGTTTTAGAATTTCTGAAGCACTAAATCTAAAAAGAAAAGATTATCCTTTTAGAGGAATTTTAAAAATTACTGGCAAAGGTGATAAAGAAAGAGTAGTACCAGTTGTTCCTTTTGTTGAAGACTGTGCTGCAAGATATTTAGATTTATGTCCATTTAAGATGGAAAAAAACGACTTTTTATTTTTAGGTATCCAAGGAAACCAATTAAGCCCAAGAATTATACAAAAAGAAATTTCATATTGTCGAAAACAATTAGGACTTCCTGAAACGGTAACCCCTCATGCATTAAGACATTCATTTGCAACACATTTGTTATCAGCAGGAGGCGACTTAAGAACTATTCAGGAATTATTGGGACATTCCTCTTTATCTTCAACTCAAATTTATACTAGTGTTGACCCTAAAAGACTTATAAAGGTTTATAAAGAAACTCATCCTAAAGCTTAATAATTTTATTATTATGAATTATTTAGAACTTCATTACACCTTTTACAAATAATTTTATTTTTATAATGATTATATGAGTTAGTATATTTCCAGCACCTATTACACTTTTCTCCTTCTGCTTTAACAATACTTACCTCTATACCCTCATCAGATGATAAATTCTCCTCTAATTGTAAATCTTCATTTAACTCAATTTTAATAGAGGAGGTAATACATACTTCACTAAAATCAACTGAACTCAATATCTTAAATAAATTTTTATCTTTTATTTTTAAAACAGGAGAAGCTTCTAAACTTGATCTAATATTTTTATTCTGTCGTTCTTTTTCTATAGCTAGAGTAACATAACTTCTAATATCTCTAATTCTATTCCATTTCTTTTCAAGTTCTATATTGGTCCATTCATTAGGAGTTTTAGGAAAGTCATCTAAATGAACGGATGTATTTAAATTTTCCTTTTGCCTCTGCATCCACACTTCCTCCATAGTAAATGGAAGTATCGGAGCAAACCATTTTACTAGTCTTTCAAAAATCATTTCTAATGTAAATATGCACGATTTCCTTACATGAGAGGAAATATGATCGCAATAAAGTGCATCTTTTCTTATATCAAAATAAAATGAAGAAAGATCTACGGTACAAAATTGAAAGAGTTGTTGAAAAACTGTCTGAAAAGAATAGTTTTTGTAATCCTCCCGAATATTAATATCAAGTTTCTTTAACTTGCTAAGTACCCATTTTTCAAGATCAGGCAAATCTTGTAACCTTATTTTTTCAAAATCGTTAGATTCACCTAGGGAACCTAACATAAAACGCATTGTATTTCTTAACCTTCTATAACTATCAGCAACACCTTTTAAAATTTCTTTTCCGATTCTTAAATCACTAGTGTAGTCTGATTGAGATACCCAAAGTCTAAGAATATCCGCCCCATATTGTTTAATAACATCATCAGGGCTTACTGTATTACCCAATGATTTAGACATCTTCATGCCGTTTTCATCTAAAGTAAAACCGTGAGTCAAAACTCCATTATAAGGTGCTCTCCCAACAGTACCACACGATTGTAACATAGAGGAGTGAAACCATCCTCTATGTTGATCAGTACCCTCCAAATATAAATCAGCCGGCCAACTTCCATCGTCACGATCTCTTAATACAAACGCATGAGTTGATCCTGAATCAAACCACACATCGAGAATATCATCAATTTTTTCATAATCATCTGGATTATGAAGACCTCCTAGAAATCTTTGTTTCGCATCAGGAGCAAACCATGCATCTGCACCCTCTTTTTCAAAAGCTTCTAATATTCGGTTATTAACTTTTTTATTAAAAAGAATATAATTATCACAATTAATGTTTAAATTTTTATTTACGAAACAAGCTAGTGGCACACCCCATACTCTTTGTCTAGATAAAACCCAATCGGGACGAGTTTCTATCATTGAAAAAAGTCTGTTTCTACCTGATTTTGGATACCAGCTAACTAACTCATCAATTGATTTTAATGCGCGTTCTCTTATTGTATTTCCATAAGATAATTTTTGATTAGAGTTATCTATATTAGAAATTTCTTTATCTATTGATACGAACCATTGCTTAGTATTTCTAAAGATAAGTGGTGCTTTAGATCTCCAACTATGTGGATATGAATGATTTAACCTACCACGAGCCATTAGACAATTTACTTCAATTAATTTTTGAATAACTTCTTCATTAGCCTTACCTTCTTTTCCTTTTTTATTGAAGATCTCAAGACCTCCAAAAATTGGCATTTTTTCTACAAAGCTACTATCTTCATTTACATTATGGGTTAATTCCTCCAACCAACCTCTTTTCAAAAACTCCTCAAAATCTTCGGCCCCATGACTTGGTGCCATGTGTACAAAACCAGTCCCTGTTTCTTCAGTAACTATCGAGCTATTAATGATTGGAACTTCATAATTCCAAAACTTATTAGATCCAATTAGATTTGAAAATGGATGCTTTGTTTTGAAGGTATTTAAATCTTTATAATCTATGTTTTTGATTTTTTTTGCATTCAATACTCTTGCTTGCTTAAAACATTCTGAAGCAAGTTTGTCAGCAAGCATTAATAACTCACCCTTAGATAACCAACATTCTGATTCAGTCTCAATAACTTCATAAATGCCATAAGAAATATCTTTATTGTAAGCAACTGCTTTATTGGATGGTATAGTCCATGGTGTAGTAGTCCAAATGACTATTGAACAATTATTGAATTCATTAGAAATTAATGGAAATTTAACCCATATGGTTTTGCTTTGGTGTTCTTTATACTCTATTTCTGCTTCAGCAAGAGCAGTTTTTTCAACTGGTGACCACATAACAGGTTTTGAACCCTGATAAATTGTTCCTAATTCAATGAATTTCATAAATTCAGCTGCAATAGTTGCTTCAGATTTAAAATCCATTGTAAGATAGGGATTTTCCCAATTTCCTATTATACCAAGCCTTTTAAATTCATTTTTTTGAATCTCAACCCATTCAGCAGCAAAAACTCTACATTGTTTTCTAAGTTCATTTATTGGAATCTCATCCTTATTTTGACCCTTTTGTCTAAATTTTTCCTCAATTTTCCATTCTATAGGTAAACCATGACAGTCCCAACCAGGAACGTATCTAGCGTCAAAACCAAGCATTTGTTGGCTTCTAACAATAAAATCCTTCAGGATTTTATTAAGAGCATGACCAATATGTAAATGGCCATTAGCGTACGGGGGGCCATCATGAAGAATAAAAGTTTTTCTATTAGCACTCTTTTCCCTTAATTTATAATAAATTTTTAACCTATTCCAATGTTCAAGCCAACCTGGTTCCCTTGTAGGTAATGAAGCACGCATCGGAAAAGTAGTATCCGGTAAAAATAGTGTCTTTTTAAAATCAAATTCTTTATCTTGCATTCAATTTCACAATTTTAATGGTTATTTGATCACTAGGCCTATAAAGCTTTTATAATTTTAAGTAAATCTATAAATAAAAATGTTGCAATAATTGTTTAAATAACTAGAAAATTTCATACATCTAAATAAATTCATGGGCAATAATAAAATTCAAAAAATAAATAGATACCTTCTAAGAATTGAGTATGACGGAACTTCTTTTCATGGATGGCAAAAACAAAAAGATTGTAAAACAGTCCAAGGAGAAATTGAACTGGCATTCTATAAGTTGGTTGGAACAAATGTTAATGTCATTGGTGCTGGTAGAACTGATACAGGTGTACACGCTTTTTATCAAATTGCTCATGTTGATCTTGAAAAAGATTGGATACCAGCAAAACTTGAAGGAGCACTCAATTTCTTTCTAAAGAAAATTCCTATCTCCATTTTAGAAGTAAAAGAAGTTGATAATAATTTTCATGCGAGATTTTCAGCAACATCAAGAATTTATGAATATAAAATCTTAATTAGACAAGCACCTTTGGTGCTCCAAAAAAATAGATACTGGCATATTTGGAGAAATCTAGAAATAGAACAAATGATAGAAGCATCAAATTTTCTTGTAGGCACACATGATTTTACAACTTTTAGATCTTCAATTTGTCAATCAAGCTCACCAGTAAAAACAATTGATCAAATTTGTATTAAGGAAGAAATAATTGATGATGAAAAAATAATAAAATTCCATTTTAAGGCTAGAAGCTTTTTACATAATCAAGTTAGAAGTATAGTAGGAAGTCTAGAAAAGGTAGGATCAAAAAAATGGTTGCCAGATTATATAAAAACTATTTTAGATAAAAAAGATAGAAAAAAATGTGGTCCTATTGCACCACCAGAAGGGCTTTATTTAAAAAAAATATTTTATTAATAAAAAATAAAATGGAGTATCATACATTAAAAAGTACGTTAATTATGTCACTATCATTAACTATATAAGTTTTCCCCTCAACTCTCATTTTACCTGATTCTTTTGAAGCTTGTTCTCCACCACAATTTATATAGTCATCATAAGAGATAATTTCGGCTCTTATAAACCCATTTTCAAAATCACTATGTATTTTTCCAGCTGCTTTAGGGGCGGAATAACCTTCAGGTATAGTCCATGCGTGCGCTTCCTTTGGACCAACAGTATAAAAAGTAATTAATTTAAGTAACCGATAACCTACCTTTATTATTTTATTTAAACCAGGCTCATCTAAGCCTAAATCATTTAAAAATAATATGGCATCACTTGGATTTTCTAATTTACTAATTTCTTCTTCAATTACTGCTGAAATTATAAGACATTTTGCATTCTTAGATTTTGCTAAATCTTCTACTTTGGAACTATACATATTTCCGGTTGAAGCAGAGTTTTCTTCTACATTACATACATACAAAATAGGCTTTGAAGTGAGTAATTGCAAAGACTTGACAATTATATAATCGTCTTTCTCTAAATCCATTGATCTGGCAGGAATTCCATCGCTTAAATAGGCTAACATTCTTTCCAAAATTTGAAGTTCTTTTTTAGCGATACCATCGCCACTGTTAGCTTTCTTTTTAAGAGAAAAAATCTTTTTTTCAATACTTTCGATATCAGAAAGCAATAACTCTGTTTCTATAATTTCAGCATCATTTACTGGATCAATTTTACCCGAAACATGAGTAATATTATCGTCTTTAAAACACCTCAAAACTTGAATAATAGCATCACACTCTCTTATATTAGCTAAAAATTTGTTTCCTAACCCCTCACCTCTTGATGCCCCTTTAACCAAACCTGCAATATCAACAAATGTCATTTTAGTAGGAATTATAATTTTGGAAGAGGCAATTTTTGCTAATTTCTCTAACTTTTGGTCTGGAACCGCAACCTCACCAGTATTTGGATCAATTGTACAAAAAGGAAAGTTAGCAGTTTGTGCACTTGATGTTTTTGTAAGTGCATTAAAAAGAGTGGATTTTCCAACATTAGGAAGTCCAATAATTCCAGTTTTAAATCCCATTAATTATCACCACATTTTTTTAATTTATGTTTAATATTTCCTTTAATAGTTCTTTAAATTACCCTAAAGTTTATAAATGAAATAATAAATGATATGTATTAAATTGCTTAAATAAGGAAAAACATTTAATGTCAAGAATTGATGCGAAGTTTGCAGATCTTAAGTCAAAAAAAGAATCCGCCTTTGTTACTTTTTTAATGGCAGGGGATCCCACCATAAAGGAATCTCACACCATATTTAAAAAACTCCCAAAATTAGGTGTCGACATTATAGAAATAGGAATGCCTTTCACTGATCCAATGGCTGATGGGATACTAATTCAAAAAGCTGGCCAGAGATCTTTAAGTAATGAGACAAATCTAAACAATATTTTTGATTTAGTAAAAGAAATCCGTAAAGAGGATAATAAAATACCTATAATACTCATGGGATATTTTAATCCTATTTATTCTATGGGAGTAAATAAATTTTTAAATCAATCAAAAAGCTCTGGAGTTGATGGATTTATAGTGGTTGATCTTCCTCCAGAAGAAGACCAAGAATTTTGTATACCAGCAAGAAAAATGGGACTTGACTTTATAAGGCTAGCTACACCAACTACTAGTTCCAAAAGAATACCAAAAGTTTTAAAAAATACCTCAGGTTTTATATATTATGTCTCTGTTACTGGAATAACTGGTTCTAAGAATTTGGATATAGAAAAAGTAGAAAAACAAGTACAAATTATCAAAAGTCAAACAAATATACCGGTCTGTGTTGGATTTGGAATCAAAACACCCGATGATGCAAAAAGTGTTTCCGCTGTAGCAGATGGTGTTGTTGTTGGATCATCCATTGTAGAATTGATTGAAAAAAATACACCAATTGATAAAATTTGTGACTATATCAAAATGCTTGCAGATGCAGTTCATGAATAAATTAAATATTTCTTATAATTTAATTTGAATATTCTTTAAGCAAAAATAAAATGATTTAATGTGAATTTATAATGAGCGATATATATAATTTTGATGTCATTGTTGTTGGTGCTGGTGTTATTGGGATTGCAATTGCCATGACATGTGCAAAAAAAAAAAAATCAGTTTTACTTATTGAAAAAAATTCTAGTTTTGGAGAAGAAATTAGCTCGAGAAATAGTGAGGTTATTCATGCAGGTATTTATTATCCTAAAGATTCCTTAAAAGCAAAGTTTTGTAGAGATGGTATGGAAAGACTTTATAAATATTGTACAAAAAAAAATATTCCAATAAAAAAAACTGGAAAATTAATAGTTCAGACAAATCCTAAAGATCAAAATAAGCTTTTGGAAATTTTAGATACAGGAAAAAACAACGGCTGTAATGAGTTAAGATTATTAAATGCAAAAGAAATAAATAAAATAGAACCTGAAGTTACTGCAGAAAATGCTATATGGTCTCCCAAGACAGGTGTTTTTGATAGTCACCAATTTATGAGAGCAATGTTAGATGATTTTGAAAGAGCTGATGGAATTGCTATTTATAATCAAAATCTAAAAAAAATTTTTATTAAAGGAATGCATTTTGAATTACTATTAGATAATTCAACAAAACTTATTACTAAAAATTTAATTAACTGTTGTGGACTTAATGCTACCAATTTTGCTCGAAAAATTGAAGGTTTTCCAAAAAAATTTATTCGTAATACTCTTTTTTGTAAAGGTACATATTTTGGATATCAAGGTAAATTACCTTTTAATCATCATATTTATCCTATACCCAGTGGAGGCGGTTTGGGAATACATTTCACCCTAGATCTTAATAATAATGGACAGTTTGGACCTGACACAGAATGGGTAGATTCAGAAGACTATGCAGTCAATTATAATAGAGTAAAAAATGCATATAATGAGATTAAAAAATACTGGCCAAAATGCAATGAAACTAAAATTAGACCCGTATACTCAGGTATTAGACCAAAAATTGAAACTAAAATAAATTTTGAAAGTGATTTTTTAATTCAAACAAGTAATAGCCATAAAATCTCAGGACTTATAAATTTTTATGGAATAGAATCGCCTGGACTTACCTCTGCACTATCTATTGCTTATAATATCGTTAAATATTACCTTTAAAATTCTGGACAAATAAAGAAAAGTTTTTTTCTATATTTTTAAGATACTTTTATCGACTTTTTTTAAGTTTCTATGACCACATAATGCCATAGTCATATCAAGTTCAGTATGAAGAATATCTAAAGCCTTTTTGCACCCTAAAATACCACCAGCTCCTAAACCATAACTCATTGCCCTACCTATCAAAGTGTTATCAGCTCCTAAAGCAATAGCCTTTAATATATCTTGCCCAGAACGTATACCCCCATCCAACCAAACAGATACCTTACCTCCGACTTCATTAACTATTTTTGGTAACATTGAAATTGTACTTGAAGTTTGATCCAATTGGCGACCACCATGATTTGAAACAATAATTGCATCTGCACCAACCTTTAGAGCATTTAAAGCATCTTCGGGTTCTAGTATACCTTTGATTATAAATTTTCCACCCCACCAGTCTCTAATACGAGATACATCTTCCCAACTAAGTTTTGGGTCAAATTGCTCAGAAACCCAGGAAGAAAGTTTAGTTACATCAGATACTCCTTCAACATGACCTACAATATTTCTAAATGTCCTTCTTGGCGTACTCATCATATTAAAGCACCATTTGGGATATTTAATGAGATCCAATATGTTTTTTATTGTTAGTTTAGGTGGTGTACTTAACCCATTTTTAATATCTTTATGTCTCTGACCAAGAATCTGCAAATCAACAGTTAATATAAGGGCAGAACAACCCACGTCTTTAGCTCTTTTAATAAGATTTTTTGAAAAACTTTGGTCCTTCATAACATAAAGTTGAAACCAAAAAGGATTACTTGTTTTCTTTGCAACATCTTCAATTGAACAAATTGACATAGTAGATAATGTGTAAGGTATGCCAAAGTTTTCAGCTGCTTTAGCAGCTAAGATCTCTCCATCAGGATGTTGCATCCCTTGCAAACCAACTGGAGCTATTGCGCAAGGCATTTTTAATCTAGATCCAAAAATTTCTACTGAGGTATCCCTATTAGAAATGTCAACAGCTACTCTTTGTTTAAACTTAATTTTATTGAAATCTTCACTATTAGCTCTAAAAGTGGATTCAGTCCAAGAGCCTGATTCCACATAATCAAAAAACATTTTGGGTGTTCTTTTTTTAGCTAACTTTTTTAAATCTTTTATACATGTAATACTATCTAAATTTTTCATCATTTCTTTTCTACCTAGAAATTGTAATTGTTGATTAAACATTTTTATAGAAATTTAAACTATTTTTTTTCATTATTCTCCGTGTAAAATTTTTAATACTTTTAATTCTCTCTGAAAAAACATTTTTTAATCTGGATATAATAATTATTGGTTAATATATCGAAAAAGCTCTTTTGTTTTATTTTATTTTGTAATATACGGCTTGTAAACATTTGCATTTAATACTTAGGAGCAAAAGATGGCTGATAATATTAGCTTAAACGCAGACGTAAGAAATGAAGTAGGAAAAGGAGCATCACGAGCTCTTAGAAGAAATAATCTTGTTCCTGGTATAATATATGGTGGAAACCAAGAACCTCAGGCTATAAAGATTAAATTCAACGAACTTTTTAGACTTCTTAAAAAAGGTCGATTTATGTCTACGCTTATTGATTTAGTTATAGATAATAATAAAGAGCAGGTTATATGTAGAAATGTTCAAAAAAACATTGTAAAAGATCTACCCACACATGTTGATTTTATGCGTCTTTCAGAAAATGCTTCAATTAATTTATTTATACCAATTCAGTTTCAAAATCAAAATGTTTGCCCAGGTATAAAAAAAGGTGGTGTTCTTACCGTAGTAAGACCTGAGGTAGAACTTATAGTAAATGCCAAAGAAATACCTAGTGAGCTCTACGTGGACCTTAGTGAATTTGAATTAGGTGATACTATAAACATTTCAAATATTAAGCTTCCCGAAGGAGCAAGGCCTACGATCACAGGACGAGATTTTGTAATTGCTAATATTCAAGCACCATCAGGGTTAAAATCCTCCGAAGAAGAAACAACTGAAGAAGATGTTGAAGATCAAGAAGTTGAAACAAAAGAAGAATCTGAAGCAGAATAATTTTAATTGTTTATTTGGTTATAGTTTTCCATGAAACTCTTGGTTGGGCTTGGTAATCCTGGAGAAAAATACCAGTTAACCAGGCATAATGTTGGTTTTATGATCCTGGATAATTTTATAAATACTGTATCAGCTCAAGACTGGGATAAAAAGTTTGATAGTTTTTTTAAAAAAATATCATCAAATGAAAAAAATATACTTCTTATTAAGCCTCTAACTTTTATGAATCTTTCAGGCAATGCCGTACAAAAGGTAAAAACTTTTTACAACATTGATAAAAATAATGTTATAATTATACACGATGATATAGATCTTGAATTGGGTCGAATTAAATTAAAAGATGGAGGTGGAGATGGTGGACATAATGGTTTAAAATCAATAGCAAAAATGATAGGTAGTGAATTTATAAGAATTAGAGTAGGTGTAGGTAGACCAGAAAAAATCGATGTGTCATCATATGTGTTAAATAATTTTCTAGAAAATGAAGTCTCTTTATTAAAAAAAATTATCCTAAAAAGTTGTGAAGGTATAAAACTATTAATTGCAGATGAAAATGAGCAATGTAAGAGGTTATTTTCAGAAACAATTCTCTAATTTTTTAAGTCAAAGCCTAAGTATTCAGCTACTGTAAAAATGTCTTTATCACCACGACCACACATATTCATTATCATAATATGATCTTTTGGAAGTTTTGGGGCGATTTTTTTTACATATGCTAAAGCATGACTTGGTTCTAAAGCAGGAATAATGCCCTCCTTTTCACAACATAATTTAAATGCATCTAATGATTCTTCATCTGTTATTGATACATACTCTACTCTTCCAATATCATGTAAGTATGAATGTTCTGGTCCAATACCTGGATAGTCTAATCCAGCAGATATAGAATGACCTTCGATAATTTGACCATTTTGATCTTGTAATAAATAAGTTCTATTACCATGGAGAATACCAGGCCTACCACCAGTTAATGAAGCCGCATGCTCCATCTTATTGTTAACTCCTTTTCCACCTGCCTCTACTCCAAACATCTTCACATCTTTATCATCTAAAAAAGGAAAAAAGAGACCCATAGCATTAGATCCCCCGCCTATACAAGCGATTAAACTGTCGGGTAAACGTCCCTCTTTATCAAGAATTTGTTGCTTTGTTTCAGTACCAATAATTGATTGAAAATCACGTACCATTGAAGGATAAGGATGAGGTCCTGCTACAGTGCCAATACAATAAAAAGTATCTTCAACATTGGTCACCCAATCCCTTAAAGCTTCATTCATTGCATCTTTTAAAGTTCCACGCCCTGAAGTAACAGAGACCACATCAGCACCTAAGAGCTTCATCCTAAAAACATTAGGAGCTTGTCTCTCGACATCTGTTTTACCCATAAAAACTATACATTTTAAGCCAAATCGGGCACAAACTGTTGCTGTAGCTACTCCGTGCTGACCTGCTCCTGTCTCAGCAATTATTCTCTTTTTTCCCATCCTCTTTGCCAATAATATTTGACCAAGTACATTATTAATTTTATGTGCACCAGTATGATTTAACTCATCTCTCTTTAGGTAAATTTTAGCACCTCCAAAATGTTCAGTTAAACGCTCTGAAAAATATAGTGGGCTTGGTCTTCCAACATAATCTTTTAGAAAAAAATCCATTTCTTTCCAAAAGCTTTTATCACTTTTTACTTTTTCATATTCACTTTCTAAAGATAGAATTAAAGGCATAAGTGTTTCAGAGACAAACCTACCACCAAAAACCCCGAACCTTCCATTCTCATCTGGACCCTCTTTGTAGGAATTTATTCTATTATCTAGCATTAATGTTACCCTCATATTTTTTTATTTTTTTTACAAAACTTGTAATTTTATTAATACTTTTCATACCATTACTATCTTCTACTCCAGATGACAAATCTACTTTTTTGGCTTTTGTCATACGCAGAGCTTCAGTAATATTGTTTGCATTAAGTCCTCCAGCTAGAAACCATGGAAAATTCCACGACTTTTTTTCTAATATTGTCCAATCAAATTTAATACCATTACCACCAGGTAAACTGGCGTTTGAACTAGGTTTAGCGTCTATTAGAAGATGATCAGCAACCTCTGAATAGCTTTCAACTAAGTCTAAATCCTTTTTTTCTTTTATACCAATAGCTTTTATTAATGAAAAATTAAATTTTGATTTTATTTCTTTCACACGATTTATTGACTCAGATCCATGTAATTGAATCATATCAAGATTAAGACCTGAAATTGAATTTAAACATTCATCACTAGGATTTACTACTAGACCCACTTTAATTATTCCAGGAGGTGTAAGTGAAATTAATGATTTGGCACTGTCATTTCTTAAAAACCTAGGAGATTTTTCAAAAAACACAAAACCCAAGTATTTTATACCTAAATTAAAGGCTGCTTCAATATGTGACGGTTCTTTTAAACCGCATAATTTTATTTCAATCATAATATCTATTCAAGAAGGGATAAAACATCGTCTCTATTCGCATTTACTCGCTTTTTTAATTTTTGGAGTTCAGTATCACTCTTTCTTAACTCTTTAATTTTTTCCTTTAAAGATTTTCTGATTTTATTAGATCTGTTATTTTCTAAAATGCAACCAAGTATAAAACCAAAAAAAATTGAAAAGAGCATTATAAGATATAAAGGCAATTCAAAGGTATAAAAATTATCAAAATCAAAAAACTTTGGTACTAAATTAAAATCAACCTCATGAGAATTAAGAATTCCAAACCATATCAAAGAAAATGTTACTACTGAACTGATGCCAAATTTTAATATCCAAATCAATAAGCTTACCTTACTTATTTAATCTATCTCTCAAAAGTTTTCCAGGCTTAAAAAAAGGAACAAATTTTTCGTCAACATCAACACTTATTCCAGTCCTAGGATTCCTTCCAATACGAGGATTTCTGTGTTTAACCGAAAATGCACCAAAACCCCTCAATTCAGCTCTTCTTCCGTCAGATAAAGCTGATGTAATTTCACCAAAAATAGTTTCAACTAACCTTTCAACATCTCTTTGATATAGATGAGGATTTTCTTCAGCTATTTTTTGTACAAGCTCAGATTTGATCATCGTAACCTCCAAAACTGATATGATAGTACTATTTTTAAAAGTTTTCAACGCGCTATAGAGATTAATTTTAAACTATTAATTGAATCTGAAATAAACTTGATATTAGTAGTTGAAATTCTACTAAAAAATTCTTCAAAAAAGAAATTATTAGTAGATGGTATCTCAATATCTATTATTTTTAATCCTTTAATACTAGGATAGTTTGTTTCAAGATAATCTAATGCCTCTTTTTCCGATCCAATTCCATCAATCAATCCCAAATCCATGGCCATGCCACCTGTTAATGTCCTTCCATCTGATATTAAATCAATGACATTTGGGTCAATATTCCTGTTATTTTTAATTAAAGAAATGAACCAATCAAAACTATAGTCTACTAGTTTTTGGTCATTATTTTTTACCAAGGGATCAAGTGGGGAAAGTGGGTTTTGACCACCTTTAATTTTTCCTGATTTTATAGAATCAATACTAATACCTATTTTATTAGAAAGTTCTGAAAAATTTTGATATTCAATAATTACACCTATAGATCCAGTCAATGTATTCTGTCTTGCAAGAATATGGTTTGAGGCTAATGCAACAATATAACCTCCTGAGGCTGCAACTTCACCCATTAACGAAATTACTGGTTTTATATGAGATAATCTATCAATTGCTACATACAAACTCTCTGATCCAACTACAGTTCCACCTGGACTGTTTATCTTAACCAACACAGACTTTACATTATCATTTTTTGAAAGATTATTAATAGTCTCAACTAATTTAATATTATCGTAAATAATACCACTAATGCTAATCCTGGCAATATGTGGGAAATTTGATGATAAATTATTAAAATTTGAGAAAAGGAAAAATATAGCAACTAAAATTATAGAAATAAAGATTCCACGCCATAATCCTTTTCTAAAAGATTTTTTTTTATTTTCTTCTAAAATCTGCCAATCTAAAGACATTATCCAAATGTAAAGTTTTAATCTTTATCCTCTTTATTCAAGGCCACACTCAAAATATCACCTAAGGATGCACCAGAATCGGAAGAACCATATTGCTGAACTGCTTCTTTTTCTTCAGCTATTTCTTTAGCTTTAATTGAGAAATTAACTTTACGATTTGCTTTATCAATGTTTGTAATTCTTACATCAACTTTGTCTCCGACAACAAATTTGTCAGATCTTTGTTCAGATCTATCTCTTGACAAATCTGATCTCCTGATAAAGGAATTTATCCCATTATATTCGACATCAACACCATTTTCCTGTAAATTTGATATTGTTACAGTAACAACTTGACCTCTTTTTAAACCACTAACAGTGTCTTCATAAGGATCTTTCTCTAAAGCTTTAATTGACAAAGATATTCTTTCTTTTTCTATGTCAATGTCAGTAACTTTAGCTTTGACTAAATCACCTTTTTTATAAATTTCAAGTGCTTCCTCACCTGATTTGTTCCAATCAAGATCTGTCAAGTGGACCATACCGTCAATTTCTTCCCCTAAACCAACAAATAATCCAAATTCTGTAATGTTTTTAATCTCACCCTCTACATTGCTTCCAACTGGATTACTTTCAGCAAAATTTTCCCACGGATTTCCTTTCGTTTGTTTTAAACCTAAACTAACTCTTCTTTTTTCAGTATCAATTTCAAGAACCATTACTTCAAGTTCTTGACTAGTTGAAACTATCTTTCCTGGGTGCACATTTTTTTTGGTCCATGACATTTCAGAAACGTGAACTAAACCTTCCACTCCGGACTCAAGTTCGACAAATGCTCCATAATCAGTTATGTTAGTAACTCTCCCAGTATGATTTGATCCTAAAGGATATCTTTTTTCTACATCACTCCAAGGATCATCTTGTAATTGTTTCATACCAAGACTTATTCTATGAGTATCTTTGTTTATTTTAATTACTTGGACTTTTATAGTATCACCAATGTTTAACAATTCAGATGGGTGATTTACTCTTCTCCAGGCCATGTCAGTAACATGTAAAAGACCGTCAACCCCACCCAAATCAATAAAAGCACCATATTCAGTAATATTTTTTACAACACCATCTGCAATTGATCCTTCGGCAAGATTACCAACTAACTCAGCTCTTTGTTCAGCTCTGGACTCTTCTAAAATTGCACGTCTGGAAACAACAATATTTCCCCTTCTTCTATCCATTTTAAGAATTTGAAAAGGTTGTGAAAAATTCATAAGAGAATTAGTATCTCTTATTGGTCTTACATCAACTTGACTTCCTGGAAGAAATGCTATAGCTCCGCCAAGGTCAACAGTGAAACCACCTTTCACTCTACCAAAAATAACACCATCAACTTTTTCATTTTTTCCTGATGCCTTTTCCAAACGATCCCATGCTTCCTCACGTCTTGCTTTTTCCCTACTAAGAAGTGCTTCTCCACGTGAACCTTCTACTTTTTCGAGATAAACTTCAACAGTATCACCTATAGATATCTCTGGAGGTTGACCCGGGATAGAGAATTCCCTTAAGTCTACTCTTCCTTCCATTTTATATCCTATATCAATAATAGCTTGGCCAGCTTCAATTGCAATTACAGATCCATTTACTACTTCACCTTCTTTTGGTGTTGAACTATCCAAACTCTCATTTAGTAATTTTTCAAAAGCTTCCATAGTAGCAAGTGCTGACATATAGCTCTCCTTAATATAAATCTGATTCTAAAAATTTCTTGTGACAAGTTAATATAGTATAAATCTAACTATTCAATGTTATTTTTTGAATTTTTTTGAAATAATTACAATTATTTTTTTTAATGCTTCTTCAACAGTTAGATTTGAAGTATTTAACAAAAAGGCATCTTTTGCAGGAACCATGGGTGAAAACTCCCTATTTTTGTCTAAATTATCTCTCTTGGAAAGGTCATCAATTATGTTTTTTAGATTTAAATCCTTATTATTTTTAACTAATTGATCATATCGCCTTTTAGCTCTTATCTTGACGTCTGCATCTATAAATATTTTAACGTCGGCATCAGGGCATACAACAGTACCAATATCTCTACCATCTAATACTGCTCCACCATTTTGTAACGCAAAGTTCCTTTGGTATAGTAAAAGATTATCCCTAACAATTTTATTCTTTGAAATTTCACTAGCTCTAAGGGTTATTTGTTCATTCCTTAAATTAGTGATGTTAAAATTTTTATTATTTAATAACTTTAAGGAATTTTGGACTTTTTGCTTTGAAATTTTTGAAAAATCTGAATTATTTTTCAAATTATAAGCAACAACTCTATACAAAATACCTGTATCTAAGTAATGAAAATCAAAATGTTCAGCAATTTTTTTGCCTAAAGTCCCCTTTCCAGATGCTGCAGTACCATCAATAGCGACAACAAATATCATAATTTAATCATAGTTAAAATCAGCTTTATGATTTTCCTAATAAATAAAATCACCTTCTAATCCTTTAATGCAATTATATTCAATCCAATACAATTCATAAGGTCTATGAAATTTGGAAAGCTTGTCTTAATTGATGATGCTCCACGTATCTCTATACTATTTTCAGTTATGCTTCCAAGAGAAGCAAAGGACATCGCTATTCTATGGTCATTTGAGGCATTAATAATACTTCCACCCTTAATTTTTTGATTTCCTTTTCCAAACACAGTTAATTGATCATTTTTTTTTGTTATAAAAACACCATTTTTTTCCAAACCATCTGCAATAGCTTCAATTCTATCACTTTCTTTGAATCTCAACTCTTCTATACCTTTCATTATGGTAGGACCTGTGGCAGTTGCTGCCAAAATTGATAAAATTGGATACTCATCAATCATTCTAGCAGATCTATCTTCTGGTACTTCTACTCCTACCAGATTTGGAGAGTAACAAACATGTAGATCAGCCACTAATTCTCCTGCTTCAATATTTTTATTTTGAATTTTTATATTAGCTCCCATTTCTAGTAATGTTTCGACAAAACCATCTCTCAATGGATTCAAACCTACATTTTTGATAATTAATTCAGAATTTGGTATCATACAAGCTAATGCGATTGGAAAGGATGCAGAAGAAATATCTCCAGGCACACTAATAATACCAGGATTTAATTTTGGAAATCCATTTATTGAAATATTATTACTTGACCCTTTTTTCTCAATTTGAATTTTAGCACCAAGAAACTTTAACATTTTTTCAGTATGATCTCTTGTAGGTTCGTTCTCTAATACTGTTGTTTTACCTCTTACATTTAACCCAGCAAGCAAAATGGCAGATTTTACTTGTGCTGAAGGAATTTGAAGGTTGTAATTTATTGGAATAGGATCATTAGATCCAATAACATTTATAGGAAGTTTAGAATCATGATTAGAAGAGAATATTGCTCCAAATTCAGATAATGGATTTATTACTCTGTCCATTGGTCTTTTTCTAAGACTATCGTCTCCTGTAAAAGTAACTTTTATAGGACAAGTTGATACTAGTCCCATCAATAGTCTAACGGAAGTTCCAGAGTTTCCACAATCAATGATATTTTCTGGTTCACAAAAACCACCAACACCCACACCATGTACACACCATTTATCTGATTCCTTATAAATATCAACACCTAAGGCTTTTAATCCATTTACTGTTTTGAATATATCGTCTGACTCCAAAAGTCTAAAAATGGAAGTTTTACCAATAGCCAAACTTCCCATAATTAATGCTCTATGAGATATGGACTTATCACTAGGTATATATATTTGACCTTTCAAACCCGAAGATCTTTTAGATAAAATTGTTTGGAAACATTCAGTCATTTTTTTTAAAATTTAAATAGTTTATTTTTCTTCCAAACTTTAAAGCTTTTTGTTGATATTTTGTATCAAGGTTCTTTTTTATTTTTTTTTCAGTTTGAACAAAATTTGAGTCAATATAATTAAAATCATCTTTACTCTGCATAATTCCTAAAATTTGGTTCGCATAATCTTCTATATCGGTTGCTATGAGGATAGTCCCATTTTTTTTTAATAATGAACATAAATACGTTGAATTATTTTCATTAAAAAATCTTCTTTTTTTGTGTTTATTTTTTGGCCAGGGGTCAGGAAACAATATATAAATTTTATTTAACGTTAAGCAATTAAAATTATGAATTAAGTCTAGACAATTTCCAAAATGGATTCGAATATTAGATATTTTGAATTTTATGATCTTGGCTAATAAGCTAGCTACACCATTTTCAAATACCTCACAACCTACAAACCCAACATTTGGATGAGCCAATGCTTTTTCAAATAAAAAATCTCCCATACCAAAGCCTATTTCAAGTCTTATATCTTCAACACCATCAAATATCTCTTTTGGATTTATTTTTCTTAAGTTCAAAGCACCGTCATCATTTGTTTTAAATATTGAGAAGTCATTAATATAATTTTTAAAATATTCTTTTTGTAAGTTGCTTAAGCCTTTTCCCTTTCTTCTTCCAAAAATTTTATACTGTTTACCTTCCTCTGTCATAAAGTTACAAATTTTAAAAAACAAATATCAGTATATATTTTTTTTCAGTATTTCAGTTAAATTTGTATTTTCCCATGAAAAACTACCGTCATCACTGTAATTCTGACCAAAATGACCATAGGCAGCAGTTTTTGAATATATTGGTTTTTGCAAATTAAGGTGTTTAATTATACCAGAAGGGCTCAAATCTATACATTTCAAAATACTACTGATTATCTTATCTTCAGAAACTGTATTTGAATTAAATGTATTTAAATATATTGATAGGGGCTGTGAAACACCAATTGCATAAGAAAGTTGAATAACACATTTAGTGGCTAATCCAGCTGAAACTATATTTTTTGCTAAATATCTAGCTGCATAAGCTGCTGACCTATCAACTTTTGTTGGATCTTTCCCAGAAAACGCTCCTCCACCATGCGGTGCAGCGCCACCATAAGTATCAACAATGATTTTTCTTCCAGTAAGTCCAGCATCTCCATCAGGACCACCTATAACAAATTTGCCAGTAGGGTTGACATGCCAAATAGTATTTTCAGTTATCCAACCATCAGGTAAAGTTTCTAAAACATATGGTGAAATTATTTCTTTTATATCTTCCGAAGATAATTTTTCATCAAAATGTTGAGTTGATAAAACAATTGATTTGACATTTTTAGGTATTCCATCGATGTAATTTACAGTGAGTTGAGACTTGGAATCCGGACCAAGTGTTTCTTTGAGCTCGTTTTTTCTAGCTATACTTAATCTTTTCAGAATAGCTTGTGCATACTGAAGAGGCGCAGGCATCAGTTCTGGCGTTTCATTTACTGCATATCCAAACATTATACCTTGATCTCCAGCTCCTTCTCTGTCAACTCCTTGCGCTATGTCTGGAGATTGCTGGTGCAATAAATTAAATATTTCTAATTCTTTCCAATGAAATCCCTTCTGTTCATAACCTATATTTCTTACTGTTGACCTAACAGTTTCAACTACAAGTTCAGATAAATCTTCAATTTTTATTGAATTAGATAGTCCTACCTCTCCACCAACTATAACTTTATTTGTTGTGGCAAATACTTCGCAACCTGCCCTTGCTTTTTTATCAAGTTTTATAAGTTCATCTAAAATTGAATCTGAAATTTTATCACAAACTTTATCAGGGTGACCCTCAGATACTGACTCTGAGGTAAAGTCATAATTTAGGATATCAGTCATATTATCAATTAATCACAAAAAATTTAATCCATTTTGATTTTCTTTTTAAACACAAAAAATACAATAGTGCAAATAAACAAATAAGGAAGAAATTCCAATATACTGCTCCAATTTTTGAATACAATGTTTTATCAAGCTTTTTTGGTATATGTGCATCCAAAAAACCCTCAACATTTAAAGGTATTTTTTTTACAATTCTTCCATAAGGGTCAATTAAAGCAGAAATTCCAGTATTCGCTGATCTCATAACTGGAAGCCCCTGCTCTATAGCTCTAGCTCGCATTTGAACAAGATGTTGTTGAGGTCCGTTATAAGCTCCAAACCATGCATCATTTGTTAAATGAATTATCAGATCTGATTTGGTGATATTCTTATCTATTTCATTTGAAAATATTGACTCATAACATATAAAAATTGCAGTTGTTGTAAAATGATCAATAGCAATTTCATTTGGTTTTTGTCCAATACTGAAACCAGTAATACCATTATTGTCAGTTCCAGTTTCAACAAATACATTAAGAAAATCAATAAAAGGAATATACTCACCAAATGGAACTAAATGCTTTTTATCATATATTTGTTCTATTTGACCATTTTCATCTAAAAAATATGCTGAATTATATAACTCATTAGTTGCTTTATTATATCTTCTTGCACCTAAAATAATTGGTTTAGAAACATTTTCAATCATGATATTACTGAAATCTTTTTTATACTCTAAAAAAAATGGAACTGCTGTTTCAGGCCATATCAATATATCTATATTTTCTGAATCTTTGTTACTTAATTTTACTAGTTTGTTAAAATGTATCTCGCTTAATTCTTTTTTCCATTTATTTTTTTGTGCTATATTTGGTTGAATAATCCTTATTTGTTTATTTGTATAATCATATTGAACTTTGTCAAAGCGATACAGACCGTAAAAATTAAGTAAAAAAAATCCAGTTATTGAAACTATTATTCCAATAAAACCTGTTGGGATTATAAAACATAAAAAAACTATTATAAATGTTAACCAATAGGGACCAAAAATGGAAAGTGTTTGAGAAACAGGGGTATCTATAAAAGCCAATCCTAATAACACCCAAGGAAATCCAGTAAATAAAAAAGATCTTAAAAATTCAGCTAATGAAAAAAAAATTATTAATTTTAAAAGTGATTTTTTTTTATTATTAAAATCATTTTTAAAACTTGCTAAATAAAAAGAGCTACCCCAAAAAAATGAAAGAATTGAAGACAAAAATATTAATGCAAAAGGTGCAAAAATAACTTTAAAATTGGATTCAATTAAAAATGGTTCTACTATCCATACTAAAGAGCAAATAAAATAACCAAAACCAAAAAAAAATCCATAAAAAAAGGATCGCAATAAATTAAGATGCTTATTCAGCCAATTATAACCAATTATCGCGAATATAGGTATAATAATATATGGAAAAGAAAACGGTGGGTTGGCTAGGGATAATAAACAGCCTAAAATTAAAGAAATAAATAAATCAAAAAATGTAATGTTGAAATAATAACTTTTATTTAATTTCCACATTTTCTCTTTTAAATTTTTTTGATAATTGCAATCTTAACCTTTTAATTCGCCTCGCATCAGCTTCAACTATACTAAATTCATTCCCAAACACATCCTTTATAACTTCGCCTCTCACAGGTATCCTATTTGTAAGAGAATTAACTAAACCTCCTATGGTTTCATATTCTTCATCCTGAGTATTATCATATCTTAAATTAACACCTGACTGATTTTTAAACATGTCTAATTCTAGTCTTGCATTAACTAAAAAAAGATTTGGCTTTTCTTCAATCCATAATTGATCCTCATCTTCATCATGCTCATCTATTATCTCTCCTACAATTTCTTCTAATAAGTCTTCAATTGTCACTAAACCTTCTACCCCTCCATACTCATCAATAACTAATGCCATATGTATTCTTTCTGTTTGCATTTTTTGAAGTAATGTCTTTAAGTTCATAGAGGGCGGAACAAAAATTAAGGGTCTAATTTTACTTTTAATCTCAAAAACATTTTCTTTGTTAAAACCATCTCCTAATGCAAAATCTTTAAGATGCAGTTGACCTAATGGATTATCCAAAGTATCTTTAAAAATTGGAATTCTTGATAATCTAAATTTCCTAAATATCTCAGCAAGTTCCTGAGAAGTCATATCATCAGAGGCAGCAACTATATCAGCTTTGGGTATTGCAATATCCTCAACTCTGATATCACTAAGACTTGGCAAAGTTTGATCCACAATGCCAGTGTTATTTGTTTTTTCTTCGTTATTAAAAACATTATTCCAAAAAGAACTTTGTTTTTCTTTTTTAGGATTTTTTTGCATTTTTATTCCATAGATTTAATATTGCTTAATATATATTATAAGGATTTTTAATTCCACAAACTCTTAAGGATTTAATTTCTAATTCTTTCATAAGTTTAAAATCAGATTTTTTTTTATGGTCAAATCCCAACAAATGAAGACATGAATGAATTAGCATATGTATTATATAATCTTCAAAAGAAAAATTTGACTCTTTAGCTTTTTTTAAACAAGTATCGTAAGAAATAGCTATATCACCGATATCCAAAGTTCCTTCTTGTAAAGAGATTAAATATGAAAAATCTTTTTTTTCCAATAAATCTCTGCATTGTATTTTTTCCAACCTTGGCCAACTAATTACGTTAGTAGCTTTGTCCTTATCCCTAAAGTTTTTGTTATATTCTTTTATTTTTTTGTCATTACAAGCTAAAATAGAAACCTCTAGAAATTTAAATAATTGGGGATATGATAAAATTTTAAAAGTAGACTTAAATGCTTTTTTAGATAATTTTCTCAAATCTACTTTAGACCATTTTTTTTCTTGAATTTGAATATTAATTTTAGCTGACATCAAATTAACTATTTAAAATGATCTACTATCATAGGCATTAACAATTTTTTGAACTAAATTATGTCTTACAACATCTTTAGATGTAAAATAAATAAAACCTATATCATTCAATTTGTTTAAAATTTTTGTAGCTTCATAAAGACCGCTAACAAAACCTTTAGGTAAATCAATTTGTGTAAGATCCCCAGTTACTGCAGCTTTTGAATTTCTCCCAAGCCTAGTTAAAAACATTTTCATTTGATTTGAAGTTGTATTTTGTCCCTCATCCAAAATTATAAAAGAATTTGACAAAGTTCTACCTCTCATAAATGCTAAAGGTATGATTTCAATTTTTTTATCTTCTAACATTTTAGATACCTGTTTTACTGGAAGAAAATCGTTTAATGCATCATATAGTGGTTGCATATAAGGGTCGATCTTGTCTTTAATATCACCTGGCAAAAACCCAAGTTTTTCACCTGCCTCTACAGCTGGCCTGGTTAAAATAACTTTATCTACCTGACCTTTTAGAAACATAGATACAGCTACTGCAATTGCTAAATATGTTTTCCCTGTTCCAGCTGGACCTATCCCAAATGTCAAATCATAATTCATTAGATTTCCAATAAAATCTTTTTGATTAATATTTCTTGGACTAATAAGTTTCTTTTTGGTTTTGAGATTAAAGTCATTAAAAGAATTTTCATGATTTTTTTCTTTTAAAGAAAAATCTGTCATTTTAAGACTTGTTAAAACAAAATCAATAATATCATTTCCGTCTAAAGAACGACCCTCTTCCAAGGATGAATAAATACTCTTCAATATATCTGCAGCTTTTTGTCGATCTTCTAGATTACCAGAAAAACTTAGCTTATTCCCTCTCCTTGTAATTTGAATAGCTAATTTGTCTTCTAAAAAAATTAGATTCTGGTCTCTTATTCCACAGAGCTCAATTAAAACACTATTATCTTGAAATTCAAGTTCTAAAGGTGTGTTTAAGTCTTCTGTTATAAGATTATCAATTTTTGACAATTTTGAATTCACACTATTAAAAAAAACAGGATACTATCATGAAGTAAATTTGTAAAATAGGTGCTAAGAAATATATGAACATATTGCAGTTAGATCACATGTTCACCTAATAAACTTAGTCCATTAGTCTCACAAATTTTTACAGGAAGAATTTTTCCAATTTGATTATCTTTGGATTTAATAACTACTGGATTCATGTAAGGGGTTCTACCAATATATTGGTCACTTAATTTACCCAACTTTTCAATAAGAACGTCTTGAACTGTGCCAACTAAATTTTTTTGAAATTCGCGCTGATAAATCGAAATAGTTTCTTGAAGTTTTGAAAGACGATAACTTTTAACCTTTTCTGATATGTCTTTCATTTCAAACGAAGGAGTACCAGTCCTAGGAGAATACTTAAAACTGTAGGCCTGAGAATATTTTATAATTTCACAAATTTCTAAAGTTTTTTGAAAATCTTCTTCTGTTTCACCCGGGAAACCAACAATAAAGTCTCCTGAAATGGCAATCTCTGGCCTGATTACTTTTAATTTAGAAATTATATCTAAATAATATTCAACTGTATGACCTCTATTCATTTTTTTAAGTATTTGATTACTACCTGATTGAATAGGAAGATGAAGATAAGGCATTAATTTCTCTTCTTGACCAAAGAGGTTTATTAGATTCTCAGTCATATCTCTTGGATGTGATGTTACAAATCTTAACCGTTTTAAGTCATCTAGTTTGCACAAAATTTTAATAAGAGATGTAAAATCAATACTTTTATTTTTTTCATTTAAACCATTATATGCATTGACATTTTGCCCCAATAAAGTGATTTCTTTAACGCCTGAATTCACTAATTCTCTTGCTTCTTTTATTATTACTTCCGGAGATCTAGATCTTTCTGCTCCTCTTGTATAAGGAACAACACAAAAAGAACAAAATTTATCACAACCCTCCTGTATTGTTAAGAATGCAGTTGAATTTCTTTTATCCTTTTTTGTTAAATTTAATTTTTCAAATTTATCCTCTAGTGGAAAATCGGTATCTACTACTTTTTCATTACTTTCTATTTTGCTAATAATTTCAGGTAATTTATGATAAACTTGAGGACCAAGAACCATATCAACTATTTTTGATCTTTCAATTATTTCCTGTCCTTCAGCTTGGGCTACACAACCAATAACTCCTATTTTTAATTTAGGATTTTTTTGTTTTAATTTTCGAATTCGTCCTAGTTCTGAATAAACTTTTTCTGCTGCTTTTTCCCTAATATGACAAGTGTTCAAAATGATTAAATCTGAATTTTGTTCTTCAAATACTTTTTCAATTCCAAAACTTATCAAAGATTCTTCAATTCTTTCAGAATCAAAAACATTCATCTGACAACCATATGTTTTTAGAAATAATTTTTTTATTTTACTTTTCATAATATATTTATTTTTATTTCGTAAAGATAACTATTATAAAATGTAATGGCAATCAAGAGATGAAAAGTCATTAAAATTTTAATTAAATGATTGAAAATTTTAAATATTAAATATTATTATTGTCTATCAAAATACTTAGCCACTATAATAAATAAAATATATAATAATTACCTAATTCAGTAAGGATTTTAAATGAAATCACATGTAAAAGTTCTAATAGTTGGCGGTGGAGTTGTAGGAGCCAGCATCGCTTACCACTTACAGAAAGGTGGTTGGGATAATATAGTATTAATAGAAAGAGATGAATTAACTTCTGGATCTACATGGCATGCAGCAGGACTTCTTCCTTTATTTAATATGTCGTATGCAACTAGTCATATCCACGACTATTCAGTAAAATTTTATAAAAATTTAGAAAAAGAATTAGGTACTGATATTGGTTTCAAAGTAGTTGGTAACTTAAGAATGGCTCAAACACAAGAACGCTTGGACGAATTTATGCTATATAGTTCAACAGCAGATACAGTAAATATTCCTTACGAGTGGAAAAGTCCTAAACAAATAAAAGAAAAATGGCCCTTGGTTTATTCTGAAGATCTAAAAGGAGCTATTTATCATCCTACAGACGGTTATATAAATCCTGCTGATTTAACTCAAGCCATAGCAAAGAGTGCCCGAACAAGTGGCGTCAAAATCGAAAGAAAAACTCAAGCAGATTCATTTTCGTGGGATGGAAAAGCTTGGCATGTTAAATGCTCAAAAATGATTGAAAAGGGTGGAAATCTTATTCCTAGTGAAGATATTATAACATATGTTGCTGAGCATGTAGTTACTGCAACTGGAAATCATGTGCAAAATACTGCTAATCTATTAAATACAAAAATTGCTGCAATACCTGTAGAACATCAATATATTGTTACTGAAGAAGATCCTAAACTTATTGAATATAGACAAAATAATGATGAGCATCCAGTTCTTAGAGATGCAGACGCAAAATGGTATGTAAGGGAAGAAAGAGGTGGATGGATATTAGGACCATATGAAAAAAACGCACCTGCACGTTTTAAGTATAAAGTTCCTGAAAATTTCAGAGCAGATTTATTCCCATTAGATCTTGATCGAATAGAGCAGGAATACTTATCATTCATTAAAAGAATTCCAAGTACTGAAACTCTTGGTATTAAAGATGATTACAATGGTCCTATTTGTTACACCCCTGATGGAAATCCTCTACTAGGGCCAGCATTTGGTCTTAGAAACCTTTGGTTAGCGGAAGGGTTTTCTTTTGGAATAACAGCCGCAGGGGGTGCTGGATACTATTTGGCTCAAATGATGATCAATGGAGAAGCCGAAATAGATATGACTAGTTTAGACCCTAAGAGATATGGTTCATGGATTACAACAGAGTACACTGCAAGAAAAAATGAAGAATGTTACGAACATGTTTATGTCCTTCATCACCCTGATGAAGAAAGACCAGGTTGTAGACCACTTAGAACTTTTCCCTGTTATGAAAAACTCAAAAATTATGGAGCACAATTTGGTCAGGTGAATGGCTGGGAAAGACCTAATTACTTTGCCACAAAAGATTTTAGCGATCTTAATTCAAGAAGTTTTAGGAGAGGTAAATGGTGGGAATATACTAAAAATGAGGCCAAAGCAATCAGAGAAAAAGTAGGATTAATCGATATTTCTGCATTTACTAAACATTTAGTAAAAGGACCTGGCGCTACTCTATTTTTGGATTGGTTTACTTGTAATAATTTACCAAAAATAAATAGGATTAGTTTAACATATTCCTTAACTTCTACTGGCACAGTAAGATCTGAATATACAATAGTGAGAAAGAGTCAAAATGAATTTTACCTTATTTCAGCAGGAGCTCTTACTGATTATGATAAAGATTATTTGATTAAAAATGCTGAAGATAAACAAAAGGAATTTGGATATATTGAAATTCAAGATGTTACCAGTCAGTTTGGAGCTTTTGCGATAGCAGGACCTAAGTCCAAAGAATTTTTAATTAGTATGATTAATGATAAAGAACCAAGTGAATTATTTTCTAATAAAAATTTCCCCTGGTTATCATCTAAGAATATTGAATTGGATATGATACCAATACTTGCCATTAGAGTTGCATATACTGGCGAATTAGGTTGGGAATTACACTATCCTGTAGAATTTCAAAATAAACTTCTAGATATACTTTTGGAGGCTGGTAAAAATTTTGACCTTAAATTAGTAGGATCAAGAGCTCAAAATTGGCTGAGGCAAGAAAAAAGTTACAGAGCTTTTGGCAACGAACTTGGTAGAGATGCAGGTTTAGTTGAAGCAGGATTAGATAAATTTGTAAATTTAAACAAAGAGTTCTTAGGGAAAAGTGGGCTTCAAAACCGTAGTATAAAATCAAAATGTGTAACACTGTTAATTGATGGTCCAAAAGATTGTGACCCTTGGGGAAGAGAAGCTATTTATAAAGAAGGTAACACTGTTGGAAGACTCACGTCAGGCGGATATTCTGTTGTTTTCGAAAAATCAATTGGGATGGGTTATATAAATAACGAATTAGCAAATCTCGGTGAAAAATTAGAAGTAAAAATATTAAATAAACTCTGGCCTGCCACAGTAGTAGAAGATAGTCCTTATGATACAGATAATTTGAAACTTAAGAATAAATAAAGGATTATTGAATAAATTTATTTTTCAGATATTGCTTTAGAAAAAACTTCACTATCGACGTTTCCTCCACTTACAACAACAATGATATCTTTTTCTTTAAGTTTGTTTTTTGAAAAAATTGCTGCTGCAGCCGCTACTGCTCCTCCTGGCTCTGCAACAATCTTAAAATGCTGATACAGAAGTTTCATAGCTTGTAAAACTTCAGTTTCACTTGCAACAAGTCCTTCGCTAGCATTTCTTTTTAATATGGGAAAAGTTATTTCTCCTGGTGTCGGCGTAAGAATTGCATCACATATTGACGGATAAGTAGTTTCATTAATTTCTCTTTTCCCTGATTTTAAAGACCTAGCAGTATCGTCGTAAAATTCTGGTTCACAAGTTCTTAATTTATAATATGGAGCATATTTTTCTAGCGTTAAAGAGATCCCAGCGGATAATCCTCCACCACCGCAACATACTAATACCTCTGCCTTTTCTAGTCCTAATTTTTTAGATTGTTCTATAATTTCTAAACCACATGTCCCCTGTCCAGCAATAACCAAATGCTCGTCATATGGTTTTATAAGAGTTAAATTTTTTTCAATAGCTATATTTTCTCCAATTTGTTCTCTTATTTCATTATATCTATCATAAAATACTACTTCAGCATTATAACCTAAAGTATTTGAGATTTTTTGTTTGGGAGCATCTTTAGGCATTATAATAACAGATGATATTCCGTGAGTCTGAGAAGCTGAAGCTATAGCTTGAGCATGATTTCCAGATGAATATGCAACAACTCCATTTGGAATTTTATTTTCTTTTTTTAAATGCGAAATTGCACACCAGGCCCCCCTAAATTTAAAACTACCAGTTACTTGAAGACATTCTGGTTTTATAAAAATATTTTTCCCTACAATTTCATTAAATTTTTTATTAAATAAAATAGGCGTCTCATAAATAAAATTTTTACCATGTTCTCGAGCTTTTAGAATAAGATCAATATTAGACAATTTGATAGTCCCTTTCTTATATCAGATTCAAAACTGCTTTAAGATCACAACTAGTCCAATTTGGTTTCCACTGAACTTTTTCCTCTGGTAAATCATTTCTATTTACCCATAAACTTGAAAATCCAAAAGCTGACCCTCCAGCTGCGTCCCAACCATTTGATGAAATAAAAATTACATCTTTCTTATCACAAGAAAAATATTCATTTACGATCTCATAGACTTTTTTATTTGGTTTAAACAAACCCAATTTCTCTGCTGATAAAATGACTTCTAAATAATCACCTATTTTTGAGCTCGTAACTGCATCATTAAGCATTTCAATAGTTCCATTTGATAAAATAGCTGAAGAACAACTCATTGATTTTAAATACTTTAAAACTTCCATAACTTCTGGGAATGTATCAAGTTTTCTATAAAGTTTAAGTAAGTTATTTCTTATATTTTTGTTGTCTTTTAAATTATAAAATTCCAAAGCATAATCCAAAGAATCTTCTGTTACTTTCCAAAAATTGGTTTTATAACCAATTGAAGTATAATACCATGTATATGCAATCTGTTTGTCACGCCATAATTTAGAAACCTTTTCCCAGGTATTTATAAAATTTATGTCAGCTGTCTCTTTGGAGTAATTCCTTGCAGCAGCATTAACATCAAATAAGGTCCCATAAGCATCAAAGATCACTACCTTTTTCATTTAAATACTCCAAAAAAAAAGGAAATATTGGTTAGATATTTTCAATTTGTGGAAGACCCATTACATGGTATCCACCATCAACATATATTATTTCACCAGTAGTGGAAGAACTACTATCACTTAATAAATAAAGAGCTGCATTTCCAACAGCTTCAAGATTTGCATTTTGTCTCAATGGAGAATTTTTTTCAGTAGCCCTAAATACTTGCCTTGCTCCTCCAATTGCAGCTCCTGCTAAAGTTTTCATAGGGCCTGGACTAATTGCATTAACTCTAATTTTATCAGGACCTAAATCATTTGCAAGATACCTTACAGAAGACTCTAAAGCAGCTTTTACGGGGCCCATAACATTATAATTTGGAGTGACCCGTTGACTTCCCATGTAAGAAACTGTGAGTAAAGAACCTCCTTGAGGCATTAATGGAATACATCTTTTTGCTAAATTTACAAAACTATAGCAAGAAATGTCTAAAGATTTTAAAAAATTCTCTCTTGAAGAATTAACAAATCTACCATTTAACTCTTCTTTATCTGAATAAGCCAATGCATGAACTAAAAAATCTAACTTCCCCCACTTTTTCTTAATCTCTTTAAAAAGATTATCCAAAGAATTTTCATTTTGTACATCTGCTAACATACAAATTTTGGCATTTATACTCTCAGCTAGTGGGCCTACTCTCTTTAACAAATTTTCATTTTGATAAGATAAAGCTATTTCTGCACCAGAATTAGATAATACTTTAGAAATACCCCAAGCAATAGACCTCTCATTAGCAACACCTAGAATTAAACCACACTTATTTTCAATTGTAATTGGCATTAGTCTATCAGTTTGCTAAAAGCCAAAGTTGCATTAGTCCCACCAAAACCAAAACTGTTAGATAATACTGTATCAAACTCAACATTCTGTCTAGATTTGATCAATATTTCATTGGATTTAACAGAGTCATCTAAGTTAAAAACATTTTTACTTGCCGATAAAAAGCCTGATTTCATCATCAAAATAGAATATATAGCTTCATGAACACCAGCAGCTCCTAAACTATGACCAGATAGAGACTTTGTGGATGAAATAGGTGGCATATTTTCAATTCCAAAAATTCTTCTAATTGCTTCAACCTCAACTACATCTCCTGCAGGTGTTGAAGTGCCGTGAGCATTTATATAGGTAATTTTTCTATCTTTAATATTAGACAATGCAAGTTTCATTGATCTTTCACCACCTTCACCTGAAGGAGCTACCATATCATGACCATCGGAAGTTGCACCATATCCAGTTATTTCTGCATAAATATTTGCACCCCTAGCCTTGGCATGCTCATAACATTCTAGTACCAAAACTCCAGCACCTCCTGAAATTACAAAGCCATCTCTATCCTTATCATAAGCTCTAGACGCAATTTCTGGTTTATCATTATACTTACTAGACATGGCGCCCATTGCATCAAAAAGACAAGACAGTGTCCAATCTAATTCTTCACCCCCCCCTGCAAATATTACGTCTTGTTTCCCTAATTGAATCTGCTCTAACCCATTTCCAATACAGTGAGCTGATGTGGAACAAGCTGATGAAATTGAATAATTCACTCCTTTTATTTTAAATGGAGTAGCTAAACATGCCGAATTAGTAGAAGACATTCCTCTTGTAACCATAAAAGGACCCATTCTTTTAGGACTCTTTTTTTCTAGAACTATTTGATGAGCGGCAAATAAATTCTTTGTAGATGGTCCACCAGATCCTACTATAAGACCAGTTCTTTCATTCGATACTTCCATCTCAGTTAAACCACTATCTTTTATTGCCTGTTCCATTGCAATATAGTTGAAAGCAGCTCCATCACCCATGAATCTTAATTGTCTTTTATCTATTCGATCAGATAGATTAATTTTTGGCATGCCATGAACTTGAGATCTAAAACCATGGAATTCGTATTCTTCAGAAAATGTTATGCCAGATTTTCCATTTTTTAAAGATTCTGTTACTTCTGTTGCATCTACTCCAATCGATGAAACAATACCTAAACCTGTTACAACTACTCTTTTCATAAAATTTTCCTCTAGAAATTAACTAAAATAAAAATTCTTTTAAAATGTTAATTTTCAAATAATCCAACTTTTAGTCCTTTAGCAACAAAAATTTCTTCACCATCAGCAAATACTTTACCATCAGCTATTCCTAGCTTTAACCTTCTATCTAAAACTCTTGAAAAATTAATCTCATATTTAACTAGTTTTGTACTTGGAGTTACCATTCCCTTAAATTTTACCTCACTTACTCCAAGTGCTCTACCACGACCTTTAAGTCCTCTCCAACCTAGATTAAATCCTGTTAATTGCCAAAGAGCATCTAAGCCAAGACAGCCAGGCATTACTGGGTCACCAACAAAATGACAATCAAAAAACCACAAATCTGGACTAATTACCAATTCTGCAATCACATGCCCCATTTTATTTATTCCACCATCTTTAGAAATATCACAAATACTATCAAACATAAGCATTGGAGGCATAGGCAGTTGAGGATTTCCAATACCAAACATTTCGCCACTAGAACATTTTAATAATTCCTGTCTGCTAATTTTCATATTTAAACCAATTCAATTATTATATTTAACTATTCATATCACTGTTATTAATATAGGCGCAAGAAATACCTAGAAATATATCTAAAACTTAAAATAACTGTTATATTTAAATATAGTTTATAAATAACAAAAAAATTTCAATTATATATTGATGAAAAAAATTTTAAATATTATTATAAGTTATTATCATTTAGTGTAACCATGATGAATCCGAATAAATTTTGTGCTACAAATTGGCTTTATAAAGTTGGCTTACGCCCCACAAAACAAAGAATATTGTTGGCAAACCTTTTAATGGGAGATGGAAAACATCAACACTTTACAGCTGAAGACCTTTTTGAAAAAGCAAAAATATGCAAATTAAAAGTTTCATTAGCAACAGTTTATAATACCTTACATTCTTTTTCCGAATCTGGCCTTTTAAATAAAGTTATTGTTGATGGTTCCCGCTGTTATTTTGATACCAGACTCGATAATCATTCTCATTTCTTTTGGGAAGAAACAGGAAAATTAACTGATGCACCTGGAAATTTTTTAGAAATCAAAAATTTGCCAAAACCGCCAAAAAATTCAAAAATTACAAATGTAGATATAATAATTCGTCTTAAAGAAAATTAAATTTTCCTTCAGCTTTTCTTGATACTTACTTATTATAAACTAACCTGTTATTAATAATTTATTTGTTTAATGATGTTTAATTTATTCAAAAAGAAAGAAAAAGAGTCCTCTAGATTAGTTGGACTTGATATAGCCCTGAAAGTAAGTGGTTTTGTAACAGGGAAGGAGCATTTACATTATGGTTTGTGGGATAAATTAGAAGTTAATCTTGATAACCTAGGAAAAGCACAGGAAGCTTATACAGATCTTTTATTTAAATATTTACCTAAGAAAAAAAAAAATAATAAATTAGAAATTTTAGATATTGGGGGTGGTGCAGGTGAGAATGCAAAAAAATTAATTGCTTTGGGACATAAAGTCACAATAATAGTTCCTAGTAAAATCTTGGCTGAGCACGCAAAAAAAAATACAAATAATAAAGCCAAGATATTAATTACAACATTTGAAGATTATTTACCAAAAAATAATCTGTTTGATTTGTGCCTTTTCGCCGAAAGCTTTCAATACATTCCTATAAAAATAGCTCTACGAAAAGCTAGTAGTCTTTTAAATAATGATGGTGAAATCTTAATTGCAGATTGTTTTAGATCTGAAAAAAAACAAGAAGGAATATTACGTCAGCCTGGTGGTGGAGCATCGTTAATAAGTATGGAAAAGGAATTAAGAATACAAAAAATTAATGTAATTGTAAAAAAAGAAATAACTAAATTAGTGGCCCCATCTATACAATTAGAGCAAAAGTTTTACAATACTTTGGGTTTTTCAATTAAAAGAATTATAGCTAGTCTAAAAATAAATAGACCATTTACTTTAAAATTTTTAAATATTTTTTACAAAATTTTAATTAGTAAAAGAAAACGATTACGTTTAGAGAATAGACTATTTAAAAACAAGAGAACAATAAAGTCATTTCTAGAATATAATAATTATATGATATACAAGTTAAAGCCTCAAAAAGAAATTAATTCTTGAGTAATTATTTTATAATTTATCATTAACAACTGATAAGTTATATTTAATTACTGCATCAACCACAAAAAACATTAGTTATTCTTCTGTCTGAACCAATTACTAAATTTAATCGAGAACTATAATTTTCATCAATGCTTTGATCTTGATATTCGTTAAGTACTCTTGTGTCAGCAGGATATTCCATCGCAGCTAAAGCTGTTTCAGGTTGTCCTATAAGGAAACTAAGAGTGTCTGCTAGACACTCACCAGTTGAAGTTGATTTACTTTCCTCTGTTTCAACTTTCAAAGGAACAGGACCACCTTGAATAAAGTCATAATTATTATAGGCACCCTGTGTTGTAGTATTACAGGCAGAAATTAAACAAAAACAAAAACAAAAACAAATATAAAAAAACTTTTTCATAACAAATATAATTCCTATAATTTTATTCTAAATTCAATACTTATTTATTTAAACGATTTTCAATTAAGTTATTAACAACAGTTGGATCAGCTAAAGTTGAAGTATCACCTAAGTCTTCATATTTATTTTCTGCAATTTTTCTTAATATTCTTCTCATAATTTTTCCAGATCTTGTTTTTGGAAGATTGGGGGACCATTGGATTAAGTCTGGTTTCGCAATAGGACCAATTTCTTTTCTTACCCATGCCTCTAGATCTTTGGTTAATTCTTCAGTTGGATTTTCTCCAACCATAAGAGTTACAAAAGCATAAATTCCTTGTCCTTTGATCTTGTGTGGATAACCCACTACAGCACTTTCTGATACTAAAGGATGAGATACTAATGCACTTTCAATTTCAGCAGTGCCCATCCTATGACCAGAAACATTTAGAACATCATCCACTCTTCCAGTTATCCAATAATACCCGTCTTTATCTCTTTTACAACCATCACCAGAAAAATAATATCCTTTAAAATCACTAAAATAAGTTTTAACAAATCTTTCATGATCACCGAAAACTGTTCTCATTTGGCTAGGCCAACTATCCTCAAAAGCTAATACACCTTCAACATTATTACCAACCAATTTTTGACCTGTTTTAGGGTCCATAATCACAGGCCTAATACCAAAAAAAGGATTGGTTGCAGATCCTGGTTTGGTAGGTGTCGCTCCAGGCAAAGGAGTAATAAGTATTCCTCCAGTTTCGGTTTGCCACCAAGTATCTACTATTGGGCACTTACCTTTGCCTACTACCCTGTTATACCACTCCCATGCTTCAGGGTTAATAGGTTCACCAACTGTACCCAAAATTCTAAGACTTGATAAATTACAATTATTTACAAAATCATCACCTTGTCCCATTAATGCCCTTATAGCTGTGGGAGCTGTATAAAATTGATTTACATTATGTTTTTCACATACTTGCCAAAATCTTGAACAGTCTGGATATGTTGGTACCCCTTCAAACATTAAAGTGGTTGCGCCATTCGATAATGGTCCATAGACAATATAACTATGCCCTGTGATCCAACCAACATCAGCTGTACACCAGTAAATATCATCATCATGATAATCAAAAATATACTCATGCGTTAGGGAAGCGTAAACAATATAACCACCAGTAGAATGCTGTACGCCCTTTGGTTTTCCAGTAGATCCAGAAGTATACAAAATAAAAAGAGGGTCTTCGGCAGACATCTCTTCTGGAACATTCTTATCACTTACGTGATCATTCATTTCATTATATGAAAAATCCCTATTTTCTTTCATGTAGACATTAGCCCCTGTTCTTTTAACTACTAATGTTTTTATATCACCAGAAATTTGTAGTGCTTTATTTACATTCTCTTTTAAAGGCACTGGTTTCCCGCCTCTAGGCCCTTCATCTGCTGTAACTACTAAACAAGCTCCACAATCAGTTATCCTGCTTGCAAGTGCTTCTGGGGAAAAACCTCCAAAAACAACTGAATGTATAGCACCTATTCTAGCACATGCTAACATAGCATATGCAGCCTCAGGTATCATGGGCATATAAAGAATAACTCGATCTCCCTTATTCACACCTAATTCTTTATAAATATTTGATAGACGACAAACTTGCTCGTGTAATTCTCCATAGGTGATGTTTTTTGATAAGCTTGGCTCATCTGATTCCCAGATTATAGCAACTTTATCCCTATTTTTTTTAAGATGCCGGTCGATACAGTTATAACTTATATTCAATGTTCCATCTTCATACCATTTTATAGATACATCATCATGAGAAAAAGAGGTGTTCTTTACTTTTGTAAAAGGATTGATCCAATCAATTCTATTTCCCATCTTTCCCCAAAACTTTTCAGGGTTTGAGATAGATTCTTTATACATTTCATTATATTTTTTTTTGTCAATTTTAAATGATTTGGAATATTGTGAATCGGGATAATAGATTTTTTCATCCATGATATTTTTCTTTCTTTATTTTTTTTCGACCTTAATATTACTATAATTCATAAACACAGCCTTTCAAATAACTGCAGCTATAGATGAAGAGAAATAATCAATTTGATCTTTATTTAATCCCGCAATGTTAATTCTTGAATCTCCTACCATATAGATACCAAACTCTGTTCTTAATCTTGCAACTTGATCAACCGATAAACCCATAAGGGAAAACATGCCTCTATGCCTTTCAATAAAATCAAATCTAGTTGAGTTAGTGCTCCTTCTTAAAGAATCTGACAATAACTTTCTAAGTTCGAGCATTCCATTTCTCATACTATTTAATTCTTTTTCCCATAAATGTATTAATTCTTTATTTTGAGAGTTATTCCCTCCCAATATAATTTCGACAAGAGATGCTCCATAATCTGGAGGAAAAGAAAAAGTTACTCTATTAAATGATTTTAAATTTTCTTCCACTAACTTGTGAATCTTTTTATCAGAAACTACCATCAAAGCAGCTCCTACCCTTTCCCTATATAAACCAAAGTTTTTTGAACAAGAAATCCCAATACATACTTCTGGCAAATTAGAAGCCATATATTGGACACCTTTAACATCATCATTTATTCCGTCCCCAAAACCTTGATAGGCCAAATCAATCAAAGGAAGAATATTTTTTTTTTCACAAAATTGAGTAAGTTCAGTCCAATTTTCTAGGGATAAATTAGCCCCAGTTGGATTGTGACAACAACCATGTAAAAGTAAAACATCTCCAGAACTAATTTTCTGAAGATCAGACATCATTCTAGAAAAATTTACTTCACAAGTATCATAATCGAAGTAATTATAATTATTAAATTGAATACCTAAATGATTTAATATTGCAGCATGATTTGGCCAAGAAGGTGATGAAATCCAGACCCGCTTATCCTTTTCCATAGACCTTATTAAAAGTAATAACTGATGAAAAGCTCCCGTTCCACCCGGAGCTTGAGCGCCTATAATCTGATTTTTTGGAACAGCATCTGCTAAAACTAATTGACTAATATTATCTATAAATCCTAAATTTCCGGAAAGGCCCACATAACTTTTAGTTTTTTGTGTATTGTTGAGTATTCTTGAAGCTTTTTGTACTGCATCCATAATAGGTGTTTGGCCTTTATTATTTTTATAAACTCCAACACCTAAATCTATCTTTTCTTTTCTTTCATCGGCTTTATATAAAGACATTAAAGCCATAATTTTGTCTTCTGATTGTAATTTTAAATTTTCAAACATATTGAACCAACTTAATATTTTATTTTAAAGTACATTTTATATTAAAATTTACAAATTAAAGATTTTTTAATTGAATTTGCCCCATTCACACCATGATCCATCATAAACCGAAACCCTTTTTGCACCAAGCCCTTTAAAAATAACATACAGAATTGATGCAGTCACTCCAGATCCACAGGATGTAATTAAATGTTTGGTTAAGTCAATTCCAAGTTCGTCTATTTTATTCTTAAGTATGTCTTTTGATTTTAAAGTATAATCAGAGTTTAACACGTCACCATAGTAAAGATTTATTGAATTTGGTATGTGACCACTTCTAAGACCCTTTCTAGGCTCTTTTTCAATTCCTAGAAATCGACTCGAAGATCTTGCATCTATTATTTGAATATCTTGTGAATTCAAATATTTCATCACAAATTCCATAGTTACTACTAAATTTTTATCATAAGAAAAATTAAGCTTACAGGGTTTAAAATTTAAAACCTCTTTGTTAGTTGGCTTGTTCTCACTAATCCATTTCGGAAAACCTCCATCTAATATAAATACATTATGATATCCATATAAATGTAGTAACCACAATAATCTTGGAGCAGAAAATAACCCTAAACCATCATAAACAATAATATTCTGATTTTGTTTAATTCCAAATATTTCAAATTTATTAGAAAAATCTTTTTCGTTTAATGCCATATGTGGTAAATCTGAGTTTGCATCAGAAAAATTGTCTAAATCAAAAAAACTCGCACCAGGAATATGTTTGCTTTCAAACTCCTTCAACCCTGACCTATCCACATTTGGTAAATGCCAGCTTGCATCTATAATTCTAACACTAGGATCGCTTAATCTTTGTTCCAGCCAATTTGTAGAAACAAAGTACTTATTATCACATAAATCATTTTTTTTCATCAGATTAATCTTAACAAATCTTAAGCAACAACTAATTTCTCAGCTTTATCTAAATCAACGCTTACGAGCTGGCTAACCCCTTTTTCTGCCATAGTTACACCATAAAGTCGATTCATTTTAGACATTGTAATGGGATTATGAGTAATGATTATAAATCTGGTGTCAGTTCTAGAATTCATATTGTTTAGTAGATTACAAAATCTAACAATATTTGCATCATCCAGTGGTGCGTCTACTTCATCCAAGACGCAAATTGGACTTGGTTTTACCATAAATACTGCAAAAATTAATGAAATAGCAGCAAGAGTTTGTTCTCCACCCGAAAGTAATGCTAAGTTGGATAATTTTTTCCCCGGAGGTTGACACATGATTTCAAGTCCAGCCTCTAAGGGATCATCACTTTCAACAAGTAATAAATTACTTTGTCCACCACCAAATAAATTATTAAACAAAGTTTTAAAATTTTTATTCACATCATCAAATGCTTTTAAGAGCTTTTCTCTTCCTTCTTTATTTAAATTAGAGATCGCATTTCTAAGTTTTTTTACGGCGCCCTCAAGATCTTCTTTTTGGTTAAGTAATTCTGAATATTCAGCATTAATCTCTTTTTCATCTTCTTCAGCTCTTAAATTAACGGGTCCTATAAAATTTCTTTTTCTTGTTAGCTGATCCAAATTTTTTTCAATTATATCAATTGAAAGCTTGTTAGTCAGCTGGTCGATATATTTATCTTGAAAATCCTTAGGACTGTGTCCAGTTCCTGCCTCTAAAAGACTCGCAAGTTCATTTAGATTATCTTTTGTAGTCTCAATAGAAACTTCAGCTCTTACATACTTTTCTTTTAAATCCTCGGCAATCTTGAAAGCTTCTTTTTCTTTAAATAATGCATCTCGTAGTTTCTTCTCTGCATTTACCAACGCATCAGTTGAAATGCTACATTTCTTTTCAGCTTCAGTAATTTTTTTATTAAGATTTAAAATGTCATTTTCTATTTTTTCTGGCTCTAATTGTGCAGTTTCTAAAAATAATTCAAGTTCATTTTTTCTTGACAAAATATTATCTTGTCGATCAACTGATCTTTTTTTTCTGATTGACCAATCTTCTAATTCTTTATCAAGCTGAACTAATCTATTTTTATAAAAGTTAAATTGAGACATTAAATCTTCAAGAACCAACCTTCTATCAAGATTTTTATTCCTAAAATCCTCTAATTTTTTTTTCTTTAAATTAATATTTTTTTCTTCTTCTTGATAATCAATCTCTTGATTGTCTAAATTTTTAATTTCTTCAATATTTTTAATTAGTTTATTGTAATCCTCATTAAGATTAAGGTAGTTATTATCCAAACTCTCAATTTGAGCACTATTAATTTCAAATTCTGCTTCCAATTTGCTTAGATTTGTTTTTAGTTCATTTAATCTTTTTTCCTTAGAAATATACTCTTTTTTTAAATTATCTCGTTCCTCAATTTTTTGTTTAAAAACCAGTTCTTGATTCGTTTTATGTTCAGACTGGATAAATACTTTTTTTTCAATTTCTTTTAGTAAAACTTTTAAATTTTGTAATCTATTTAAATTTTTGACTTTTTGTGTATTGCTTGTATTTACGTCAGCGGATGTTGTTGAAAAACCGTCCCATCTCCAAAAATCTCCATCCATTGATACTAACGACTGACCATTTTCTAACTTCGAGTGAAGTAAATAACCATCTTTTGAATTTACAATACCAACATTTTTTAACCTTTTATTTAACTCTAAAGGATGTTTAACTAGATCAGCTAAAACTTTTACACCTTTAGGAAATGAATAAGATTGTTTTTCATTTTCACTATAATGCCATCCACTTTTTCTGTCAGAGGACTGTGGCGGATAGTTTAAATCGTCATTCAAAATAACACTAAATACAATTTCAAAATCTTTTGATATTTCAATTTGATTTATAATGGCATCTTCAAAAATTTCTTGCTCACTCAAAAATTCTTCTAAAGTTTTTATTTCAGATTTAATAGCTAATAATTTACTTCTTTCTTCAGATAGTTTTTCTTCAAAATTAAGTAAATCTGCTCTCAAAGTCTGAACTTCATCTTCTGTTTTATCAAGCATTGAAGATTTTTTATCTATTGCCTTTTCAGATAATTCTAATTCATTCCCAATATTAATTAACTCATTGGCAATTTCTTCCTTTCGAAGATTTACTTTAGATTTATCATCTTTAACTTTGGTAATTTTCTCTTCAACTTGTTTTAAACTTTTATTATTTACTTCAAAATTTGTTTCAAGATTATTTTTTTTTGCTAAAGAAGCTGCGAAATTATTAGCCTCAACTTCATATTCTTTCTCGATTTTGTTAAAATCAATAATCGATAAATCTAAATCTTCTTTTGTACTTTTTATTTTGTTGGTTAAATCACTTTGAGTATTCAAAATGCTGTTTTTTTCATTTGCTGATTTTTTGAGAACACTTTCTGCATCAAGAATTAATTCATTTTCTCTTATATAATCATTTTCTAATTCCGAAATTCTTTGATTTAACTCATTAACTCTTGATAAGGCATTTTTATGCTTTTCATCGATATTTGTTTTTTTAGACTTTAATTGATTTGTAGCTATTTGGTCTGCAGCTTGCTGCTCTCTTATTTTTGGTAGTAAGTTTTCTTTTTGTTCTTTTACTTCTATTAAATTTCTTAGAATTTTTTCATGATCAGTTCTTTTTTTGAGAATATTATCTAACTCGTTTTTAGAGTTATTAAACTCTGAATGTTTATTTTCCCAACGAACAAATAAAAGTAGTGATTCTTGTTTTCTAATTTTTTCACCCAATAAACGGTAATCTTCTGCTTGCTTGGCTTGTTTTTTTAATGCTTTCAGTTGTTCTTCTAATTTTGAAAGAATATCATTAATCCTTTCCAAATTATTTTCGGAAGCATTAAGCTTTAATTCTGATTCATGTCTTCTGTGATAGAGACCAGATATTCCTGCTGCCTCTTCTAAAATTCTTTTACGAGATTTAGGGTTTTCATTTATTAGATTTGAAATTTGACCCTGCCTTACTAGAGAAGGAGAATTAGAACCCGAAGAATAATCTGCAAAAAGCAATCTTACCTCTCTAGCAAGTATCTCTTTTCCTTCTACTTTATAAGTAGACCCAGATTCAAAATTTATTCTTCTAACAATTTCAATAGTACTTTCACTTGTATTGATAGGTAAGATATCTGAATCAAAATTTTCAATTTGTAAATTTACTTCAGCATAAGATCTTGCAGGTCTCAAACTAGTCCCACCAAATATAACGTCATCCATTCCATCCCCTCGCATGGAGGTTGGCCTGTTTTCTCCCATAACCCATCTTAAAGCATCTAATAAATTTGATTTACCACATCCATTAGGACCTACTACTCCTGTAAGTCCTGGCAGTATCTCAAATTCAGTTGGATCTACAAAACTTTTAAAACCATTCAGTCGTAATTTAGTGATATTCAAACTAATTAACCTTAATGAAAAACAGATGTACACACAATATATTGATAAATAATAAATTTCAATCAAAGATGTAGTAAGCAGTCATTAAAACTTATGCCCAAAATTTTTTCTTGCACGATCAAAGTTTATAATATTATCACCAAGTTTATGTCGATAAATTAAATCATTTGATAGCACTCTTTTAACATAGTTTCTAGTCTCATAATAAGGGATCATCTCAATCCAAATCAAAGGATCAACTCCAAATTTTCTAGGATCACCATAATTATTCAGCCATCTATTTATTGTACCTGGTCCAGCATTATATGCTGCAGTACTCAATACTATTGAACCTTTGAATTTCTTTAGAAGTTTATTAAAATAAAAAGACCCAATTTTGATGTTATAAATTTCATCTGAAGAAAGGCTGTTTTTATTGTATTTAATTCCTAAATCACTGGCTACTTGTTTTGCGGTGTCCGGCATAACTTGCATTAACCCTAAAGCACCTGTTCTAGAAATTGCACTACTATAAAATCCACTTTCCTGCCTAATAATCGAGTAAACAAGCTGTAAATTATCAATTTGGTTTGTATCTAAATTATTTATTAAAGGGAAAGAGTATTTAAGAATTAAATCACTTTTGATTTTGAATTTGTTTGTTATAGCAATGATCCCTGAAAGATTACTAATTCTGTCTAAGAACACTAGTAAACATTTTCTTTCTTCATCTAATAAAGTTTCAGCGGCATGTTTGAAAAACCGTACTCCCAATACTAATCTATCAGCATCTAATAATTTCTTACCCAAATTTATTATTGAATTTTCCAATAGATTTACTTTTTTGCAATCATACTTCATATCTCCAATTTTTGATAAATCTAGAGAATTTTTATTAATTCTTTCAGCCGAAAGTTGTCCATAGAATGTACTAATATATATGGATCCTTTCTTATAATAATCTTGTGCCTCATTAATTCTTTTTAGCTTTTCAAGTGATCTAGCATACCAATAATAATTTTTGCTTAAGAAATTTTTATTGGTAACTAAATCTAAGATATTTGAAAAATGTTTTATAGCAACTTCTGGCTTTTTTAAAAAATTGAGAGCAATGAAACCAGAAAGCCATTCAAGTTCCACATATCCCTGTTTAGACTCTTTAAAGTCATCATTTACAAAAAACTCGTTACTTATTAAATGATTACTACTAATTTTATAAGCTTTCATCAAATTACCGATACGAAGCTCTCTTCTAGCATGATAAATTCTCAATTCTGACCACTTATATGATAATCCCAATTTCACGGGATTATTGGATAAATTAAAAATTATACTAGAAACTTTTTTATATTTTCTTTTTGATTGAAGATAATTTGCATAATCAAAAAGAACTCCTGGATCCTTGATGTTGAATATTTTGAGTGAATCAATTTTATCTTTACTTTTTGTAAGTTTTTGAAGTCTTACTCTTTGTTCTGCAATAAAAAAATCAGAAGCAGTCATTATTTTTTTAAGTTGATTAACAGAAGATAAATCTCTGTTCCAAAGTAAATTATTTAATCTTTTATTATTATTAATTGAAATTACATTTTTAAAATTTTTTATCATAAGTTGAAAATTTTTTTCATCAAATTTTTGGTCCAACCAGCTAATTGCAGCTATTTTCTCTGCTTGCTTTATATCCCCAACCTTTAAATGAGCTAAAGATAGCATCGTTGAACCATGGCCAGTTAAAGGAAAATTATTTTTAAATAAATCAATTATAAGTTTTGGATCTTCATCCAAAGTGATTTTTTTTTCGGCTTGCTTTATAAGATAAGGCATGCCAGGCCATTCTGATTTAGTTTCTATAAAATTAATATAATCTGAGAAAATTGCATCCCCAGCTCTTAATCTTAACCAATTAGTTAGATCAATTGCTAAATTACTGTTACTGTTTTTTGCATATATGTAAGCCTTATCCCAAATTTGTGCATCAGAGTATTTTAAAGCTTCTTTAAAATTTTCTATCTCAAATTGTTCAGCATTTATTTTCTTATTTATAAATATTACTTCTTGTATAAAGAAAAATACAGAAGATATAATAATATAAAATAAATATCTAACTAAGATTTTCACTAATTTTTACCTTTAATTAAAAGATCGTTTTTTTATGTATTTATTTAATTCAAAATATACGATTTAACATAATAAAATGATGTGCTAATATTGTGAATAAAAATTATTAATCTAAGGACTTTATTATGATAAAAGGATCGATTCCTGCACTTATAACTCCTTTTAAAAATGGGGAAATCGATAAAAATGCTCTTGAGGATCTTGTTGAGTGGCAAATTGAAGAGGGAAGCAACGGATTAGTTGCAGTTGGAACGACTGGAGAAAGTCCAACCTTAAGTCATGAAGAACACCAAGAAGTCATAGAAATAATAGTAAAAAAATCAAAAGGAAGAGTACCTGTTATTGCAGGGGCAGGTTCTAATAACACTAGAGAATCTGTAGACCTTATGAAGTTTGCAAAAAAGGTAGGGGCAGATGCAGCCTTAATTGTTACACCTTATTATAATAAACCCAATCAAAAAGGACTATATCTACACTTTAGTAGTCTTAATGATTGTTGTGATTTACCAATTATTATTTATAATATTCCTGGAAGATCAATTGTTGATATGGATTTATTAACCTTATCATCACTTTCAAAATTAAAAAATATAATTGGAATTAAAGATGCAACTGGTGATGTGAGTAGAGTATCAGATACCAGAAAATACTGTGGTGAAAATTTTATTCAATTATCTGGTGAAGATGCATCTGCGCTCGGTTTTAACGCACATGGTGGCGTAGGATGTATATCTGTAATAGCAAATGCTGCACCTAAATTATCAGCTGAATTCCAAAAAGCTATGCTTGAGGGTAACTATAAAAAAGCTCTTATATTACAAGATAAATTGCTACCACTTCACAGAGCTACTTTTCTAGAACCAAGCCCCGCACCAATAAAATATGCGCTAAATAAATTAGGAAAATGTGTTAATGAACTGCGAGCACCTTTGGTAACAGTAAATGAAAATACTCAAAAAATCATGGATAATGCATTAAGACATGCAGAATTATTAAATTAATATATGCAGAAATTAGTGAACCTAAAAAATCAGAAATTAATCGCTGATAACAAAAAAGCACGTTATAATTATTTTATAGAAGAAGAAATTGAATGTGGCATCGTTCTGGAGGGCTCTGAAGTAAAAAGTATGCGTAATGGTAGAGTAAGTATTCTAGAAAGTTACGCAAATATTGAACAACAGCAGCTCTGGCTAATAAATTGTCATGTTCCAAATTATGAAAATGCTAAAACATTTAACCATGTAGAAAGAAGAAGAAGGAAATTACTTGTTAAAAAAAGAGAATTATTAAAGTTAATAAAAAATAAAGGACGTGAAGGTATGACTCTAGTACCTTTAAAACTATATTTTAATGAAGCAGGAATTGCCAAAATACTAATTGGAATTGGCAAAGGTAAAAAAAATGTAGATAAAAGAGAAACAGAAAAGAAAAGGGATTGGAATATTCAAAAAGGTCGTCTTTTAAGAAATAAACATTAGCTCATCTGAAATTATGTTTAGAAAATACAAATAAATAAAGTACTTAAATTTAAATAAAATTATACGTTTTCTTTCTTTTGGAGTAAAACAATTAAAAATCTAAATGGTATTAACGAAATAGTGATTAAAGAAAGCTTTACTAGAAAATCTGCAAAAGCAAGTGACACCCATAATGGGGATATTCCAAACATACCCAGTATAGGAACTTTCTCTACAGCCCAAGAAACATCATTCGAAGGTTCCAAAAAAATAAAAAAACCAGAAAACGCAACAAAAAAGAAAATAAGGGTATCTAATGAAGAACCTACTATTGAAGATATTAATGGTGCTTTCCACCATCTTTCCTGTCTTAAATAATTAAAAATTGAAATATCTAATAAATGAGAAATTATAAAAGCTGTTGCAGATCCTAATGCTATTCTAAAAGTTACTAATGGTCCAAATTCACCTTGCAGTTGAGTCCCAACTAGTGAGCAAAATATACCTATAATAAAGCCAAATAAAACAACCTTTCTTGCTGCGGATAGACCGTAGAGGCGATTTGTAATATCAGTTACAAGAAAAGCAAATGGATAGGTCAATGCTCCCCATGTTAACCAGTTACCCAATAAAAACTGGACTAGTATATTTGATACTAAAACTATAATTGACATTGTCATTATAGGTACAACTAAAGATTTTAAATTCATCATGAATATTTTTAAAAAATTGAATTTATAATTTAATTTTTGAAATCACTTTATCCCAAACTTTTGAAGCAAAATTTTTATTTTCAAACCTCTCTAATTCCTGCAGACCAGTAGGTGATGTAACATTGATTTCAGTCAATTTTCCTCCAATGACATCTATACCTACAAAAATTTGTCCATTTTTTCTTAAATTGTCCCCAATTTCATTACAAATATTTATTTCGTCAACAGATAATTCTGTCGCAGCAGCTTTCCCTCCAACATGCATATTAGATCTAATCTCACCTTTTTTGGGTATTCTATTAATAGCTCCTAAAATTTCACCATCTAAAAGAATAATTCTTTTGTCACCTTTACTTACTTCAGGTATAAACTCTTGGGCTATTAAGGGTTCGGAGGAATTCATTAGAAAAAGTTCCATTAAAGAAACAAAATTTTTGTCATCATTGTCTAATTTAAAAACACCAGCTCCACCGTTTCCGTACAATGGTTTCAAAATAATTTCACCATATTGTTCCCTAAATTTCTGTATTACATCTATTTTACTGCTAATTATAGTTGCAGGCATTAAGTGCGAATAGTTGAGTACTAATAATTTTTCTGGAAAATTCCTAACCCAAAAAGGATTATTAACTATAAGTGTTTTATTTCCTACAAAATCTAAGAGATATGTAGATGTCAAATAATTCATATTAAATGGAGGATCTTGTCTTAACCATAGGACGTCTAAGTCATTTATAATATCAATGGTTTTATTATCTATGATAGAAAAGGGTGGTTTGTCATTCCTATTCAATTTAACAAAATTACCTTTTGCAAAAATTTTGTTTTTACTATAAATCAATTCATCAGGAAGATAGTGAAAAACTGAATATCCTCTATTCTGTGCTTCTTCAGCAAGACGAAAAGATGTATCTGATAAAGGATCTATATTTTCCAGGGGATCCATTTGAAAACCAACTCTTAGCATTAAAAACTCCAAAAACGTTATTCAATTATTTAATATCTTCAAACCAAGATTATAAACCTCTTTTTTAGATAATGAGTATTTTTTAGAGACAATAGCAACAGAATCCCTAAAAGTATTTTTCTTTAATAAATAAATTAGATCGGATTTTATTAAATTTAAATCAGTCTTAATATTTTCTTTTCTGTTAACAACTACAGTAAATTCACCTCTTAAATTATTTTCTTTCCTTAAAATTTTAATAATTGAATCAATTGTTCCACGTTTGTTTTCTTCAAAATTTTTAGTTAGTTCTCTGCAAACGACAATTTGATGAGAATTACCAAAAATATTTCCCAAATCTTCTAAGGTATTTAATATCCTTTTTGGACTTTCAAAAAAAATTAAAGTAGAAGGAACTGATAACAAATCGTTGAAAAAATTAATCCTTTGATTTTTTTTCACTGGTGGAAAACCTCCAAAAAAGAACTTGTCAGATGGTAACCCTGACTGACAAAGAGCTACTATAACAGAACAAGCTCCTGGTATACATATTACTTTGTAACCATCTCTTATAACTTGTCTAACTAGTTTGTATCCAGGATCAGAAATTAATGGTGTTCCAGAATCACAACATAAGGCAATCGATTTATTTTGTTCTAGTTCAAGAATGTATTTTGATCTTACCTCATCACCTGAATTATCATTATATGAACTTATATTTCTTCCATTTAAATCAATATCCATAATGTTCATTAATTTTCTTAAGACCCTAGTATCTTCAGCTAATAAAACATTTACGTTTTGTAATACGTTAATTGCTCTAAACGTTAAATCAGAAAGTGTTCCGATTGGAGTAGAGATCAGGTATAAAGCAGGTTCTAATTTAGGAAAATTTATTTTCAATTTTTATAATCCTGAAGAATTTAAATATTTTTATTTATTTTATTCTATAGTACAAAAATCATGAGAACTAAGAATTTATTTTATTTATAAACTGACTATAAACTATGACAAAGATTAGCGGCCAAAGAAAGAACTACTTTTATATTATTTATTTAATATTTGTTACTATTTTAGTCGGATGCGTTTCAAATATTGAAGAAAATTATAATTATAATGGCGTGACTGACACAAAAAGTAAAATTGGACTACTACTACCTGTTGGGTCTAAAAATAGAGACTTATCATATTTAGGTAAAAGTTTAAGAGATGCTGCATTATTAGCTAAAGAAGATTTAGTAGATAGTTCATTTGAAATTAAAACTTATGATACTTTAGGTAAAAGTAAGGAAGGTTTAATTGCCTTTAAACAAGCCTTAGAAGAAAAAAATGATATAGTAATAGGACCATTTGTTCCTATTATTGCGAAAGCAATTTCAAACAATTTTCCTTTTAATAATTTGAAAGTTATAACTTTGTCCAATGATCCATCGATTAGTGGTACAAATTTTTTATTATTAGGAGATACTATTACAAATAGAGCTAATAATCTTATTAAGTTTGCTATCAATGATAATAAGTATCGATTTGCATTAATCAATCAAACTAAAAAACATAATAATGAAGTAATGAAAATACTTATTAATAAGATCAATATGAATAGAGGAGTAGTGACTTTTTCTGAAAATTATTCTGAAGACATAAGTGAAATATCTTATAAAGCTAAAACTATTAAACAAAAATTAAAAAGCACCAATACTGACGTTATTATTTTTACAGGAACACCTGATCAACGAATGAAACATTTAGCAGCTGAACTTGCTGATATTACAAAAAGCAAAACAGAAACAGGTGTTCAAATCATGGGTTTATCAAGTTGGAATAATTCTACTTCTATACTTTCTGAACCTGCATTCCAACATTCATGGTTTACCATGCCAGATTATAGATTTCGAAAATTTTATGAAAACAAATTTATAAAAAAATTTGGATATAGACCGCATCCAAAATCTAACCTTACATATGATGCTATTGCTGCTTTGGGAGTTTTAGAGAAAAATTTAAAAAATAAGAATATCAATCATTCAAACAAATTCGATGGTCTATTTAATTCAAGTGGATTTATAGGAATTGATGGAATTTTTAGATTTAATTATGATAGAATTGCAGAAAAAGAATTATCTGTCATTCAGATAACTAATGGTCAACCAAAAGTACTAAAACAAGCAAGAAATAGTTTTCCATAAGTGATTAAAATTGAATATTGAATTAAAAAAAATATCTTTGAGCAAATCATTTCAAATGATGAACTCTTATTTAAAAGAAGAAAATATAATTGGGTGTATTGATTTAAATGACAATAATGAAATAAGAAGTAATACACTTGCTCAATTGAAGAGATTTAAAAAAAATATTTCTGGAAAGATAGAAGTAATACTAAAAAAAAATCCTTACTTAGCACCTGAATCCCTTTCCGTATATACACTTATGAATGACATCATTATTCAGTCAGTTTCTAAAATTGTTACAGAATATATATTCCCCTTAGTGAGCCCAACTAAAGGAGAATATATATCTGTCGTCGCATTAGGTGGGTATGCCAGGGCAGAGATGGCGCCATATTCGGATATAGATCTCTTATTTTTAACACCCTACAAGCAAACAGCTTGGAGTGAAAATGTTATTGAAACAATTTTGTATTTATTATGGGATTTAGGCCTTAAAGTTGGTCACTCAGTTAGAAATATTGATGAATGTTTAAGAATTGCCAAAACTGATATTACTGCTAGGACATCACTTTTAGAAAATAGATTCCTATTTGGAAGTATTGAATTAGCTAATGAATTAAACAAAAAACTTTGGAAAGATATTTTTGAAAAATCTGCGCCTGAGTTTATTGAAAAAAAATTAGAAGAAAGAAATTTAAGACATAAAAAACAAGGATCTGAGAGATATTTATTAGAACCAAATATTAAGGAAGGCAAAGGGGGGTTAAGAGATCTACAAACACTTTATTGGATTTCAAAATATGTTTATAAGATTTCAGATAAAAATGATTTAATTAACTATAAAATATTTACAAAAAATGATATGGACATCTTCTTCAAGGCTGAAGATTTTTTGTGGACCATAAGATGCGCTCTTCATATTTTCACCAAAAGAGCTAATGAAATACTAAGTTTTGATTTACAAGTACCATTAGCAAAATCTTTAGGTTTTAAAAAAGGATCTGGTTTACTTGCCGTAGAAAACTTTATGCAAACATATTTTTTACATGCTAAAAATGTGGGTGAGTTGACAAGAATTTTGCTCGCTAAAATGGAATCTTTACACGTTAAAAAAAATCCAAGTTTTGTATCAAAATTAAAAAATGTTATAGCTGAAAATAATTTAAAGTTGGATAAAGGTTTTTTTATCTCAAACGGTCGGGTAGATGTAAGTGATTCAATTAATTTTCTTAAAAACCCACTAAATCAAATAAGACTATTTCAAAATGGACTAAAAAGTAGAAGATTAATCCATCCAAATTCACTTCATTTAATTTCGAAAAATATAAATAATATTAACAAAAACTTTATAAAAGATCCAGAAGCAGCAAAAATTTTCATTGATGTTCTACTTAATTATGGAGATCCAGAACGCGCTCTTAGAAGAATGAATGAAGTAGGTTTTCTTGGAAGATATATACCTGAATTTCAGAAAATCATAGGTATGATGCAATTTAATATGTACCATAAATATACTGTAGATGAGCATACTATTCAGTGTATAAAAATATTATCTCAAATTGAGCAAGGTTTTCTTACAGAGGATTTACCATTAGCATCAAAAATTTTAAAAGAGGGAGTTAATCGAAAAGTTTTATATATGGCTTTACTTCTTCATGATGTAGGTAAAGGAAGGCCAGGAGATCATAGTATTTTAGGATCAAAAATCTCAACTAAGGTTACAAAAAGACTTGGTTTTGAAGATCATGATATCAAATTAACATCATGGTTAATTGAAAACCACTTGCTTATGTCTGACATCTCTCAAAAGAGAGATCTATCAGAAGAAAAAACTATTCGTGATTTTGCTAATATTGTAAAATCTACAACAAGACTTAGGCTTCTTACAGTTTTAACCGTATGTGATATAAGGGGGGTTGGACCTGAAGTATGGAATAACTGGAAAGCTGTGATGATAAGAACTCTTTATTATAAGACAATTAATATTTTAAAAGAAAACTATGAAATTACTTCTAGACCAGAACAAATTCAAAAGGCACAATCTGCATTAAAGGATGAATTAAAACACTGGGGAAAAAAACAAATTGATACTGAAATTAATAGGCATTATGCTGGTTTTTATTTGGGTTTAACCACCCAAACACAAGCAATTTTTTCTAATCTTGCGAAAAATATTGATACATTATCCATCAATTCAAAAGTTGAAACTGATCTAGCAAGAGACGCTACCAAAATTTGTTTCTTGATTGAAGATCACCCAGGAATTTTTTCAAGACTTACTGGCGCAATTGCATTATCAGGTGCAAATGTAATAGATGCTCGAACCTATACAACTTCAGATGGCTTTGCTACTTCTGTTTTTTGGTTACAAAATAAGGAAGGTAAACCATTTGAGGAAAATAGGTTAAATAAATTAAATCAAACAATTAATGAAGCATTAAAAGGCCAAATAATTGCACGCGATATTTTGAAAGAAAAAGGGAAAATCAAAAAGAAAGAAAAAGATTTTATAGTGCCTACTAACATAACTTTTGATAATGAAGGTTCAGAAATACATACTATCATTGAAATTGAAACAAGAGATCGACTAGGTCTGCTATATGACTTAGCTAAGACGCTAAGCGATAATTATATATCTATCTCTTCTGCCATTATAGCTACGTTTGGAGAACAAGCAGTAGATACTTTTTACGTAAAGGATCTATTCGGACTGAAATTACATTCCCTTAGCAAAAGAGAAAAATTAGAACATAAACTTAAAGAAGCTATTCAAGCTGGGACTTTAATAGACCCTTATTAATTTTGATAACACTATGCACTTTAAATCCACTTTTTTAAAAAATTTTCTAACTGTAGGTTTATGGACTTTTGTTAGTCGCATATTTGGTTTTTGTAGAGATATAATGTTAGCTGCATTTTTAGGTTCAGGTCCTATAGGAGAGGCGTTTATTATAGCATTCTCCCTACCTAATATTTTTCGAAGATTCTTTGCCGAAGGAGCTTTTAATGCAGCATTTATTCCAATGTTTAAAAAAAATATGCATAATAAAAAACAGTCCATTGAATTTACCAATAATACATTGTCTATGATGATTTTGATATTATTTATCTTCACAATAATATCGATAATAATTATGCCTCTTCTAGTTTTTGCCATGGCAAGTGGTTTTCAAAATGATGTAAGGTTTGAAACTTCTGTTATTTATGGACGGATTACATTTCCATACATTTTTTTTGTTTCATTATCATCTTTATTTGCAGGAATATTGAACTCTTATGGAAAATTTGGAGTAGTTTCTGCAACACCAATTTTTTTAAACCTTTTTTTAATTTTTGCAATGATCCTATCCTACATTCTAGATTGGGAAGTAGGATTAATACTTTCTATTTCAATTCCTCTTTCTGGAATTTTACAACTGATAGTGTTAATACATACAACTAGAAAGCTAGGATACTTTCCAAAATTAAAAATACCAAAATTTAATGGAAAGATTAGAAAACTCCTTATTATTGCTTTACCAGCAGTTCTTACTGGTGGAGTAATACATATAAATTTGCTGGTAGGTAGACAAATCGCATCTTATTACGAGGGTGCAATTGCGTGGCTTAATTATGCAGATAGATTATATCAACTTCCTCTAGGTGTAGTAGGTGTGGCTTTAGGAAGTGTACTTTTACCAAAATTATCTGAAAAAATTCCGTTAGATAATTCATATGAGTTGCATAATATCGTTAGCCATGCACTAAAAATAGCTGCTATTTTAATTTTTCCTGCCACAGCAGCTTTAATTATTTTACCAGTACCAATTATTACTGTACTCTTTGAAAGAGGAGAATTTTCTATCATAGATAGTAAAAATACTGCTTCAGCATTATCAATTTATGCTACTGGTTTGCCTGCATTTGTTTTACATAAAATATTTACACCTATATTTTTTTCAAAGGGTGATACTAAAACTCCATTTAGAATTGCAGTATTTTCTATGCTGGCTAATATAATATTAGCTATAAGCCTAATAGGTCATTTTGAATTTTTGGCTCCAGTTTTAAGTACAAGCATATCTAGCTGGATAATGGCTTTCGCACTATATCATAAATCAAAAAAGCTAGGATTTTATTTTGATTGGAAATTAATAAAGGAGATAATTATGATTTTGGTATCTACAATTATTCTTTCCTTAGTTCTTATTTTGGCTCAAAAAGAGTGGTTTTATTTATTAACTACTAATAATTTTAGTTTATTTTATTTGATTATACTAATCTCTGCTAGTAGTAGCATTTACTTTTTAACTTTATGGTTTTTTGGTATTTTAAATAAAAATAAAAAATAACCTAAATATTGCCTTTTATTATTAAAAATATATTTATAAAAAACCCATGAGGCTTACGAAAGTGTAAAATATGAATGAAATTAAACACAAAAAAAGAATTTTCTCAGGTGTGCAACCTACTGGAAACCTTCACATAGGTAATTATTTAGGAGCAGTCAAAAATTTTGTTAAGTTTCAAAGTGCTGGTAACGAAACATTATACTGTATTGTTGACTTGCATGCGATAACTGTATGGCAGGATCCAGAAGAACTTAGAAATTCAATCAGAGAGTTAGCAGCAACTTTCATTGCTTGTGGTTTAGACTCAAACAAGTCAATTTTATTTAACCAAAGTCAGGTTAGTTCTCACTCTGAATTAGCTTGGGTATTTAATTGTGTTACAAGAGTTGGGTGGTTGAACAGAATGACACAATTTAAGGATAAAGCAGGCAAAAATAAAGAAAATGCATCTGTTGGACTTTATGTCTATCCCTCTTTAATGGCTGCTGACATATTGGCGTATCATGCGACACATGTGCCAGTAGGGGAAGATCAAAAGCAACATTTAGAATTAACTAGGGATATAGCTACTAAATTTAATAATGACTATAAAGTACCTAATTTTTTTCCTTGCCCAGAACCAATTATAGAAAAAACCTCTCCAAGAATTATGAGTTTAAGAGATGGTTCAAAAAAAATGTCTAAGTCTGAAACCTCAGATATGAGTAGAATAAACCTGACAGACGCTTCAGATCAAATAGCTTTAAAAATAAGAAAAGCTAAGACAGACCAAGATCCTATACCAGAAGATATTTCTGGACTAGCGTCTAGACCAGAAGCTAGCAACTTAATAAATATATATTCTTCCTTTAAAGACTGTAATGTTCAAGAGGTTTTGAATGATTTTAGCGGAAAGCCTTTTAGTTTTTTTAAACCTAAACTCACTGAGCTAATTATAAATGAAATAAAACCTATTTCAAAAAAAATAAATGATCTTTTAAAAAATCCTGACCAGATAGACAATGTAATGAATAATGGTGCCGAAAAAGCTAGTGAAATTTCACATCCAATTATAGACTCTACTTTTAAAATTTTAGGTTTAAAAAATAATTAAATAAATTTTAATTATCTTTATCTTCTTCCATATTGATATTTTGTTATTATAATGATGACTTAAATCTATTTTATTTTACTGTGTTTAAGATTTTTTTAAATTTTGAAAGTCACAATAATGAGAAAATTTTTAGTTGTAATGGATGATAGCCCTGAATTTGTAAATGCATTGCGTTTTGCAGCAATAAGAGCTTCTAAGACAGGTGGCCAAGTTGAAATATTAGGAATAATTACTCCCGAAGAGTTTCAGCATTGGATAGGAGTAGCCGAACAGATGCGATTTGAAGCAAAAGAGAGAATTAAGGAACATTTTAATATTTTTGCTGAAATCATAGAAAAAGAGGAAGGCATTATACCTGAGCTAGTTATAAGAGAAGGGGAAAAAGTAACACAAGTTTTAGAGCAAGTTAAAGAAGATCCTGAGGTTGGAATAATAGTACTAGGCGCCGGAATATCTTCTGAAGGACCTGGACCTCTGGTCACACAGCTAGTTGCTAGACAAGGCGGTAGTTTACCTGTACCTGTGACAATAGTTCCTGGATCTATGACGAAAGAAGCAATTATTTCAGTTTCATAAAAACTCTAGTTTAGAAAGATTCTAAATTTTGATTGATTCCTTTTACACTTTGTTGCATAGTAAGAAATTAATTGGAGAAATTAAAATGTTTATACAGACAGAATCCACACCAAATCCTGCAACTTTGAAATTTCTGCCTGGGCATACTGTTTTGCAGAATGGGACTGCAGATTTTCCTTCTAGAGCAAATTCAGACAAATCCCCACTGGCAAAAAGAATTTTTAGTGTTGAAGGCGTAACTGGTGTATTTTTTGGGTCTGACTTTATTACAGTAACTAAAGAAAGCGATACTGAGTGGGAACATATTAAACCTGCCATTTTAGGTGTTATCCTTGAACATTTCCAATCAGGAGATCCTACACTCCTTGAGGAAAATGCAGAAAAAAATCATATGGATCATGATGGTCCTGATGCAGAAATAGTAAATAAAATTAAAGAGTTACTTGATACTCGTGTACGTCCGGCAGTGGCTCAAGATGGTGGTGATATAACCTTTCATGGATATGAATCAGGAATTGTTTACTTGCATATGCAAGGAGCATGTGCTGGTTGTCCATCTTCAACAATGACATTAAAAATGGGCATAGAGAATCTCTTAAAACATTTTATACCAGAAGTGCAGGAAGTTAGACCAATCGCAGCTTAGACCTAATAATAATGTCTAATTTAAAGACTATATTGTCAATAGATACAGTACACCCATTATACTCCATAGCTATTATTAATTCTAATGATGTTGTGTCAGAAATTTCTACCAAAAAGGATGAAAAACCTTCTGAACAAATAATAGAATTATTAGATAATTCACTTTTACAAGCAAATCTTGGAATGCATGACTTAGATTGTATTACTGTAGGTGTTGGGCCAGGTAATTTTACTGGTATTAGAGTAGGAATATCTTTTGCAAAAGGTATCGCTTTTGCTTTGAATATAAAGTGCTTTGGAATTAATAGATTTCAAACTTTAGTTGATTCTGACCTTCCAACATTAGGAATTATTAGTGCAAGAGAAAATTTGTTCTACACCCAGATGTTTATTAAAAAGAAACCCGTTTCAGATCCAGTTGAAGAAAATTTAATTAAAATACTTAATACCAAATATGCTAAAGATACAATTATTTCTGGTGATAATGCTTTAACAATTTCACAAAAATTGGGGTTGAACTATGGAAAAGAAACGAGCATTTCTAAAGCATCAGAACTAGGTTTTTGTCTTATGGATTCAGATACTAATGGACTTATGCCTTCACCTATTTATGTAAAAGAACCTGACGCAAAATTACCTCTAGAACTAGCTCCCAAATTTTTATAAATTAATGGAAAATAAAGTTCTAAAATCTCTAGCAGATGAATTTTCAGATATACATTTAAAAAGTTTTAATCAACAGAACTTAAGGTTTTCTTCAAGATTTATTTTCTCTTTATTAATAAATCCCCAAATATCATATATTTATAAAAAAAATAAAGGATTTTGTATTTTTAGTATTAATAAAGAAGATGCCGAAATAATTACTATGGCAGTAGTACCAAAATACCAGAATCATGGTATTGGATTTTTAATTCTGAATGAGCTTGACGAGGTATTACTGAAATCTAATTGCAAAAAAGTTTTTTTGGAAGTTGCTTCAAATAACCTGATAGCTTTGCATTTATATAAAAAAGTAGGTTTCCAAAATTTTGGTATAAGAAAAAATTATTATAAAATCTTAAAAGATAAAAAAGTAGATGCAATTTTAATGAAAAAAGTTGTTAACGTACAAAAATAAATATTTAAATATATTGGGAAACTGAATTCTTTTTATTGCACCCCATTAACAAAAGTCTCATAATTAGAAATTATTAAAAAGATTTATGAGGACTAGAAATGAATTTTGAAAAATTTTTAAAAATATCAAGTGGAGCATTAGCTGGTGTGCTACTTTTGGGGATAAACTCAGCTCATGCATTTACAGCATGTCAAGTAACTGATGTAGGTGGAGTTGATGATAAGAGTTTTAACCAAACCGCATGGAAAGGTGTTCAAGACGCCGTAGCCAAACACGGTGTTGATTCCAAATTACTAGAATCCAAATCAGAAACCGACTATGAACCACATTTAAATTCAATGGTAAATGCTGGTTGTGACGTAATTATAGCTGTCGGATTTTTAATGGGCGAAGCTACAAAAAATGCAGCTGAAGCAAATAAAGGTTCTAATTTCACAATAATTGATTTTGCATATGACCCTACAGTTCCAAACATCTTAGGACAGGTTTTTGCTACTGATCAGGCTGCTTTTTTAGCTGGCTATTTATCAGCAGGAGTTAGTAAAACTGGTATAGTAGGAACTTTTGGGGGAATAAATATTCCACCAGTAACTGGTTTCATGGACGGCTTTGCATGGGGAGTAAAACACTACAACAAGGTAAAAGGAAAAAATGTGCAAGTTCTAGGTTGGGATCCTGACGCTAAGGAAGGTTTATTTACCAACAATTTTGATTCTACTGATGATGGTAAAGCCTTTGCTCAAAACCTTTATGATGAAGGTGCAGATATCGTAATGCCCGTTGCAGGTCCTGTAGGTCTAGGTTCAGCTTCTTTGGCTGATGAGCTTGGAAGCGATAAACTTAAAATTATTGGTGTAGATGGTGACTGGACACAAACTGATCCTGCTAGAAAAGGTGTGTATCTTACATCAGTATTAAAGAAAATGGATGTAACAGTTTTAAGTGTAATTGAATCAGTTAAATCTGGATCTTATTCTGGAGGAATAACAGTTGGAACATTAGAAAATGGGGGTGTAGGAATTGCACCTTACCATGATTTAGCGAGTGAAGTTTCCAGTGAATTGGCTTCAGAAGTAGAAGCTCTACGAAAGGGAATTATATCTGGTTCTATCGTAATGAATAAATAAATTTTATAAAATAACTGGGACGAAACAAACCTGTGAAATTAAAGTTAAATGAAATCAGTAAAAGTTTCGGCCCAGTTAAAGCTAATTCAGATATTAATTTAACTGTTAACCGCGGTGAAATCTTAGGTTTGCTTGGTGAAAACGGTGCAGGCAAAACCACGCTAATGAATATATTAACTGGTTTATATAAACCTGATAGTGGATCAATATTAATTGATAACCAATTGAAAGTATTTCATAATCCTAGAGAAGCAAATAAAAATGGTGTAGGAATGGTTCATCAGCATTTTATGTTGGTGCCAGTTTTTTCAGTTACAGAAAATATCATCTTGGGTACTGAACCTACAACTACATTTAATAAAATAGATCTAACTAATGCTAAACAAAAAGTATTAAAAATAAGCTCAGAATATAATTTAGATGTTGATCCTGACCAACTAATTGAGAAATTACCCGTTGGAATACAACAAAGAGTTGAAATTATAAAAATATTATTTCGAGATGCCGAGATTTTGATTTTTGATGAACCTACTGCAGTCCTTACCCCACAAGAAGTAGTAGAATTTTTTGAGATAATTAAAAACTTAAAAAAGGCAGGAAAGGCTATTATCTTTATTACGCATAAATTACATGAAGTATTAGAGGTATGTGATCGTATAAATGTTTTGAGAAGTGGGAAAATTGTAGGAGAAGAACTTCCCAAAAAAACAACTAATAAGAAATTAGCAGAATTGATGGTTGGTAGAAAAGTAAATCTTAAGACAAATAGACAAATTGTAGAAAAAGGAGAGGTGTTATTAGAAGTAAATAATTTAAGTATTTTATCTGAAAACAAAGAACCTTTATTATCAAATTTAGATGTAAAACTGCATAAAAATGAAATCCTAGGTATTGCTGGTGTTCAAGGAAATGGTCAAACAGAATTCATTGAGGCACTTACTGGATTAAGAAAAATATCAAGTGGAAAAATTTCTTATTTTGGTAAAGAATGCAAAAATTTTTCACCAAGAAAAATTCATCAGCTAGGAGTTAGACACATACCAGAAGATAGACAGAAACAAGGGCTAATTGGTGATTTTTCTTTAACTGAAAATATAATCCTTAATACTTATTACGAAAATAAATTTTCAAATAATATCGCTTTAAATTGGTCTAGTGCTAAAAAAGAAGCAAAAAGGATTATTGAAAAATTTGATGTAAGAACAAACTCAGAAGAAATAAGTGCAGATAAATTATCAGGAGGAAACCAACAAAAACTTTTAATTGGTAGAGAAATGTCAAGATCAATTAATCTTCTTATAGCATCTCAACCGACACGTGGTGTTGATGTTGGATCAATAGAATATATCCATAATCAAATTGTTATGGCTAGAAACAAAGGAATTGGAGTATTATTGAATTCCACTGAATTAGACGAAATTATTGCTTTATCAGATAGAATAATTGTATTCTATGAAGGTAGAGTAATTGCAGAATTTCCATCTAATGCAGACCCAAATATAATTGGACTTGCGATGGCTGGGGTAAGTTAAAAGTGAAATTTTTTATTTATTTAAGTAATTACTTTTCTAACCGTGAAACTATTCAAGAAATTTTTCTTATACCAGTTATTGCAACTCTATTGGCTATATTCCTAGGTTTACTATTATTAATCGTCTCTGGGTCAAGTACTCAAATAGCGCTAACAGCATTAGTAGCATTGTTTACTGGCTCTTTTGGTTCGTTATCAGCTATATCGGAAACATTTACTGCTGCTACACCATTGATTTTTGCCGCTTTAGGAATAGCTGTAGGTTTTAGAGCAGGATTATTTAATATAGGAGCAGAAGGACAAATTATACTTGGTGGTATGGCAGCTGTTGTTATAGGTTTTAGCTTTCAATTACCTTTTGCTATTCACTTAATAATTATACTTTTATCAGGAGCTTTATTTGGAGCTTTTTATGCATTAATAGCTGGTTGGCTTAAAGCCACAACTGGAGCTCATGAAGTTATTACTACTATTATGCTAAATTTAATTGCATATAGATTACTTGATTTTTTTCTCAGAATGCCTGCTATACAAAAAGAAGGAAGAAATGATCCTATATCAAAATCAATTTTTGAAACAGCAGAATTACCAAGAATTTTGTATTTGTTGGATCCAAATTTAAGAGTTCATATGGGATTTTTAATAGCAATAGTAGCTGTATTTTTTGTATATTGGTTAATTTTTCATACTACCATTGGGTACGAATTTAGAGCTGTGGGAAAAAGTTTAGAAGCATCAAAATATGGTGGAATAAATCCAGCAATAACAATTGTACTTGCTATGAGTATAGCAGGTCTTTTAGCTGGTCTTGCAGGTGCATGCCAAATAGCTGGAGTTTTAGGAAGAGCTACACCAGGTTTTTCTGCAGGAATTGGATTTGACGCAATAGCTGTGGCTTTATTAGGTAGAGCCCACCCAATAGGTGTTCTATTTGCTGGCATACTATTTGGAGCTTTGATTGCTGGAGGAAGAGCAATGCAAGTTTCTGCTAACGTGAGTCTAGATCTAATTACAGTAATTCAGGCTTTGATTATTATATTTATTGCAGCTCCAATTTTGATAAGAAAATTATTTCCATGGATTTTAAAATAAGATTACTTAATCATGAATACTTTGAATAAAAATGAAATTGAAAATACTAAATCAAAAAGGTCTAAAATATTTGGAATATCGCTAATTTTTTTTGGATTTGTAATATATTTGTTTTTTGGTCTTGGTATTGAAGGACAAGCAACTTTTAGACTTTCGAGACCAACAGATCCATTTGCTCTTCCTAATTTAATTCTACCAGCCCACAGTTTTATTGGTCTATCTGCTTTATTAATTGCTTTTTTTGGTGGTAGAATAATTATGAAAGCTCCCAAAAATTTTACAATCTTTGTAGCCTTAAGCTTTTTTTTGGCAATAGCAGCTTTTTTAGTTTGGGCGACAGCAGGTAAATCATTTTCTCTTACAGGTATGCTACAAGCTACTGTTGTAAGAGCAGTGCCAATTGCTTTAGCAGCAATGGCAGGAATAATGTGTGAAAGAGTAGCGGTAATAAACATTGGTATAGAAGGAATGCTGTTAGCAGGTGCATTTGCTGGAGCTCTTTTTGGCTCTATTTTTGGTAATTTAATCGGATTAGTTTTGGCTATTTTAGTAGGGGGAGGGTTCGGGTTCATATTAGCAGCATTGGTTGTAACATTTCGTGTAGACCAAATAATTGCCGGTGTTGCAATTAACATTTTTGTCCTCGGAATTACAAGCTTTTTAACAAGCCATTTATTAAAAAGTAATCCTGAGCTTAACGATGCGCCAATTTTTAAGTCAATAGATATTCCTTTTTTTAGCGAAATTCCTGTTTTAGGCTCAGTGTTTTTTAAACACAATATATTTGTTTACTTTTCTATTTTTATTGTAATTGTAAGTACTTATTATCTATTTAAAACTGCTTACGGTTTAAGAGCAAGAGCAGTAGGAGAACATCCAAAAGCAGCGGAAACTCTTGGAATTAGTGTTATCAGAACTAGATTTAATCATGTGATCATAGGAGGAATGATTGCTGGTTTTGGTGGCGCGTGGTTTACTCTTGGTAGTGTTGGAAGATTTGATGAAGGAATGACTGGAGGTAGGGGTTTTATTGGACTAGCTGCTATGATTTTTGGACGTTGGCACCCAATTGGAGCACTATTCGCTGCACTTGTCTTTGGCTTTGCAGATTCACTTCAGCAAAAATTAGCTATATTAAGAACTCCAATACCAAGTGAGTTTTTAGCCATGGCACCTTATTTGGTAACAATTATTGTAGTAGCTGGAATAGTTGGAAATGCGAAACCACCTCAGGCAATAGGTAAAGCTTATGTTAAGGAAAACTAATGTCTGCAAAATTAAAAGTTAAAGATATTAAAAAAAATTTTGGTATTAATGTAGTAAAAGCAGGATTCATTCTTGGATCAGGCTTAAGTAATGCAATACCTTTAAAAGACAAGATTATTATTGATTACAATGATATAGATGGTTTTAATATTCCGTCTGTGACGGGCCATTCTGGAAAACTAGTTATAGGCACTATAAAGAAAAAATCTTTCGCTATCTTAAGTGGTAGAACACATTTCTATGAAAATGGAAAAGCTGATACAATGAGAACTCCTATAAAGATTCTTAAAGATTTAGGAGTTGAAAAACTTGTTCTCACAAATGCAGCAGGATCACTAAGAAGTAATATACCAACTGGTTCAATAATGATCATAAAAGATCATATAAATTTTTCAGGGGTAAACCCACTTATAGGCGAAAATTCAGAAGAACGTTTTGTAAATTTAACTTCAGCTTATGATAAAGATATTAATAACATGATTTTAGAATCAGGAAATGAAAATAATATAAAAATAAAGGAAGGAGTTTATGCCTGGTTTTCAGGACCATCTTTTGAAACACCAGCAGAAATTAAAGCTATACAATATTTAGGAGCTGATGTAGTTGGAATGTCAACTGTTCCTGAAGTAATTTTAGCTAGATACTTTAAAATAAAAGTTGCAGGCATATCAGTAATTACCAATATGGCTGCAGGGCTTAGTAATGAAAACATAAGTCATGAACAAACTAAGGAAATAGCCAAATTAAGCGAAAAAAAACTTTCAAATATTATAATATCTTTGTTGCGAAAAATATAATAAAGGCGTAATTGATTTTTGATATATTTTGATAAATCTATTTATCCAGGTTTAAATAATGCAAATTTACCTACCCATTGCAGAAATTTCAGTTAACATTTTCTTACTAATAGGATTAGGTGGTATTGTTGGAATACTCTCAGGCATGTTTGGAGTAGGTGGTGGCTTCTTGATGACACCTCTTTTATTCTTCATTGGGATCCCTCCAGCTATCGCTGTTGCAAGCGAAGCTAACCAAATACTTGGTGCATCTTTCTCTGGAGCTATAGCGCATTTTAGAAGGAAAAATGTTGATTTAAAAATGGGCTTTCTTTTGATTTTAGGAGGAGTATTAGGCTCTATTTTCGGAGTTGAAATATTTAGAATTTTTAAAGGTATGGGACAGTTAGAACTGATTATAAAACTTTGTTACGTTATTTTTCTTGGAGTAATAGGAATAATAATGTTTTTTGAAAGTTTAAAAACTCTTAGCTATAAATCAAGAAATATAAAAATAAGAAAAACGCGTCATCACTCCTGGGTACAAGGTCTCCCTCTCAAAATGCGTTTTCGGGCTTCTAATTTATATATTAGTTCCATACCAGCCGTGCTCATAGGTTTTTTTGTAGGTATTTTAGCGTCAATAATGGGGATAGGTGGAGGATTCATAATTGTACCTGCTATGATTTATATTTTAGGAATGCCAACTAAAGTTGTAGTCGGAACTTCATTATTTCAAATAATTTTTGTGACAGGTGTAACAACATATTTGCATGCAGTAAAAAATTTCAGTGTTGACATTGTATTGTCCTTTTTACTTTTAGTTGGTGGAGTAATTGGAGCTCAATTAGGAGTTAGAATAGGCATAAGATTAAAAGCAGAGCAACTAAGAATATTGTTAGCTATGCTGGTGTTATCTATGTGTTTAAAAATAACGTTAGAATTTTTTATAACTCCTTTAGAATTTTATAGTCTTGTGAGGGATGTATAAAATGAAGCTATTTTTTAAATTAGTAATAATGATATTTATTTATAATTTATCTTCTATTTCTGCTAGAAGTGCAGAAGTTCCCCCAAGTCTTGTTACAGATTTAAGTAAAAAGGTAATTTCTATTGATGTGAGTTTTTCAGGCAGTAAGTTTCATATTTTCGGTGCAATTAAGAAATATGCTTCTCAGATTTCGCCAATTGATCAACCTCCTTTTGACATTATAATTGAAGTAATTGGTCCACCAGTAGAAATGAATATATTCAAAAAAGAAAAAAAATATGGTTTTTGGATAAATAAAAAAATTCAAACTTTAAACAGTATGCCAAGTTTTTATTCTATTTCAGGAACCAAGTCTCTAAAGGATTTATTACCGATAAAAACCCAAAGATCTAACGAAATAGGTATTTCTGAACATATAAATTTATCAGACGGTAAATTAAAAAAGGAATTCATTGATCATATTATATCAAATGGAAAAGCCAAAAAACAATATAATCTAAATAATACACCCATTACATTATTAGAAAATACCCTTTTTTCAAATGAAATTGATTTTCCAACCAACCTATATGAAGGAAATTATAAAGTTAAAATACATTTAATTCGATTTGAAGAAGTTTTAGCTACAAAGCAAGATATTATTTATGTTAAAAAAATTGGTGTGCAAAATTGGATTAACTATTTGGCCTATCAAGAACCGAAATTGTATGGTATAGCCTGTATAATAATAGCTATAAGTTTTGGTTTTGGAGCTTCACTCGTTTTCAGAAAAAAAGTTTAAAAGTATCATCTAATTAAATAGCTGACATTATCACTACTTATTTCTACTATTCTTCTCAACCATCATTTTTTTTATTTCTGCTATGGCTTTTGCAGGATTTAAATTTTTTGGACATGTTCTAGCACAATTCATTATTGTATGGCACCTATATAACTTAAAAGAATCCTCTAACTCATTTAATCTTTCATCTCTTGTTTCGTCCCGACTATCTACTAACCACCTGTAAGCATGCAAAAGAGCTGCAGGTCCAAGATACTTATCACTATTCCACCAATAGCTTGGACAAGAAGTAGAACAGCAAGCACACATTACACACTCGTATAAGTCGTCTAATTTTTTTCGTTGATCTACAGATTGCTTCCACTCGTCTTCTGGAGTTTCTGTCTTTGTTTCTAACCAAGGCATTATACTTGCGTGTTGTTTATAAAAATTAGTTAAATCAGGAACTAAATCTTTAATAACTGGCATGTGGGGTAATGGATAAATTCTCACGTCACCTTTAACTTCATTTAAACCACGCGTACAAGCTAATGTGTTTACACCATCAATATTCATAGCACACGAACCACAAATACCTTCCCTACACGACCTACGAAAAGTAAGTGTTGGATCAATTTCTTCTTTTATATAAATAAGAGCATCCAAAACCATAGGACCACTATCATTTGAATCTATGTAATAAGTATCAACTCTTGGATTACTTTGATCATCAGGATTATATCTGTATATCTTAAATTTTCTCAATTTTTTTGAGGAACTCTTTTTTTTATCCCAAACTACTCCATCTGAAGATATCCTTGAATTTTTTGGAAGTCTTAATTCAACCATTTTTTTTCCTTATTATATAATTTTATTTATAAACTAAAAGACATTAAGCATTGCTTATATACTTCATTTGGATCTCTACCCGCAATATAGTCACTACTCATAGTTATACCAATTTGATACTTAGGACCATCACTACCCGTAGCCAAAGATAAATTTGTTGTGGGTTTTGTAGCTTCAATTTTTTTCTTATGACAGATACTTTCAATTTGTTTTTGTGTTAAAGGGATAGGTTCACTTGTAGCACAACCAATCAAAAAACAAAAACTTAGAGTGGTTAATAATTTAACTAAATTGGCCATTTATACTAATAAACCCTGGCCTTTGGAGCAATTTTATTGGTATTTATACCACCTTTAGATTCCATTGTTAAAGGTTTGGTATGAACTTTTCTGTATTTAAGTGAAACTTTATTTTTTTGATCAACAGATGCCAGGGTATGTTTTCTCCATTTCATATCATCTCTATCAGGGTAATCCTCATGAGCATGTGCCCCACGACTTTCTTGCCTAGCTTCAGCTGAAAAAATAGTTGTTAGTGCATTGGGCATAAGGTTTGTTAATTCTAAAGTTTCCATTAAATCGGAATTCCAAATCAATGACCTATCTTTCACTGATAAATCTTCCAAACCAGAAGAAACAGCCTCCATTTTTTTGCACCCTTCAGCCAAAGTTTCTTTAGATCGAAAAACTGCTGCATCTTCCTGCATAACTCTTTGCATATTTTTTCTTAATTCTGCAGTTGATGTATTGCCCTTAGCATGACGTAATTTATCAAATCTTTCCATTGCCTGATCACAAGAATTAAAATTTAAAGGTCGATTAGAACTTTCTTTATTCACAACTTCTTTTGCTCTTATAGCTGCAGCTCTGCCAAAAACCACTAAATCTATCAGACTATTAGATCCTAACCTATTTGCTCCATGCACTGATGCACATCCTGCCTCACCAACGGCCATTAATCCAGGCTGAACTAAATCTTCATCTTCTTTACTAGGATTTAAAACTTCACCCCAATAATTGGTCGGAATTCCTCCCATATTATAATGAACTGTAGGTAATACAGGAATAGGCTCTTTAGTTAGATCAACTCCTGCAAAAATTTTCGCACTTTCTGAAATTCCAGGTAATCGCTCTGCTAAAGTTTTTTCTGGCAAATGATCCAAGTGTAAATGTATATGATCTCCTCTTTCACCTACACCTCGACCTTCCCTAATTTCAATAGTCATGCATCTGGAGACAACATCTCTGCTAGCCAAATCTTTGTAAGTTGGAGCATATCTTTCCATAAATCTTTCTCCATCCGAGTTTGTGAGGTAGCCTCCTTCACCTCTTGCTCCTTCTGTAATCAAACATCCAGCACCATAAATACCTGTTGGATGGAATTGTACGAATTCCATATCTTGCAAGGGTAAGTTTTGTCTCGCAATCATACCATTACCATCCCCAGTGCAAGTATGAGCTGAAGTTGCAGAAAAATATGCTCTACCATAACCACCAGTAGCAAGAACTACCATTTTAGCATTAAACCTATGAATGGTACCATCATCCAATTTCCAGGCTATTATACCCTGACATTCTCCATCATCAGTCATAATTAAATCAATAGCAAAATACTCAATAAAAAACTCTGCGTTATTTTTTAATGATTGACCATATAAAGTATGCAAAATAGCATGACCTGTTCTATCCGCTGCTGCACATGTTCTTTGAACTGGTGGACCTTCACCAAATTCAGTTGTGTGTCCCCCAAAAGGTCTTTGATAAATTTTACCTTCTTCTGTTCTGGAAAAAGGTACTCCATAATGCTCTAATTCATAAACTGCTTTTGGGGCTTCTCGAGCTAAATATTCCATTGCATCAACGTCACCTAACCAATCTGAACCTTTTACAGTATCGTACATGTGCCAATGCCAGTGATCTGGTCCCATATTTGATAAAGATGCAGCAATACCTCCCTGTGCAGCTACGGTATGACTTCTAGTTGGAAAAACCTTGCTTATACAAGCAGTTTTGAAACCTTGTTCTGCCATTCCTAAAGTAGCTCTTAATCCAGAGCCTCCTGCCCCAACTACTACTACATCGTAAGTATGATCAACATATTCATATGAATTCATTAGTTACTCCTAAATTCAAAACCGATACAAAAAAATAAAAGCTAACGTTATTATTAAAGTTAGAAACCAACATAAAATTTTTAATGTTTTTAATGTAGAATTCCTAAGATTTGTCTCATGGATATAATCTTCTAAGACAACTTCAATACCTTGATAAAAATGCCAAATGCTAATCGTAATAAATAAAAAAGCAACACATAAATGAAATGGATTTTTATAATTTGATATAACATCGTCATATGAAAGAGTAGAAACATTTAAGAAATTGTAAAAAAATAATAATGTCAAAGGTATGAGTAAGATTGAAGATACTCTTTGTTTTATCCAATGCCTAGTGCTAGCTATATTCTGACCCATTTTCGTACTCCAAAATAAATTCAAATTAAAAGGCTTGTTAAAACAAAAATAAATGTCAAAGCTAAAATTGAATATGAACTTAATTCCACCCATTTAAGGTTAAAGCCATAACCCATATCCCAAAATAAGTGTCTAATCCCAGCAAAAAAATGGTACCAAATACCACAAAGTGAAAGAAACATAATTAATTTGCCAATAACAGAATTAAAGTAAGTTGAAAAAACTATAAATATCTTTTCACCAAAAATTAGTGATATAAAAAATCCTATTAATATTAAAAGGGTTATAGATAAGGCTATCCCAGTAATTCTATGCAGTATAGAAAGTACAGAGTTTAATTGGGGTCTGTATATAGTTAAGTGAGGTGATAAAGGACGATTTTGCATATGTTTAGACATTCTGTATTATTTTCCAATGAATTAATAGTTGAATAGAATAAATGCAATGTGATTAATTGTCACCAAAGAACTTTAAAAATCTTGAATACCGATTTTTTAAGTTAATATTACAATTAATTTATTATTTTTAGATCAAAATTTTTTTATCTTTACTACAATCATCTCTTGTTTATTAGTATAACTAAAACTAGTTAGCTTTTTTGATTCTATACCAAAATTCATTAATTCATATTGATTGGGCTCCACTTAAATAATTTAAATATAAATAACCATAATAGGAAAAAAAAATGAAAAGAAATAAAATTGCATTGATTGGTTCAGGTCAGATTGGAGGTACATTAGCTCATCTAGTAGGACTAAAAGAATTGGGAGATATTGTTTTATTTGATATAGCTGATGGAATACCTCAGGGTAAGGCACTAGATATTGCTGAAAGTTCTCCAATAAGTACCTTTGATACTAATATAATTGGAACTAGTTCTTACGAAGATATTAAAGATGCAGATGTTTGTATTGTAACAGCTGGAGTACCACGCAAACCGGGAATGAGTAGAGATGATTTACTTAGTATTAATCTAAGAGTAATGAAATCTGTTGGTGATGGTATCAAAAAATATGCTTCTAATTCTTTTGTTATCTGCATCACAAATCCCTTAGATGCAATGGTTTGGGCTTTACAAAAATATTCAGGATTATCACCAGAAAATGTTGTAGGGATGGCAGGCGTTTTAGATAGTGGAAGATTTGCATATTTTCTTGCTGAGGAGTTTAATGTATCAGTCAAAGATGTTCAAACTTTTGTACTAGGTGGTCATGGAGATACAATGGTGCCTTTAGTTAGGTATTCTACAGTTGGAGGCATTCCAGTTCCTGACTTGGTTAAAATGGGATGGTCTTCCCAAAAGAAAATAGATCAAATCGTACAAAGAACTAGAGATGGAGGCGCAGAAATTGTAGCATTATTAAAAACTGGTTCTGCTTTTTATGCACCTGCTGCCTCAGCAACAAACATGGCGGAGTCGTACTTGAGAGATCAAAAAAGAATTATACCATGTGCAGCAAATCTCAGTGGACATTATGGATTAAAGGATATTTATGTTGGTGTTCCTACAATTATTGGTAATAAAGGTGTAGAGAAAATAATTGAAATAAATCTAAATGAAATAGAGAAACTAAATTTTTCTAAATCTATAGAGTCTGTGAAAAATCTGATTGATGCCTGTAAAAAAATTGATCAGGACCTTTAATGAAAAATGTTTTTTATTTTGTGATCACGTTTAATTTATTGTGATCACAAATTTTAAACTTTTGATACTTTTATCTCTTTTTTTAAAAAAACTACTTCAAAATACAGTCAATGACTGCAAATATTGAGTTATTTAGATTTAACAATAAATTTACTAATCTTTAGGTGAGAAAATGAATATCCATGAATATCAAGCAAAACAATTTTTGAGAGAATATGGAATTCCAGTTTTAGATGGAAGAATTATTTATAAGGCAGAAGAGGCCAAGACCGCAGCGGGGGAATTGGATGGACCATTATGGGTTATTAAGGCTCAAATACATGCAGGCGGAAGAGGAAAAGGTAAGTTTATTGAAGAAAGTGCTGGAGTTGAAGGTGGAGTTAGACTTGCAAAATCAGCATCAGAAGCTGCAGAACAGGCGCAAAAAATGCTTGGTAGAACTTTAGTAACCAAACAAACTGGGCAATCTGGAAAAGAAGTTAGAAGAATATATATCGAAGATGGTTGCCAAATAGCTAAAGAATTTTATTTAGCTGTATTGATCGATAGGACAACTTCTAGAATAGCTTTTGTAGCTTCTAAAGAAGGTGGCATGGATATTGAAGAAGTTGCCGCCAAAACTCCGGAAAGAATAATCAAATTTACGGTTGATCCAGCTTCAGGACTATCTAGTTTTCATGGCAGAAGAGTTGCATTTGCATTAGGTTTAAAGGGAAAACAAATCAAACAATGTGTACATTTAGTTCAAACTTTATTCAAATTATTTAATGAAAAAGATTGTGAGATGTTAGAAATAAATCCACTAATTCTTACTCAAGACGAAAAATTACTCTGTTTAGATTGCAAAATGGGTTTTGATAGTAATGCAATGTATCGACAACCTTCTGTACTTGCATTTCATGATGAAACTGAAGAAGATCCAAAAGAACTGGCTGCTTCTAAATTTGACCTCAATTATATTGCCCTAGATGGTGAAATTGGCTGTATGGTTAATGGAGCAGGACTAGCAATGGCCACAATGGATATAATTAAATTATTCGGTTCTGAACCAGCAAATTTTTTGGATGTAGGCGGAGGTGCTACTAAAGAGAAAGTAACTGAAGCTTTTAAAATTATAACCTCCGATAAAAATGTTAAAGGAATTTTAGTGAATATTTTTGGAGGGATAATGAGATGCGATGTTATTGCAGAAGGGGTTGTTGAGGCTGTCAAAAATGTTGGTCTTTCAGTTCCTTTAGTCGTCAGACTCGAGGGTACAAATGTAGAAAAAGGTAAAGATATAATAAATAAAAGTGGGTTAAATGTAATTGCTGCAGATAATCTTTCTGATGCTGCAAAAAAAATTGTTTCAGCAGTGAGAGGTAACTAAAATGTCAATATTTATAGATAAAAATACAAAAGTAATTTGCCAAGGTTTCACTGGTTCACAAGGAACTTTTCACTCTCAGCAAGCTATCGATTATGGTACTAATATGGTGGGTGGTGTTACACCTGGTAAAGGTGGAGAAAAACATTTAGGGTTACCTGTTTTTGATACAGTTTATGATGCAAAATTTAAAACCAAAGCCAATGCCACAGTGATTTATGTACCTCCACCATTTGCCGCAGATGCAATACTTGAAGCTATAGACTCTGAAATAGAAACAATTGTGTGTATTACTGAAGGTATACCAGTTATAGATATGGTAAGAGTAAAGAGAGCTTTACATGGTTCAAAATCACGTTTGATAGGTCCAAACTGTCCAGGTGTAATTACTCCTGAAGAGTGCAAAATAGGGATTATGCCAGGACACATTCACAAAAAAGGAAGTGTAGGGGTAGTTTCAAGATCTGGAACACTTACTTATGAAGCAGTTGCTCAAACTACAGAAATAGGATTGGGTCAATCCACATGCGTTGGAATAGGAGGTGATCCTGTTAAAGGAACAGAGCATATTGATGTTCTTGAATTATTTTTATCTGATAATGAAACTAAAAGCATTGTATTAATTGGAGAAATTGGAGGAACTGCAGAAGAGGAAGCAGCTCAATTTATTAAAGATGAAAGAAAAAAAGGTAGATCAAAACCTATCGCAGGATTTATTGCAGGAATTACTGCCCCCCCTGGCAGAAGAATGGGTCATGCGGGTGCAATAGTTGCTGGTGGCAAGGGTGGAGCTTCAGATAAAATTGAAGCCATGCGATCTGCAGGAATTATTGTTACAGAAAGTCCTGGAGAACTTGGAACAGCAGTAAGTACTGCAATTAAAAATTTTAAATAATCGAGACGATAAAAATAGGTAAAAGATGAGTAAAGCTACCAATAATTTGACAGAAATAGTAAATAGCTTAGATATAAATAGTCTACAAAATTTAGAACAGATGTATGATACGTTTATATCTAACCCCCAAATATTAAATGAAAAATGGATTACCATTTTCAAAAATCTTTCTCACGAAATTCCTAGTTCTAAAGATGAAATAAAAATAAAACCTTCATGGTTCAGACGAGATTGGCCTCCTACTAATGTTACTGAAGAAATAGCTGCATTTGATGGACAGTGGGGCGAGTGCAGTAATCTTGATGAGAATAAAAAAGTTAATAATATAGTTACTAAGCCACAAAAATTTGATATCAAAACGTCAGTACTAGATAGTATAAGGGCATTAATGTTTATTCGTGCTTATAGGGTAAGAGGACATTTGGCTGCAAATCTAGATCCACTTAGTTCAACTGAAACAAAAACATTAGACCCTGCATTAGATCCTAAAACATATGGATTTAATTCAGAAGATATGAATAGACAGATTTACTTAGATAAAGTTTTAGGTCTTGAAGAAGCATCGATGAATCAAATATCACAAATTGTAAAGAAAACTTACTGCGGTACTTTTGCACTTCAATATATGCATATTTCTAATGCTGAAGAATCTGCTTGGTTAAAGGAAAGAATTGAAGGATTGGGTAAAGAAATAGAATTTACTCAAAAAGGTAGAAAAGCAATTCTTAATAAGCTTATAGAAGCAGAAGGGTTTGAAAAGTTTTTGCACATTAAATATATGGGAACCAAAAGATTTGGATTAGACGGTGGAGAAGCAGTAATACCGGCAATGGAGCAAATTATTAAAAGAGGCGGTAATCTTGGCGTAAAAGAAATAATTATTGGGATGCCTCACAGAGGACGTTTATCAATTCTAGCAAATGTAATGGGGAAACCATACAAAGCAATTTTTAATGAATTTCAAGGTGGTAGTTACAAACCAGAGGAAGTTGAAGGATCTGGTGATGTAAAATATCACCTTGGAGCATCATCTGACAGAGAATTTGATGGAAACAAAATTCACTTGTCTTTAACAGCTAATCCAAGTCACTTAGAAGCTGTAAACCCTGTAGTTTTAGGAAAAGTAAGAGCAAAACAAAATCAGCTTAACGATAGCAATAGGGTACAAGTTTTACCTGTTTTATTACATGGTGATGCTGCATTTGCTGGACAAGGTATCATTTCAGAATGCTTTGGACTATCAGGATTAAAAGGACATAAAACTGGTGGTACTATACACATAATTGTTAATAATCAAATTGGGTTTACAACTGCACCACATAATTCAAGATCTTCTCCATATCCAACTGACATAGCATTAATGGTAGAGGCTCCAATTTTTCATGTAAATGGTGATGATCCAGAAGCTGTAGTTCATGCAGCAAAAGTAGCGACGGAATTTCGACAAAAATTTCATAAAGATGTTGTTATCGACGTATTTTGCTACAGAAGATTTGGACATAATGAAGGTGATGAACCGATGTTCACGCAACCAAAGATGTATGCAAAAATAAAAAAGCATAAAACTACTTTACAGCAGTACTCAGAGAAACTTATTATGGAAGGCTTAGTACCAGAAGGTGAAATAGAAGACTTAAAAATAAATTTTCAAAATTTTCTTTCTGAAGAATTTGAAAATTCAAAAAGTTATAAACCTAATAAAGCTGATTGGTTAGATGGCAAATGGTCTGGACTAGGACAATATACAAAAGAGGCTGTAATAAAAGATGGCCAATATCAAAGGGGCAAAACTTCTATTTCAATTCAAAAATTTAATGAAATTGGGAAAGCGTTAACTAAAATTCCAAATGAAATTAATGCTCACAAAACAGTGAAAAGAATGCTTGATAATAAGCAAAAGCAACTAACCTCAGGTAAAAATATTGACTGGGCTACAGCTGAAGCTCTAGCTTTCGGATCACTATTGGTGGAAGGTTATCCTGTTCGATTATCTGGTCAAGACTGCACAAGGGGTACTTTTAGCCATAGACATAGTGCTGTTATTGATCAATTAACAGAAGAGCGATACTATCCTTTAAATAACATTTCAAAAAATCAAAAACACTATGAAGTTATAGACTCTATGCTATCTGAATATGCTGTTTTAGGCTATGAGTATGGTTATTCCCTAGCAGAACCAAATTCATTAACAATTTGGGAAGCCCAATTTGGTGATTTTTCCAATGGAGCACAAATAATGATAGATCAATTCATATCATCTGGTGAAAAAAAATGGTTGAGAATGTCAGGATTAGTAATGCTTCTCCCTCATGGTTATGAGGGGCAGGGTCCTGAACACTCATCAGCACGGTTAGAGAGATTTTTACAAGCATGTGCTGAAGATAACTGGATAATAGCTAATTGCACAACACCATCAAATTATTTCCATATTTTAAGAAGGCAATTGTATAGGAGCTTTAGAAAGCCCTTAGTTATAATGAGTCCAAAATCTTTGCTTAGAAATAAACGCGCTGTATCTAGTAAAAAGGATTTTGTAAACGGATCTACTTTTCATAGGGTTCTTTGGGATGACGCTGAAAAAGGGAATTCAATAACAAAGTTACAGAAAGACTCAAAAATTAAAAGAGTTATTATTTGCTCGGGTAAAATCTATTTTGATCTCTTAAATGAAAGAGAACAAAGGGAAATTTCAGATATATACTTGTTAAGACTTGAACAATTCTATCCGTTCCCAGCATTATCATTTATCAAAGAATTAAGTAGATTTAAAGATGCAGAATTTGTGTGGTGCCAAGAAGAACCCAAAAATCAGGGGGGCTGGTCTTTTGTTGAACCTAATTTGGAATGGTCCTTAAATAGAGTTAAGGCCAAATATAAAAGAGCGAGATTTATTGGAAGAGCTGCAGCTGCTTCACCTGCAACTGGTTTAGCTTCTCAGCATAAAAAACAACAAGAAATGATAATTAATGAAGCTCTTACTATTGATTGAGGTAAAAAATGACTGAAATACGTGTACCTACCCTAGGAGAAAGTGTAACTGAAGCAACTGTTGCAACATGGTTTAAAAAGCCCGGTGATTCAGTAGCTATCGATGAAATGTTATGCGAATTAGAAACTGATAAAGTAACAGTTGAAGTACCTTCAACTGTTTCGGGAATACTTTCAGAAATAGTTGCCCATGAAGGTGAAACTGTTGGACTTGATGCAATACTAGGAATAATTTCGGAAGGTGATACTCAACCAACTGAAAATAATAATAATGATCAAAAAATATCTTCTATATCCAATGACAAAATAAAAACAAGTAATGATACTAAAGATTTTGAGAATGCTCCTTCCGCAAAAAAACTTATGAATGAAAATAAAATCAATGAGAAGAATGTTGTGGGTACAGGAAGAGATGGAAGAGTTATGAAAGAAGACGTACTAGCTGTTTTAAACTCTGAAAGTAGTACAAATAGTTCAGAAAACCAATTAACTGATCAAATACAAGAAGATGAGGTTGATACGTCTAAGCACCAAGAACGAATTAAAATGTCTAGATTACGTATGACAATAGCTAAACGTTTGAAAGAAGCTCAAAATACCGCAGCAATGCTAACGACCTATAATGAAGTTGATATGTCAAGTGTAATGAAAATTAGAAGTAAATTTAAAGAAGTTTTTGAAAAAAAACATAATGTAAAGTTAGGTTTTATGTCTTTCTTTGTTAAAGCATGTTGCCATGCACTAAACGAAGTTCCAGAAGTTAATGCTCAAATAGATGAGGATCACTTAGTTTTTAATCGATTTGTAAATATGGGCGTTGCAGTTGGAACACCTACTGGTCTAGTAGTCCCAGTTATAAAGAATGCTGATAAAATGAGTTTTGCAGAGGTAGAGAAATCAATTAGTAATTTAGGAAAAAAAGCAAGAGATGGAAAACTTTCAATGGATGACATGAAAGGTGGGACTTTTACTATATCTAACGGAGGTGTCTATGGATCCCTAATGTCTTCCCCAATTTTAAACTATCCACAATCTGGAATTCTTGGAATGCATAAAATTCAAGAAAGACCAATTGCAATAGATGGTAATGTTGTTATTAAACCTATGATGTATTTAGCACTTAGTTATGATCATAGAATAGTTGATGGGAAGGGAGCGGTTACTTTTTTAGTAAGGGTTAAAGAAATGCTCGAAGACCCACATCGTTTACTTATGGATGTTTAGGAGAGGATAAAAAAATGTCAGATTATGATGTTATAGTTGTCGGGTCGGGCCCAGGCGGATATGTATGTGCTATTAGGTGTGCTCAACTTGGTTTAAAAACAGCATGCATTGAGGGAAAAGATACTCTGGGTGGGACGTGTTTAAATATAGGATGCATTCCATCTAAAGCATTATTACATGCGTCAGAGCTTTTTGAAGAAAGTAATCATAACTTTTCCAAACTTGGTATAGAAACAGGAAAAATGAATGTTAACTGGAGTAAAATGCTTGAATATAAAAATGATATTGTAAATCAGAATACAAAAGGAATAGAGTTTCTTTTTAAAAAAAATAAGATAGATTTAATCAACGGATGGGCATCCATAAAAGAACCTGGTTTATTAATAGTAAATAATCAAAAATTTAAGTCGAAATCTATAATAATTGCAACAGGATCTGAACCTTCTCAATTAAAAGGAATAAAAGTTGATGAGAAAACTATCGTCTCTTCAACAGGAGCTTTGTCTCTAACAAAGATACCAAAAAAATTAATAATAGTTGGAGCTGGTGTTATAGGATTAGAACTTGGTTCAGTATATTCAAGATTAGGTACAGATGTGACAGTTTTAGAGTACTTAGAAGAAATTACCCCTGGTCTCGATAAAGAAACAGCAAAAATGTTTAGAAGAATTTTAAGTAAGCAAGGAATAAAATTTATCTTAGGAGCAGGTGTTCAAGCTACAAAAAAGTTAGGAGATCGTCTCATTGTCGAATATTCATTAAGAAATGATAAAAAAAGAGAGGAACTTGATACTGATATCATTTTGGTTGCAACAGGAAGAAAACCTTTTACTGATGGACTTAATCTTAAAAAAGTAGGAATTGAATTAAATCAATTTGGTCAAATTTTGACTGATGAAAATTTAAAGACAAATATCGATGGAATATACGCAATAGGTGATGTAACAAGTGGACCAATGCTTGCTCATAAAGCAGAAGATGAAGGAATAGCGCTTGCAGAAATGCTTGCTGGTCAATCGGGTCATGTAAATTATGATATTATTCCTTCAGTTATATATACATCTCCTGAGGTAGCAAGCGTAGGTAAAACAGAGGAACAACTAAAAAAAGAAAATAAGAGTTATAACGTTGGAAAATTTTCATTTATGGGAAATGGACGTGCAAAAGCTTGTCTTTCAGCAGACGGTTATGCAAAAATTTTATCGGACAAAACTACAGATAGAATTTTAGGAGGTCATATAATAGGTCCATCTGCTGGGGATTTAATACATGAGATTTGTGTGGCGATGGAATTTGGGGCAAGTGCTGAAGACTTGGCTAGAACTTGTCATGCTCATCCTACTTTTTCCGAAGCAGTAAGAGAAGCAGCTTTGGCTTGTGGCGACGGAGCTATACATTCATAATTTTATTTAAACCTCTAGTAGCATTCTTAAACCATTAGTAACATCGGCCCTAACAGCTAGCTTTAAGCCTGGTTCATCACCTGCTCTTAGTGTTGATAATATTTTTCTATGATGATTAGGTGCCTGGCTCTTAGATGTATCATCATAAAGAGCCCTCATAGTTGGAATATATTGCAACCATATTGTTTCAACTAATGCTAAAGTGCTTGGTGCTTGTGCTCTTAAATATAATGTACGATGAAATTCAAGGTTGCTTTTAACATATCCGACAGCGTCCTTTTTAACTATCATTTCTTCTATTTTACTATTTATCAAAACTAATCTATCGATAAGAGCATCATGAACCCTTGGTAGCGACTTTGAAGCTAACTCAGGTTCTAAAATTGCTCTCAAACTGGCAAGTTCTTCAATTCTTTCATTTGTTAGAATAGGAGTAGAAATTCGACCTGATGAAGAAATTTGTAGCGCTCCTTCTGCTACTAATCTTCTAATTGCTTCGCGAACAGGCATTACCGAGACCCTAAATTTTTTAGCTAAAGATCTTAAAGTTAAAACTTGTCCAGGATTTAAACTACCACCAAGAATTTCCGATCTTAGACTTCTGTATATTACTTCATGCGTAGGTAATGTTACATCACTAGTATTAATTTCTCTATTCATGTCTATTTGTGATCACAAAAATTTTTAAATGTCAAATGAACATATTATTTTAGAATATATATTTTCTTATTTCGTGACCATTTTTGTTTAGCCACTCTCTGTCACTCATGTAACTAGGGTGTAATTCACCTACAAGTTTCCAAAAAAGATATCCATGATTCATATGGACTAAATGTGATAATTCATGAATTATCACATATTTATAAACAGATGGAGGAGCCATTATAAGACGCCAATTGAGCATTATTGATCCCTTAGAAGAACAAGACCCCCATCTCGATTTAGTATCCTTAAAACTTATTTTTTGAATTTTTTTTTTGAATAAATTTGATTTTTCAATAATAAATGGGGTCATTATTGACTTACAATATACAATAAGAAATTTTTGTACTGCATGGCCTACATTTATAATATTTTTAGGCAAACAAATTTTATTCGATTCAAGAAATCTTATTGTTGAAACATGATTATTAGAAACTATCTCATAATAATTTCCCTCAACAGGTAGCATTAAGCCTTTATCTACAATTTTTGGTACTGCACATTTACTAAGTTGCTTAGAGATCCAGCTACGATTTTTATTAAAAAAATTAAAAATATCTAAATTAGATAAATACAATGATGCATTAATGGAAATTTTACCAGTAACTCTACAAACCTTTAAAGAAAGTCTACGAATCTTATTTTTTCTATTTATGTGTATATATCTATCAAACTCCGGACTGTAAAAAGTCATTATTTAACCATGTTTAAAAATTTATATAACGAGTTAGTAATCATAGCAAAACTCTACTTAGAAAAACAAATTAAATGTTTTTTTTTAGAAAATTTCATTTAAGTTTTTGACAACTTAACATAGTTATGGCAGATCATTGCAAACAACAATCAAAGGAAATTAAATGGCAAAAGAATCCTGGGGAAAAAAACGTACTTGTCCAAAATGTGATACTCGTTTTTATGATTTAAACAAAGATCCCTTACTATGCCCTAATTGCGGACATACTTTCAGCCTAGATTCTATAATGGAAGTATTCAAAAAATCTACAAAAGATACATCATCCAAAAAATCAACTGATGAAAAAAATTCTTCTGAAATTGAAGGGATTGAACCTGAAGATATCATTTTAGATGATGAATTAGAAGAAGAGGCTAACTCTAGTGTAGATTTGGAAGATAACTTACTAGAAGAAGAAGAAGAAGATTCAACCCCAATTGGTGTTATTCCTGATGTAACTAAAGAAGAAGATGAAATTTGAACCAAATTCTATAAAATGATTTTTATCTTTTTATTTAATTTTTTTTGATTAATATTGTTCCAAAGTTTGGGGCCATAGCTCAGCTGGGAGAGCGCTTGCATGGCATGCAAGAGGTCAGGGGTTCGATCCCCCTTGGCTCCACCATTTTTATCATTTCTCCTTATATGTTTGAAAATAAGGTATTTTCAGTATAATAACTTTCCAAAAGGGTACACACTTGGGGAGTAAGTCTTTTGAAACCAATACAAATTTATATTGAACAATACCCATCTAAAGGTAACAGGTTCTATATGGTTGCACCAATACCTAAAGAATTAGAAAGTTTTTTAGTGGAAGATTTCTTAAAAGAAGTTGTGGTTCATTAAAAGAAGTATCAACTTATGCTGAAGCAGTAGCAGTTTCTCAAGGTGAAAAAGGTAAAGCATTATTAGATGAGATAATGTCTAAGTACTATGAAATAGATCCATTAGTATTTAGTGCAGAAAAACTATTAGAATCCTTATTTGCTACTCACGATGATCAAGGAAGAATACTTCCTGAATCTAAATGGCATATGGTGGAATATTAAAGTGTTTAAATTCTTTAAAACAAAAGTAGTGATGTCATGGGACTTACTTTCACAATTTTATAATCAATATGTCACTTTTTTATAAATATCTAATCTTTAGTAGCATTTTTATATAATCACTTATTTAAAGGAATTAACATTTGAGTAGCTTTATATTTTTTTATAAGTGTTAATTTAAATAAATATAATAGAACATTTTTGTTTTTATTTTTTTAATTACTGCTATGATTTTATAGTAATAATTCTAATTTTTATTCACTATGAATATTTTTTTTTTAAATTTGATAGTTATCATTTTATCAACAAAATTTTTGTTTGCAGAACAATTAGTAAGACAAGCGCAAAGTTACCTTTTAATCTCAGGATTTGATGTTGGTAATGTAGACGGTATAAAAGGACCAAAAACCATTAAAGCGTTAAAAAAAGCTTATAGCCTAGAAGAAATAAAAAATAATTATAAAATCAAAAAATCAGATATTAAAGAATTAAGATATTTATATTTTAAAAGAAAATTAGAACAATGGTCACAACAACCTCATTTGAATAAAAAAATGAGTATTTCTGATGCTAGACATCTTTTAGAGCGAACAGGTATCGGTGCGAATTATCTTGAAATATTAAGATTCTCAAATTTCAGTCGTGCAGAAGGTATATTTCACATTTTAAAAAATTTTAATACTTTTCCTCAATCAAAGCCTCCTAATTTTATTTATGAAGAATTGCCTGAATACTGGATCAGGTGGGATTATGATGAACCAGGTCGACAATCATTTCGAGTTGCTAGAGATAATGAGATATATCAACTAAAGAACTGGTGGATAAAAGAAATGATATCAACTCCTTATCCACAAAATGAAAGATTATTACTTTTTTGGACAAATCATTTTCCTGTTGAATATTCATCTATTTCAGAAGAATCCATCTCTATTGCCAAACAACATTTAATGTTCAGAGAAAATGGCTTTGGAAATTTCAAAGTTCTTGTAAAACAAATTATAAGAGATCCTGCCATGCTTAATTATTTAGATGCTGAAAGTAGTAAGAAGGGTGCACCTAATGAAAATTTAGGAAGGGAATTAATGGAATTGTTTGTTTTAGGTGAAGGAAATTATACTGAAAAAACAGTAAAAGAGGCTTCTAGAGCATTAACCGGCTATAGATATAATAGACTAAGAAATTTTGAAGTTAATTTTAGTAGAGCACATTGGGCTCACGATAAAAAACAAAAGTCTCTTTTTGGTAAAAAAGGTAATTTTGATGGAGACGATTTGATTGATATTTTATTTCTTCAACCTGAAGCGGCGACTTTTTTAACAAAAAAATTCTGGAAATATTATATCTCTGAGACCTTAAAAGACGAAAAAGAAGTTGAAAAAATAGCAGAAAGATTTAAAGAATCTGATTTTGAAATTCCTGTTTTATTCTCAGAAATTATTTCTTCTGAAAGCTTTTGGGATATTAAATATCGTGGAACAATAATCAAATCTCCAGTCGATCTTGTAATTGGAACAATAAGGTCAACTGGTTTTCTTCCATTGGATTGGCAAAGAATACCAGGTGTTCTTGCAAATTTAGGTCAAAATATATTTGAACCACCTAATGTGGGTGGATGGTCAAGAGGAGCTTCATGGATTACACCTGCAAGATTATTGAATAGAAGTAAGTTTTTAGCAAACTTTTTTGATAATGACGGTACTTCATTAATTGATTTAGATAGAGAAGATCCTGAAATAACTATGTCTAGAAATGATAATATTATTATAAGATATGGTGCTGAAAATTTTGAAGGGCCTCCAAAATTTAAAATCATGCTATTAAATAATCAAAAAAATCCTTATAAAAACGAACTTAAATGGAAATCACCTATGATTTCTGCAAAAAATGGTCATGATACCGAATTATTTGGAAGAGTTAGTAGAGAAGAGATACCTTGGACAATGCAAACTTTTGATATTGATCCTAGTATTGAATTCAATAAGGTTTCTGTTCATTTTGTTAATGATCATTGCTGTGGTCCAGGAGGATCTGATGGAGGCGACAGAAATTTCTTTTTAGATTGGATAAAAATAGGAAAAAATTTATTTTTAGCTAAAGATGGTAGACAAAATTCTAATTGCATAAACAACAACAATAATCCTGGATTTTTGTATTGTAGTGGAAATGTCACTATGGATATCACTCAATCAATTAAAGTTGAAAATAGTACGAAAATTAATGAAGTACAAAATAAAAAAGATCAATTAATTATAGAACGAGTTGCTTTTGATTGGGGAGAAAAATATAATAAAAATGATAATTGGAATGAGATTAATATTTCACTACTAAACGTAAAATTCAATTCTCATTTTCAGTCTGGCATTAAATTAAAAATTGTTCATGATCCAAATCGAGATTTTAAAATTGTTTTAACAAGCGAGAATTGTTCGGATACTTGTATTTCTGGAGTTTGGCCAAAATCAAATTTTACTTGGGAAGATGGAAGAGTAAAAGTACTAGAGTTTTCAATTGGCCCCAAAGAAAAATCTTCACAAAAAAAACAATATAATGAACTTAATAAGAACGACCAAAAGTTTATTTCAGCGTTGTGGAGGGCTATACCTTCTTTGATAGAAAAAATGCAAGAAGGTAGAAATTTTAAAGAAAGAAATGGTAAAGATATTTTAGATAGTTGGGAAAAGGTAATTAAAAAAATGTATAAAAGATTAGAAAAATCTAAATATGTAGAAAACAATAATTTTCCTAAGGTTCTTTTTGTTTCAAATAAAAAGAAATCCGAAGGAATGATGTCCATGGCGATGTCTTCTTTCAATCAAGATATACCAATTCCTGCTTCAGTTAAATTGAATAAAGATTTAAATGAGTGGGAGACATCCCTAAACAACTCTATTGGTTATATCAATATAAAAAAAGCAGTTTTAGCCAATAATCCTGTTTCCTTATTAAATAATCAATTATCACTAAAAAACCTTATTACAAATCCAGTATTTCATCTTAAGTAAATTTATGAATAGAAGAAAAATAATTAAAGCGTTTTTGAGTGGATTAATTTTACCATTAGTTCCAGTCAAAATCGATGCAGCAGCCAAAAAATCTGGTAGAAGATTAATTTTAATTGAGCTTTCTGGTGCAAACGATGGTCTAAATACTGTTATACCTTATTCTGATGATCGTTACTACGGTTTGAGACCTGAGTTAGCAATAAAAAAAAATGATAGTATAAGTATAACAGATGATTTTTCTCTACATTCAGCTTTAAAAAATTTAGTTAACGTTTTTGAAGATAATGATTTGGCAATTATCCATGGCTTAGGCTACCCCGGAGCTAATAGATCACACTTTAAATCGATTGCTCTTTGGGAAACTGGTGGAGATGGTTCATCAAGTGGAAGGTCAGGTTGGTTAACAGAAGATATTGAAGAATTGAAGGACGATCAAGACTTAGACGCTCATGGGATAAGTCTTGACGGTGGTATGGGAGTATTTACTTCTCCAGATGGAATATGGTTATCAATGACATCAGCTAATCAATTTCTACAGCTAAGTGAAAACCAATTTGTTTTGTCTAAGAAAACTAAAAATCCATCTCTTAATTTACTTTTAAATAGAGCTTTAGATTTGAACACATCAATGGATAGAATATCACAAAAACTTTCAGCATCTTTCAAATATCCAAAATCAAGAGTAAATGCTGGTGATTTAGGACGTCAATTATCTTCAACTGCAAGATTAATTGCAGCTGGCATAAATACTCCAATTTTTAAGGTTAAAATTGATGGTTTTGATACTCATGAAAACCAGCTTTGGCGTCATAATGATTTACTTAGGAATCTAGGTAATGCGATATCTGGTTTCAAAAAGCAAATGGTTGAATTAGGAGAATGGGAAAATACTTTGGTTTTTACGTATTCTGAGTTTGGAAGAAGAGCAATAGAAAACTTTAATAAAGGAACTGATCATGGAACTGCTGCACCACACTTTTTAATAGGTGGTAAAGTAAATGGAGGTATTTATGGCAACCATCCTGATCTAGGTAATCTTATTGAAGGGGATATGAAATATACTTTAGATTATAGAGCTATTTATGAGTTAATTTTAGGCAAATGGTTTTCTATTCAGGATAATAAATTTAAGTCGTTTAGATCTGAAGACTTAAATAAAAAATTGATACTATAAGATTTTTTGACCAATAAAAGAAACAGGATTAAGTTACCGAGATGGAAATGGTGTTGCTATAGATTATGTAAAAACTCATATGTGGTGGAACATATCTGGTTCTTCAGGTCATAAAATTGCTAGAGAGCAGCGAGATAAATTAGCCAAACAAATGACCCCATCCCAAATAGAGGAAGCACAAAGATTAGCTAGAGAGTGTGTGAAGAAGAACTATAAAGGATGTTAGCAAACTAGAGTGTCTTATTAGAGTCTGCCTAACTCTTAAAATGTTCTTTAAGTTGATAAGATACCCTATTACTACATTCTTACTGTGGTATTGATTTGAGTGAATTGGGTACACTCATATGCAACACTTTAAGTGTTCTCACTTACTTTCCTATCACTTGAGCCACAGGGGATATCATAGATATATTATATAGTTGGTGTGTGCAGCAGATGGGGGATTTGGTTTACCATTAATATTTCATTCTAGTTCTAAAGGAATGAATGTGTATGGTTGCATATTTCTTTGATTCCTAATAAATAACTTACCATCTTCACTTTTATAGTAAGTTTTGTGTGGAATATATTTTTTCAATGAAATACCGTATTCATCAGCATGTTTTAAAAGTCTTTTGATATAATCTTTATTTTCCTTATATCTAAACCTTTCATCATCTTTAAAATACATAGGGTCTTCAAATCTAATGACTTCAAAATTACCTTTACCATCGTTAAACCAAACAACTTTATCAGTTTTACTCCAGTCATAAAAAGGTTGATCTGTGAGATCAGTGAAATAATTACCTTCACCAATTTTTTCAAAAACTAAATCCATGTTTCCGTCATTTTTTATATCACAAGCCGAAATACGAGCTAACCAAGAATGGTGCCCTTTAGGATGAATATGTCTTGTTATAACTTTTTTAGATAAAATTTCTCTTTTATCTATTTCGAGTACAGAAATTTCAAAACCACCGTAATACATATCATATTTGTATTTTTTCTTAGTGAGATCTGTAGATAAAGAGGAAAGTAAAATTAATTCTAATTTTCCATCATTATTAATATCCGCAAATTCTATTACTTGAGTCTTTGAATTAGGTTCTTCTAAAAGAATTACTGGGTTACTAAAACGACCATTACCTTTTCCCCAGCTAATTTGCAAATTTGTCGTATGCCCACTCATTAAAATATCTAGATGTCCATCATTATCAACATCCCATAGTTCAAGGAAGCTAAACTTCCCTACATTATTAAATAATATTTTATATTTGAAATTTCCTGATCCAATATTTTCATAAAGAGCAATATCAGTCCACTTACCCAATTCATAATTTACAACTGGAGAAGCAATTACATCTATATCCCCATCATTATCAATATCTCCAGCGGCTCCTCCATGCCATCTTGATTTTTTTCCAGGGGCATATTTAACTTTATAACCACTTTCTGAAGACAACATAATTTCATTTTTTTGTGGAGCTCCTCTACCTTGAACGTCCGGACCATATTGTATAAAAAATAAATCATCTTTGCCATCATTGTTGAAATCATTAACCAAAATATTTCTGGCCACAAGAAATTTAGTACCTTTAGGGGTTTGGAAATTTGGGTCACTACTATAAAAGTAATACTGATGTTTTTTTAGAGCTCTTTCCTTATTGCCGGGAGCATAAATTCTCTTCGATATAGGATTATTATGTAAGAAAGTTTCGTCAAAAGCTCCAGCTATAAGCTCAGGTATATTGTCATTATTTAAATCAGCAAATGCATATAAATGATCACTTATCATTAAGTTATCTTTTTCTTGTAATTCTGGTTTTAAGCAATCTTCAGTTGCTATTCTGCACATCGTTTCAGTTCTTATAAATCTTGAAGTAGTAGAGTTAATTTTAGAAGAAAAACTTTTTTTGTTTTGTTTTGGTATTACTTCATAATTTTGGCATAAAGAAACCTTATTAGGATTAGTTGGTTGTATTTTTTTTTGTGTAGATTCAATATCTATTTCACTACTTTTAAATCCAGAAAGCATAGCATTTTTAATTTGTTTTATTTTTTTATCATTCAATATACCGTCATATGTAATTCCAAGATCATTATAAAATTTAACGATAGCATTTTGTGTGATGTCGTCTAATTTATTTGTTTCTTTAATCTTATATCCCATTTGGAATAATAAGTTTTGAACTTCTTTAATGTTTTCTACTGATAAAGTTGAATTAATTTTTAGGTTGTTAGGGTTAAATCCAGATATTTTTGCATTCTTAAGGTTTTCAACTTCATTATCGTCAAATACTCCATCATACTCTATCCCTAGATCGTTATAGAATTTATTTATTACAGTAATAGTAAGATCATCTAATTCCCCATTTTGTAAAACTTCATATCCCATTTCAGAAAGAATTTTTTGAGCTTCTAAAACTTTTTCATTTGAATTCGCAAAGTTTGGTAGAATTAAAATTATATATATGAATAGCCAAAAATATTTTTTTATCATCATATGAAACATATAAGCCTTTTTAATTATAAGGGAAAAATTTGTAATATTGTTACGTTTCATCACGTAACTTGCAATACTTTTCTTTCTTATTTTCTTTCACACTAAAATAACCGTTACTAGTATAGGGGATGCCTGATCAAATGTTAACTAGGGAAAGCAAGTGCCACCCCACCCCCATACGTATGTATATATAACCTCTGCCACAGATTGGGGATTTAGAAAGGAGAATATATAGTTGCTGCAACTCCTAAATTGAATATTGCGATATGGAATGTAGGTGTCCATTAAGCATTGTTCTAGCAGTTAGGAAGATACCTATTGATGTAAGCATCCCCTTGGCTCCACCAAATCCCCTTTTGAGATTGCCGTCATTAGTAACTTAAAACAATCAATTAAGATCGTCTTCAATAAATACCTTAATAATTTCGTTAAAATTATTTTCAGATTTAAATCCTAACAGTGATGCCTTAAGAGGTGAGAAACTTTTAGGCCATCCTTTAACCATATGTTGTATTGATAAATCTTTTTTTGAAACAATCAGATCAACTGCTTTTTGTCCAGCTATAGATCTTAATGACTCAATTTGTTCTTCTACTGTACAACTTACCCCAGGAAGGTTTAATGATCTCCTATTTTCTAGTTGGAAAGTTTCTAGTGATACTGCATGAATTAAAAAATTTACTGCAGATCTTGGAGATGCATGCCAATGCCGGACTGATGGATCAACAGGTAAATATGCTTTTTTACCATTTAAAGGTTCCCTAATAATATTTGAAAAAAAACCTGAAGCGGCTTTATTGGGTTTTCCTGGCCTAACACAAATAGTTGGTAGTCTAAGGGAAATACCATTGATAAAGCCTTTCCTGCTAAAATCAGAAATCAAAATTTCTATTGAAGCTTTTTGTGCTCCATAACTAGTTTGTGGAGAACAAAGAAATTCGTCATCTATCTTATCTGGGAACGGAGAGCCAAATACAGCTATTGATGATGTAAAAATTACTTTTGGAATATACTTTCTAGAACTATTTAGATGTTCTACTTTTAAAGCAGATAAAAAATTCCACATTGAGAAAAGATTAACATTCCAACCCTTCTCAAAATTTTCTTCTGCTTCACCAGAGACAATAGATGCTAGATAAAAAATTAAACCAAATCTTTCAGATGAGAATTTTTTTAGTGTAACACTATTCTCAACTGTACCGATTTCACGCCTTATCCTAGTGTCTTTATACTTTGGTAAATATAGATCAAAAAGACATATTTCATCAATATTGAAAGCATTAAAGTTTGGTTCAAGAAGTTTATTAACTAATTTTTGACCAACCATACCCCCTGCACCAATAATCAATATTTTCATCCTAGTACTCTCTTGATATTTTTATAATTAATCTAAGGCAGATATTTATATTTATTTAATAATTTTTATTAAACTTTTAGATCATGATTTTTTTTATAAATTTTATTATAACCGTTTATATTGAGAAATAACTGATAAGTATTTTTTATTTTTTTAGTAAAGTAGATGTATTTTTATATAAATTTTTAAATAACTCAAACTGCTTAAGATATAAAGGATCTGGATATGATTTAACAACACAGTCCAAAGGATTCCAATTTATTATATCCTTTCTTAATACATCACCTATTGCAAGTGCTGCAAGAAATGCATTGCCGTAAGCTGCACCGACAGTAATTTTTTTGATTTCTTGATTGAAACCAGAAATATTAGAAATTGTGCTTGACCAAATATTATTTTTCACACCTCCTCCAACTGCAAAAAGTTTTTTTGGTTTAAAACCAGATTCTGTAAATGTTTCTAGAATATGATTTGCTCCATAACTAATCCCCTCAATTATAGATCTGTAAATATCTTCTCTTTTATGTGTCAAATTTAAACCAAAAATTATTCCACATGCATCTGGATTTTGAATTGGTGTCCTTTCACCCGAAAAATATGGAAGTGTTATTAAATTTTTTGATCCAATTGGGCTTTTTTCCGCCATTCTTGACAACTCACTAAAAGCATTTTCTGAGTTAAGATCTTTTGCAAATTCTTTTTTAAACCATTGTGTTATGGTTCCGCTTGTAGAAGTACCTGCCATTAAAGCAAATTCATTTTTAAATAACCATGGAGCAGACCATAATGTTTCATTTGACTTATTACCATTTGTCAGACCAATAAAAAACATAGTAGATCCATACATAATCATAATATCACCAGTATCCTTTACCCCTACACTTATAGCTTCTGCTGCTGCGTCTATTGTTCCAACAGTAACCGGCGTCCCTTGTTGCAAAGTAGTTTCTAATGAAGCTTGCTTTGTAATATATCCAGCAATCTCTGTTGACCACTTTAATTCAGGGAGTTTTGATATATCAACTATATCTTTTGAAAGTTCACTACTCCACTTAAGATTCAATTTATCATAAAGAGGCGTAAAGTTGGCAGCAGTATAATGATCTATAACACATTGATCTGTAAGTTTTTGAACTATAAAAGTTGTAGATGTTACTATTTTTTCTGCTTTTTGATAAATATCAGGATGATGGGTCTTAAGCCAAAGAATTTTTGGCCCAATTGATTGAGAGGTTAAGGCATTTCCACCGAAATTAAAAATTTTTTCATTACCTAATGTTTTATTCAAATAGTTAATCTCATTAGTCGCCCTTGTATCAACCCCATATAAGACACCCGAATATAATGGTTCTGTTTTATTATCAATTGGTAACATACATGGACCAATTGCACTAACTGCAACACATTTTATTTGCTCAGGAAAAATATCTTTTTTCTTTAAAAGTTGTTTTGTTATCTTTACAAAATCTCCCCACCATACATCTTTAGGTGAGTGTTCGGCCCAACCAGGCTTTGGCACGATCATTTCATGCTTTATAGATGCTTGATTATAAATATTTCCTTCATGGTCAACCAATACACCTTTTGTTTCATATGTTCCAATATCAACTCCAAGATATAATTTTTTAACCATTATATATCCCCTTAATAACTGTCATTAAATTCCTCCAAAGAAAATAAAAAATCACAAGTCATTCTTATAATTTTATAAAAAATTTTTAAAAAGATTAATAGCAATTTTAATAAAATCAAAACCTATACGATTTAAAAAGTCCATGCTTAAATATTCATTTAATATTATTGAAAATATCTGCTATGTATTAGTTACCTAATTCTTTAAAAGAAAAAGATTAAGTTAAGTTATTGGATTGGGATATAAACAATTCAAGCAATTTTATTAATACTAATTAAATGATACTTTCCTTGGGAATAGATATTGGTACTTCTGGAGTAAAAACAGCAACCTTAAATAGTGAAGGTGACGTTATTAGCAATTCTAGTATTAAACATGAGCTTCAAAATTTAGATAATATCAATCCATCTGTTTGGTGGAAAACAGTAAAAAAAGCAATTAAATTAAACATTATCGATCTTTACAGTAAAGGAATTAACTCTTCTAAAATAAAAAAAATAGCAGTGGACGGTACTTCTGGTACAGTATTACTGGCAAATGAAAACTTACAGCCTGTAACCAGAGCTCTAATGTATAATGCAACAGGTTTTGTAAAAGAAGCAAAAATAATTGAAAAATATTCTCCTGAAAATCACATTGCAAAAGGTCAAAACTCAACTCTTTCAAGAGCCTTAAGATTAATAAAAGAAGATAAAAATAGAAATGCAAAATATTTGATGCACCAGGCAGACTTTATAGTAGCCAATTTATTAAAAAAAGGTGGATTATCAGATGAAAACAATACTCTTAAATTAGGATATGATTTAAAAAAAAATGACTGGCCTGAATGGATCCATAGGACAGGTTTAAAAAAAAATTTATTGCCTAAAGTATACCCCATTGGAGCTCATCTTGGAAAATTAAATGAGGTCATTGCTAATGAACTTGGTTTGAATAAAAAAACAAATATTTATGCTGGAACTACTGATGGAAATGCAGGATTTTTAGCATCTTCAAAATTTAAAATAGGATCAGCAGTGACTTCTTTAGGAAGTACTTTGACAGTAAAAGTACTATCGGAGATTCAAATTGAGGATTCTAATATAGGCCTTTATTCTCATAAATTAGGAAAGTATTGGCTAGTTGGTGGGGCATCTAATACAGGTGGAAATGTGCTTGAAAAATATTTCTCTAAAAATCAAATAACAAACCTGAGTAAAGAAATAAATCCAAATAACTCAAGTGGACTGGAATACTATCCTCTTGCAAATATTGGAGAACGTTTCCCAGAAAATAATCCAGAACGCAAACCTAAACTAATTCCTCGACCAAACGATGAAACTCTATTTCTTCATGGTTTGTTAGAAGGTATGGCAAAAATAGAAAAAAAGTCTTATGAGGTTATTCATCAGCTTGGTGGGAGTTTTCCAGAACATATCATTACAGTTGGGGGTGGTTCAAAAAATTTAGTATGGGAAAAAATTAGAATGAGGATAATTAAAACAAAAATTTCATCAGGAATAAATATAGAAGCTGCAGTTGGAGTTGCAAAAATTCCTTTTTTATTTGGAAATTAGAATTTGTAGCAACGATAGAATTTTTTTATGGTTTGTATTATTTAACTGACTAGTCTAGTTTATATTCTAATTTTAATTAATGACGAACAGTTTGATGGCCACTAGTAATAAATCCTTTGTAAAATTTGAAAATGTTCAAAAAAGCTATGATGGCGAAGTACTAGTCGTTAAAGACTTGAATCTAGAGATATCTAAAGGTGAATTCTTGACTATGCTGGGACCTTCTGGTTCTGGTAAAACCACATGCTTAATGATGTTAGCTGGTTTTGAAACTGCAACTCATGGAATAATATCATTAGATGGTAATCCTATTAATAATATACCTCCCCATAAAAGGGGTATTGGAATGGTTTTTCAAAATTATGCTCTGTTTCCTCATATGACAGTCTATGAAAATCTTTCTTTTCCACTGGAAGTAAGAAAATTAACTAAAACCGTAAGAGAAGAAAAAATCAAACGAGCTCTAGATATGGTTCAAATGAGAGAATTTGGGAACAGAAGACCAGCACAGCTATCTGGAGGGCAACAACAAAGAATAGCTTTAGCTAGATCTTTAGTTTTTGAACCCGAGTTGGTTTTAATGGATGAACCCTTAGGTGCACTTGACAAACAGTTAAGAGAGCACATGCAATATGAAATAAAACATCTACATGAACGACTTGGTGTGACTGTAGTTTACGTTACACATGATCAGTCTGAAGCATTAACTATGTCAGATAGAGTAGCAGTATTCAATGATGGAGTTATTCAACAATTGGCATCACCACCCAATTTATATGAAAAACCCGAAAATGCATTTGTGGCTCAATTCATTGGGGAAAATAATAAAATAATGGCTGAAGTAGTCGATGTAAAAGGTTCTGTGGTTACTGCAAAAACGTCTAAAGGTAATTTATTAAAAAGTAAAAAAGTGAATTGTGATAAAATTGGTTCAAAAACAACATTATCAATTAGACCTGAGCGTATTAAGGTAGGTACTAAAGGAGAAAACACATCTGAAGCAAAAGTTCTTGAATTAATTTATATTGGGGATCATATAAGATGTAGAATGCTGGTAGAAGGTGATGAAAATTTCATTGTTAAGATACCTAACTCAAAAAGTATTTCAAATTTAAAAATAGGACTTAAAACTAAAGTGAGCTGGTCTACTAGTGACTGTCGTGCACTTGATAGATTGGTGCAATAATATATTATCTGTTTTAGTTCGTTTTATTATTTTAACGAATCGTTAATTAATGGGAGATAAAAATGAAATTATTTAAATTTACATTTGCTTTTATAAGTGCATTGATTGTTGCTTTTAGTGCAAATGCAGACTCAATAACTGTAGTGTCTTGGGGAGGTGCATATACTAAGTCCCAAGTTGAAGCTTATCATAAACCATGGTCACAAAAGACTGGGCACCAGGTTGTATCAGAAGATTATAGCGGTGGTTTAGCTGAAGTAAAAGCACAAGTTGAATCAGGTAATGTTACTTGGGATGTTGTAGATGTAGAGCTGTCTGATGCACTTCAAGGTTGTGATGAAGGGATATTAGAAGAAATTGACCATTCAACATTACCAGCTGCTCCAGATGGTTCACCAGCAACGCAAGACTTTCTACCAGGTGCTTTACAAGACTGTGCAGTAGGAAACATTGTTTGGTCAACATTATATGCTTACGACAAGACTAAATTTGATACACCTCCAACAACTATGGCTGACTTTTTTGATATTGAAAAATTTCCAGGCAAGCGAGGTATGAGAAAATTAGGAAAAGCAATGTTAGAAATGGCTCTAATGGGAGATGGAGTTCCTGCTGCTGAAGTGTATGACTTATTAGGTACAGAGGAAGGTGTTAAAAGAGCCTTTGCTAAACTTGATACCATAAAAGATCATGTTGTTTGGTGGGAAGCAGGTGCACAACCACCCCAACTTCTTGCAGATGGTGAAGTTAGTATGACCATTACTTGGAATGGTAGAATTTTCAACGCTATAGCTCAAGAAAAACAACCTTTTGGATTGGTATGGGACGGCCAAATATATGACCTTGACCTTTTTGTAATTCCAAAAGGAAGTAAGAATAAAGAAGCTGCTCTTGATTTCATCCGTTTCTCAACAGACACTAAGAGATTGGCTGATCAGGCTAGTTGGATACCTTACGGACCACTAAGAAATTCTTCAATTCCTTTAATTGGGACTTTCCACAGTGATTCTTCCATTAAAATGATTGATCATATGCCAACGACAGAGGTTGCATTGAAAAATGCTCTTCAAAATGATTTTGAATTTTGGGCAGATAATGGTGAAGAACTTAATGAAAGGTTTAATGCTTGGTTAGCTAACTAATATTTGAACTTAAATTATGCACATAGGGTTAAACTCTATGTGCATTTTTTTATTATTAAACTAATCTGTGATAAATATGCTGGCATCCCAAAATGAAAAAAGAAAAGAGATGCTCTCGAATGATGGAATACCTCTAAAGAAAAAGTTATCTAGAGCACTATTCCAAAGTAGATTAAGAGCTTTTGGTTTGGTTATTCCTTTGCTTTTACTAATTTCAGTTGGGTTTGTTTTTCCAATAATTGTTTTTCTAACACGTGGAGTTTATAACGACACTTTTGAAAAATATATGGTTAATCTCACACCCATCCTTGCGGAATGGGACGGTAAATCTGAGCCAACTGAGGAGATGTATGAGGCCTTGGTATTAGATTTAGTATGGTTAAAGAAAACTAAAAATATTGGAAAAGTAGCAAGTCGTATGAATCGAGAAATGTCTGGTTCACGATCCTTATTCACTAGTTCAGCAAGAAAAGCCAAAAAACTAGAAGCACCCTTTAAGGAATCTCTAATTGGTGTAAAAAAGAAATGGGAGAATCTTGAAACCTGGAGAGCAATGAAAGTTACATCTCATTCTCTAACTCCTGTTTTTTTGGCATCTGCTCTAGATATGAAATATACTGCTGAAGGTTCTTTCATTCAAAAATCAGAGGATAGACGTATTCATGTTAAGTTATTTATTAGAACTTTAGAAATATCTCTAGTTGTAGTAATTGCAGGATTAATTTTGGGCTATCCAGTAGCATTCCTACTAGCTAACCTCCCAATTAGAATATCTAATTTGCTTCTTATTTTAGTATTATTACCTTTTTGGACATCATTATTGGTAAGGACAACAGCTTGGATTGCTATGCTACAGGGTCAAGGGGTATTGAATGATTTGTTTGTTGTTTTTGGAATAGCAACTGATGAAGACAGATTTACTTTGATTTATAACAAAGCCGGCACATTAATTTCAATGACGCACATTTTACTACCATTCATGATATTACCAATATATTCGGTTATGAAAACAATACCTCCTTCTTACGTAAGAGCTGCAAAATCAATGGGAGCAACGAATTGGACTGCTTTTTGGCGTATATATTTTCCTCAAACAATACCTGGAATAGGAGCCGGCGCTATATTAGTTTTTATTTTAGCTATAAGTTTTTACATAACACCTGCCTTAGTTGGTGGTCAGGATGGAACCATGATTTCAAATTTTATTGATTATCATATGAGAAAATCTCTTAATTGGTCTCTAGCGGCCGCAATGGGAGGAGTTCTTCTGGTTATAATATTATTTTTGTACTGGATTTATGACCGCGTCGTAGGAATAGATAATATGAAATTAGGATAACCTTTGCATAAACCATTTCAATATATACCACCTAAACCACCTATGTGGTTTAATCTTCTTTGGCCAGGCATTTTTGGAGCAATTTTAGGGTTTTTGACAGCAACGGGCCAAAAAGATCTAATGCTAATTTATGCCATTTTAGGCTTAGCTATTTTTACTACACTTACTTATGTGTGTATTAAAATATTAAAAAGGAGTTTATATTCTTCAATTTTATGTTCTTCAATTTTATTTTTCAGTTCTCTAATTTATTTTGGTCTTACTTACTCAATAATTTTAGCAATAATAGGTTGGTTTTTAGGAAAAATCAGTTTATGGCTTTCTTCTGGTAATTATCGGTTGGGTCTTCCACCCTATGCAACTTCAATGGAAGTTTTATGGTTTTATGGATTTAGATTTATTTGTGGCTTGATATTTCTTTTCCTTATAGCTCCTATCCTTATTGTTTTTCCTCTTAGCTTTAATATAGAACCCTACTTTAGTTTCACAGAAGGAATGCTAAATTTCAATCCTGATGCTTATTCTTTAAGGTGGTATAAAGATATTCTTTACAATGGGATGGTTGCTCCTCAAGCAATCGAAGGCTGGTGGTCTGATCTTTGGGCTAATGCTCAATGGATACGATCTATTAGGAATAGTTTTATAATTGGTATTTTTTCTACTTTAATAGCAACTTCAATTGGAACACTAGCTGCAATAGGTTTATCAAGAAGTGAAATGCCCTATAGGCGACCTATAATGGCACTTTTAATTTCACCGATGGTAGTACCTTTAGTAATAATTGCTTCTGGATTATTTTTCTTTTTTTCAGATGTTGGGATTGCTAAAACATATATTGGTGTAATTTTAGCGCATGCCGTACTTGGTACACCTTTTGTTATTATTACAGTAACGGCTACATTAGTTGGTTTTGATAAAAGTTTAACCAGAGCAGCAGGTAGCTTAGGGGCAGGACCAGTTAATACTTTTTTTAAAATACAAATGCCATTGATATTACCTGGGGTAATTTCTGGAGCTTTATTCGCATTTATAACATCCTTTGACGAAGTTGTCGTAGTTTTACAGTTAGCTGATGTTAGGCAAAGAACAATACCAAGACAAATGTTTTCCGGTATCAGAGAACAAATTAGTCCAACAATTTTAGCAGTTGCAACAATTCTAGTTATAATTTCAATAATACTTCTAACAGTTGTAGAGTTATTGAGAAGAAGATCTGAAAGACTTAGGGGGATCACAAATTAAAATAATGAAACGGGTTTAAAAATGCATAACTCTAAAATACCTGAGTACATCAAAGAACGTGTAATTAAACGCCGAGGTAAACTTAATATACATGAAAAAATTAATCCTAAAACTACTGCATTGTTGATCATAGACATGCAAAATTGTTTTATTATTCCAAATCTTTCTATAGTAGAAGTACCTGGGGTTGAAGCGATAGCACCCAATATAAATAAAATTGCTAAATCATTAAGAAAATCAGGTGGTCATATAGTTTGGACTAAACATAGGTATACATCTGAATGGATTTCTTGGTATGAAAACTTTTGTGGTAAGGAAAGTAGAAAAAAAATAATAGAAGATACTAAAGAAGGTTCGTTTCCTGGTGAGTTATGGAGTGGAATGGACGTACAAAAAGATGATAAAATAATAATAAAAAATCGTTCAAGTGCATTAGCTCCTGATGTTTTTGATCTAAAGAAATATCTAATCAAAAGTAATGTTGATACTTTAATTATTACGGGAACTTTGAGCAATGTGTGTTGTGAGTCTACTACTAGAGACGCAATGTTTTTAAATTATAAAACAATTTTTGTTGAAGATGCAAATGGAACTAGAAGTGATGAAGAGCACAATTCAACACTTATAAATATGATACAATTCTTTGCAGATGTAAGAAGTACTAAAGATGTATTAAAGTTAATAGATAATAATTAATGGATCATTCTTTAAGTAAAAGAAAGTCAATTGATGTATAGAATTGCTGTAGACATAGGAGGGACTTTTACTGATATAGTTTTAGAAGATAAAGAAAGTATTTTATCAGAAAAAGTGTTAACTACTACAACCAACCCAGAGATAGGCGCAATAACAGGTATTCAAAATATTATTAAAAAAAAAGGTATATCATTTAATCAAATAAATACAATAATTCACGGAACCACTCTTGCTGCAAACTCTATAATTCAAAGAAAAGGGGCTAAGACTGCTTTTATAACTACAAGTGGTTTTAGGGACATCTTAGAGATGCAATATGAAAAGCGTTTTGACCAGTACAATTTGAATATTAAACTCCCACAACCCCTAGTTCCAAGGAATCTTCGATTTACTCTTAAAGAAAGATGCTTGGCTTCGGGAAAAATAATGTTGAAGCCAAAAATAAATGAAATAAAGATTTTAGCAAAAAAATTAGCTTTATTAAAAATTGAGGCAATTGCAATTGGATTTTTACATTCTTACACTAATGCTGAAAATGAGCTATTTGTCAAAAATACACTAAGAAAATATCTCCCTCCAAAAATCACTTTGTGTACAAGCCATCAAATTTGTCCAGAAGTAAGGGAGTATGAAAGATTTTCAACAACCGTCGCCAACAGTTTTGTTAGACCTTTAATGATAAGGTATTTAGATTCTCTAGAAAAATCCTTAATTAAGTTAGGTTTCAAAGGGAAAATGTTTTTGATTTCGTCTGATGCTGGGATCACGACTATTTCTCAGTCAAAGAAATTTCCTATTAGACTAGTGGAGTCTGGTCCTGCTGGTGGTGTTGCCTTAGCTTCTTATATATCTAAATCATTAAATGAAAATAAATCTATATCGCTCGATATTGGAGGGACTACTGCTAAAATTTGTTATTTAAAAAATGGAAATGCCATTAAGGAAAGAAAATTTGAAATTGCTAGATCAGACATAAGCAAAAAAGGTAGTGGTTTACCCCTCAAAATACCATCAATTGATTTATTAGAAATTGGTGCTGGAGGTGGTTCAATAGCAAAAGTTGATGATACTGGAAGAATTAAAATTGGTCCCGAAAGCATGGGAGCAAATCCAGGACCATCTTGCTATAATCTAGGAGGTCAAAAACCAACAATTACTGATGCAAATTTAATTATCGGCAGAATAACTGAGAAAAAATTTTCTGATAATAGTATTTCTCTTAAGAAAAAAAACTCTAACAAAGCAATAAAAGAAAATATAGAAAAAGTTTTAAATTTTAATTCAATAGAATGGGCAGCTGTTGGAATAATTGAAATGGCGGAAGAATTCATGGCAAATTCAGTTCGAACTCACGGAATTGAAAATGGAAAAAAAATAAAAGAGCATACTTTAATTGCAACTGGAGGAGGTGGACCACTACATAGCATTGGTATTGCAAAAAAATTAGGAATAAGAAAGATTATTATACCTAAAATGGCTGGGGTTGGTTCAGCTCTGGGTTTCCTTTATACACAAGCAAATTACCAAATAGCAAAAAGTATACTAAAAATTATCCATGAAGTAGATTTAAAAAAAATAAATTCAATAATTCATCAATTAATTTTAAAAGCAAAAAATACTATAATAGATACTGGAGTTACAAAAAATAATGTTAAAACTGCTTTAACGAT
>CACMAH010000006.1 GCA_902611605.1 uncultured Alphaproteobacteria bacterium
GAATAAATCTTAAACAAAAAATTGATGATACACTGATTAAACTTTCATCACCTGATTTCTCTAGATACTAAAATAAATTTCTGATATTGATAACTTTAATAACTAGTTACATATTAGGAATATCAAAATTTGATCTATAAAAATAAAAAAGACTGGGAGACTAGTACCAATAAAAGAGTTTCTTTACTTGGAATGTCTGGTCTTGGAAAAACAAAATTATCAAACATGTTACAATCAACATTTAGTTGGTTTCATTACTCTGTTGATTACAGAATCGGAACTAGATATCTTGATGAGCATATTGTTGATAATTTCAAACAAGAGGCTATGAAAAACGTTTTTTTGAGAGATTTACTTCTCTCCGACAGTATTTATATATCCTCAAACTTAAATTTTAACAATCTTTCACCTCTTTCTACATATTTAGGAAAACCTGGAAGCGAAGATCTTGGTGGAATTGATTTTAACCTTTATAAAAAGAGACAAAAACAACATAGAGAAGCTGAAATTTTATCCGTAATGGATACCAATAAATTTATTGAAAAATCAAATAATATTTATGCTTACAAGAACTTCGTATGTGATACTTCAGGATCAATTTGTGAAGTGGTTAATCCAGAAGATCCAAATGACCCTCTATTAACTCACTTGTATAAAAATACGTTAATTATTCTTATAAAAGGAGATAAAAAACATAAAGATCAACTCATAAAAAGATTTAAAGCCAATCCTAAACCAATTTACTATAATGAAAACTTCCTTAATGAAAAGTGGTCTAATTTTAAAAATATTAATAATGTCAATAATAAAAATGTTGATCCCAATAAGTTTATTTTATATTGCTTCGAAGATTTATTAGATCACAGGATACCAATTTATGATTCAATTGCAAAAAATTGGGGTATCACTATTAATGCTGATGATATTTCAAAGGTCAAAAATGAAAAAGATTTCATCAATTTAGTCTCAAATTATCTAAATATTTTATAAGAGTAAGAAATTTGCCCATTAGATTACCAGCCAATTTACCAGCTTTTAAAATACTTTCTGAAGAAGGTGTTATGATGATGTCTGAAGATAGTGCTGAAAGACAAGATATTAGACCACTTGAAATAGCATTATTAAATTTAATGCCCGAAAAAGAAAAAACAGAGAGACAATTTGCAAGATTAATTGGATCTACCCCACTACAAGTAAAACTTACTTTAGTTAAAATAACAAATCATAAACCCAAAAATACTTCTCCAGAATATCTTACGAAATTTTATAAAGCATTTAAGGATATAAAAAATAAGAAGTTTGATGGTTTTATAATTACAGGAGCACCTATTGAAAAACTTGATTTTAACGATGTAATTTATTGGGAAGAGCTATGTCAAATTATGGATTGGACAATAACTAATGTACATTCTGTATTTTCTATTTGTTGGGGTGCAATGGCAATGCTTTATCACCGATTTGGTATAAATAAAGAAATCCTAACAGAGAAAGCGTCTGGTTGTTTTAGACATGAGAATTTAAAACCTAATTCTCCATATTTAAGAGGAGTTTCAGATGATATAATTATACCAACAAGCCGATGGACTAAAATAAATTCATCAGACCTTTTAAGTAAATCTGAACTAAAAATTTTACTTGATTCAAAAAAAATGGGCGCATGTCTAATTGAAGAAAATAGTAATAAAACTTTATATATGTTAAATCATATTGAATATGAAACAAATTCATTAAAAGAAGAATACTTAAGAGATTTAAAAAACAATGAAAATACTCAAATACCATATAATTATTTTGAAGATAATAATCCAAAATTTCGACCTATAAATAAATGGAGGAGCCATGCACACCTATTATTTGGCAACTGGGTTAATCAAATTTATCAGGAAACGCCTTTCAATATAGAAAAAATTGGAATAAATAAATTTTAAATCTAGCCTATTTACAATTATAAAACTCTAATATTTTTGTTTTTTGGGTCGATTAGTTATAGAGAAATATAATATTAATTAGATTAAACTATTTTTAAAAAAATATGAGACCACTAAATGCGTTATGAACTTAATAGAATACCTCAATTTTATGTGACCGCACCACAAAAGTGTCCATATATTAAAGGTAAGATTGAAAGGAAATTATTTACCGCATTATATGGAAGAAATTCTGTTAATTTAAATGATGAACTATCATTACAAGGATTTAGAAGATCTCAAAAAGTTTTATACCGCCCTTTATGTTCTAATTGTTCAGCATGTCTTTCAATAAGAATTAAAGTTAATGAATTTTACTACTCTAAATCTCAAAAAAGAGTTTTAAATAAAAACAAAAAGCTTATACGTGTTAAAAAAAAACCAGAAGCTACCGATGAACAATATGAAATTTTTAAAAAATATCTTAACTGCAGGCACCTAAATGGTGGAATGAGTGATATGGATGCCCATGAATTTTCTTCAATGATTGAAGAAACAAATGTCGATAGCGAAATATTTGAATATTGGGAACTTAAAAAAGATAAAAAAAAACAACTTGTTGCAGTATGCTTAACAGATAAAAATAAGGATGGATTATCAATGGTCTATTCTTTTTATGATCCAAAGTATAACTCACAAAGTCTAGGAAAATTTATGATATTAGATCACATAAATTTAACAATAAGTAGTAATTTAGATTATTTATATTTAGGCTATTGGATTAAAGATAACTCTAAAATGGGATATAAATCTAATTATTTTCCAGCAGAGGTTTTTTATAAAAATCAGTGGAAAGAAATAAATGAAAAAAATATTAATTCTTTTGATTTAAATTCTAGCCAAAAATTTCCTAAATTACACAAAGATAACTCAAATCTCGAGAGTATCATTCAACTTCCACGTTTTTCTCAGGATCCAGACTAGAAATAATGAACTAGTTATCTGGTAAAAGATCTGGTAAAAAAGTAACGATTTGAGGAAAAAACCACAGTATAGTAAGTCCAATAATTTGTATTATAACAAAAGGAAATATTCCTCTATATATATCCAAAGTAGATATATTTTTTGGTGCAACACCTCTTAAATAAAATAAAGCAAAACCAAAAGGTGGAGTTATAAAAGATGTTTGTAAATTTACTGCGATTAAAATAGTAATCCATTCTGGAGGCATTATAGCTGGATCTGCTGCATAAACTACGGGGCCAACTATTGGAATGACTATAAAAATTATTTCAATAAAGTCTAAAACAAATCCTAAAAAAAATAATACAACCATTACTACTAATAAAAGTACTCTGGGATCTTCAAAACTTCGTAAAAAATGTTCAATATATTCTTCACCACCAAAAGAACGTAAAGTAAGTGCTAATAACTGAGACCCAATTAAAATAGCAAAAACCATTACAGAAACTTTAGCAGTTTCTTGTAAAATACTAGGTAAAAGACGGTCCTTAGAAAGCAACCATGACTTTACACTACTGTATAAACCGTCTGGAGTTTTTTCAAGAACTCCATCTGATCTTGCAGTTAATAAAATAATTAATGCATAAAATATCCCCAACATTGAAATTATATAGGTTATTACAGCTATATTTGTAGCAACCGTTCTACCAAACCCTATTAATTCGTCATCATCTAAAAAATTCCATTTTATTGTTAACATTAAAATTATTGATAATGTTGTTAAAAGCAAAAATTGACGACCAGATTTGTTATTTAATGGTCCTAGTTGAGTTTCAGTACTAAGAAGTTTTATCGCTGCAAGTAGTAATGCTCCTCCTGCACCAAGGGCAGCAGCTGGTGTAGGATTAGTAACTCCTCCAAAAATAGAACCTAATACAGCAATTATTAATACCACAGGTGGCACAACTACCCTAATTACTTCAATTTTTAGTAGAAAATGAATTGATTGCTTTAAACCATAGAACAGAAAAATGAATGGAAAAAAATAATAGAATACTCTTGTCCATGGTGGTGTTTCAGCACCAACATAAAAAATAGCCATAAACAGAGTAAATAAAACTCCAAAAATACCAATATATATTGATATTTTTGATCTTATGTCAGCTAGAGGAAGAGAGCCAATAAGTGCTAAGGAACAAATTAAACAAAATACTGCTAATGAAGTACTTATAAGGGGTGTTTTATAATTATCAAGACTTGAATTTAGATAAGAACCCAATTCTTTTAAAGCTATCCCATCCCCTAAATCTTTATATGCTAACCTTATAAGATTTGCTGCTTCATCTTCAACTGGCAAACTTATATCAAAATTTACTTCTCCATTAGATACTGCTCGTACAGCCCTTTCGTAACTAAAAGAAGATGCCATTAGGGCATCTTTATCTAAAATTTGCTTTGCTGGTTCTAAAGCTCTTTTTAATTTTGACCCTGTAGGCATTTTTCTTATGTTTTTTACTAAATCTTTTAAATCAATAGAATTTTTTATATTTAACAAGTTTTCATTAAATGAAGTTATGAAATCATTTGGTAAAAAATCAGCATAATATGAAGTTAACTCCTCTGAAACTCTTATTACATCTTTCTTTCTTGTTTCGAATTCTTGAAATTTTTGATCATCATCAAAGGACTTAAAATTTTTCCTTCTTGATTTTGATAAAACTTCATTATAATTATTTTCGGCAATTAAGAATGGAGAAAAATCAAAAGTTTCTAAGGCAGTTCTTGCTAATTTTTGTATTTCAGTTCCAGTTGGTGCATTTGATACTGCTTCTGCTAATTCTGATACAGAATTTGCATTTTCAGCAACTGAAAGCATTAAGAGAAATTCGCTTGCTCTCTCTTCTCCTAACATTGCCTTTATTGCATTAGAAAATCTACTTAAGCCAACCAGCAGATCATTTTTCCTTGTTTCAAATTCATTAGTTCTTAATGTTTTAATAATATCATCTGAATTTGTTTCATTTAAAATTACTTCCCAATCTTCTCTTAACCGAGAAGGTACATCTTTATTTCTTGATTTTAAAAGAACGAATTCTCTTAAGGTTTCAAAATCATCCTGATTAATAGATTTATTTGGCTTTGCATCTTGGATACGTTCAAAAAGTGCTTGAAAACTAGAAAATTTGAGCGCATCTTCAGGTTTTTGTTGCGTCCCGATTATATTCAAAGAGGTTGAAAGAAAAAAGATTATAAACAAACTTAAAATTGATAATGTGACAAAATTAAAAAGTTTTTTCAAAGAAGACTTATTTTTTTTATTTTCATTATTATTATCTTTTCCTATTGGGGGAGCCAGTTTTGGATTATAAAGTGCAATTCCAAATGCATAAGCTGCATATAATAGCGCTAAAACAATACCGGGAATAAAAGCTGCTTTAAAAAGTGTCCCTGTTGAAATCGCAATATCGCTCCCCAATAATTCAGGCAAAGGTATATTTAGAGCTTCAGACCTTGCTTTCTGAGCTTTTGAATAAATATCACCTACCATTGCACCCAATAAAACTAGAACAATAGAAGGTGGAATAACTTGGCCAAGTGTGCCCGAAGTTGCTATTACACCTGTAGCAAGTGGTTTAGAATATCCAGCTTTTAACATAGTCGGCAAAGATATTAACCCCATTGTCACAACAGTTGCGCCAACTATACCGGTAGAAGCTGCTAATAATGCCCCTACAGCAACTACTGAAACAGCTAAACCACCAGGTGCACCACCAAAAAGCTTACCCATTGAGGTTAGTAGTTCTTCAGCAATTTTGGACCTTTCTAGAGCAATTCCCATTAATACAAATAATGGCACTGCTAAAAGTGTATCATTTTGATTTTCACCAAATGCCCTGATATAGGTATTAGAACCCCACTGTGCCAGTGTTCTCGTACCTTCTATCCAGGCATTAACATCTTCAATAGCTAGGCCTATATGATTATTTAATACAGGTACAAACTGCCCTTGTTCATTTTCTACTAAAAGTAATCCCCATTCATTTAATAATGCAATTATAGCAAAACTAACAACTGCAGCTCCAGAAAGACCAAATGCTACAGGATAGCCGGAGAGAATTGATAAAAATAAAGTCGAAAAAACTATAATTAGACTTAATTCAACACCATCTAAACCAAAAAGCATTTTTCACCTAATTATTCAAAATATTAAATTTATAAACCATGACTACTTGTCCTTACTGTCTCTAGAAGTGAATTTATCAGTACTTTCCAATAAAAAGCTTACTCCCTGTAAAAACATGAGGGCAGCTAATACCAAAAGTAAAAAGAAATACAATGGGACGCCTGTAAATGTTTCACCAGTAGATACTGTCCAATTCCAACCCTTAAAACTAGAGGCACCAGAAATTCTACCTATTACATCTCTACCAGTCATCAAAGTGGTAAGGTGATTGAAATTTGTTACTGTCATTATTTTATTTATAGCTAAATGCCAACTTAACCACCATAATGCTGCCATAGATGGTAATAAAAAAACAACAGTACCAATAATATCTAATAGGGCTTTTTTCTTTTTTCCTAATGCACTGTAAACTAGATCAACTCTTACATGACCACCTTCAACAAAAGTAAAAGCACATGCAAAAGCTATAATTATGGCATTAAAAAACATCAATTCAGTAGCAAACCAAGGCATAGTTATTACATCAGAATCTGGCAGGATATTTATCCCAAAAAATGCCAACGGAAATCCGTTAGCTCTAAATACTTGCTGTAGAAAAATTATCATTATTTGCATGATGGCCATAATCAATGCAAACCATGAAGCTATCTTTCCTAAATTAGTATTAAATTGATTAATTGCCTTATAGCTATATCGCCAAACAGATTTAAAAAAAAATCCACCTATCCAAACTACCAAAACTGCAGCAAGCACCATAAACAAAAATTCAGAAGATTTTCCAAACATTGCAAAATCTATACTAAATCGGTCTAAAGGATAATCAGGTGAAGCGGCTTTAGCTGAAACATAATCTAAAAAGAGATCTTTATTATTTAAAACATTATCATTTTTTGAATTTTCTAAGATAATTGGGGCTTCAAGTTTTATATTAGCTACCCCTTTAAGCTCATTATTAAAATCTTTTAATAAACCATTATTTTTCAACTCTGCTTCTATTGAAACTAACGTAGGCCTTGCAATTTCAGCTTTAGAAGTTGCAGAAAACAATTCAAACAACCACAATAATAGTCTTGGAATAGCCAAGATTATGTCAAGAAGACCATTAAGTAAGGAAACTAGTATTTGAATAAAACTCATAAGGTTGTTTACCTAAAATTGATATTACTTGAGAAAATTCAAAATTATAATACGAAGCTCAGCAAAATAATATATTTTGCTGAGCTTTACAATTTATTTGTTGCTATTGTGGCTTAACCACCCATAACTCTGTCACGCTGTGTCATGTAGGCACCTGCAGATTTTGATATCCATCCAGAAGAAGCACGCATTGACTTCATAGCTGATTCATATGTTCTTTTAAACAAATCATCATCCATGTTTTCTTCAAAAACTTCCATTGCACCCTTACCAAAAGCATCCCACACATCATTAGGAAATTCTAAAGCTCTAGTACCACCAGCTATAAGTCTTTCTAAAGCAGCACCGTTGTTCGCCAGATATTGTGAGTGAGACCATCTATTAGCTTCACCAGCAGAGACCCTAATCATTTCTTTATGACCATCAGATAATCCATCCCAACGATCAAGGTTAACACAGACAGATAAACCTGCTCCAGGCTCATGAAAACCAGCTGTATAATAGATATTAGTTGCTTCATGAAGTCCCAAGGATTCATCAGATGCTGGACCAATCCATTCGGCACCATCAATAGCTCCTGATTGTAAAGCCTGATAGATTTCTCCACCTGCCATAGTGATTGATGAAGCACCCATTTTGGAAATAACTTTACCACCAAGACCAGGCATTCTGTATTTAAGACCTTCAAAGTCAGCTGCCGAATTGATTTCTTTTCCAAACCAACCACCTGCTTGAGTTCCAGTATTCCCAGCTAAAAAGCCTTTAAAACCCATTTCTTCTCCGAGTTCATCCCATAATTCTCTTCCACCATTATGAAGAATCCAGTCATCAAGTTCTTGACAAGTCATTCCAAAAGGTACTGCTGTGAAAAAAGCAGTTGTTGGGTTCTGTCCAATGTAATAGTACATAGCAAAGTGAGCAGCATCAGCAGTCCCTGAAGTCATAGCGTCGAAAGCAGCAGCTGTTCCAGAAACTAGTTCGCCATTAGCTTTAAGATCAATTTCTAAAGTGCCACCAGAGATAGCATTACAATTATCAGCAAATCGTTGAGCCGCATCATGTACACCAAATGAACCACGTCCCCATGTTGTAACCATTGTTAACTTCTCTCTACCTTGAGATAAAGATGGTGTAGCCAAAGCTGCGCCACCAGCAATACCAGCCAGTGTAGAGTTAGTTATAAATTTTCTTCTATCCATTTTAAATTTCCCTCTCTAAAATTTATAGCATTGTATACTAAGAAAACATCGTATACATTATTTACTATACTTATTTCAAGCTAAAATTGTTTATTATACATTTTAATTGAAAATATTTGAAATTAAATCCCTTTTATTTTTTAAAATTTTCTTAAAAATTGCTCAATATATAGTTATTTGAAATTATTCGGTGATTTTTTTAGAAAGATTAATAAAATTTTAATAATAACAACTATTTCAATACTTTAATTAATTATTATTAATGCTATTATATAAAAAACTTTAAAATAAAAATTAGGTATTGATATGAATAATATTATGTCGGGAGCTCAAATTGTAGTAGAAGCATTACTTGAACAAAAAGTTGATACAGTTTTCGGATATCCAGGCGGTGCCGTTCTTCCTATATATGATGAAATTTTTAAACAAAGTAAAATAAAGCATGTTCTTGTAAGACATGAGCAAGGAGCAATTCATGCAGCAGAAGGATATTCTCGATCAACAGGAAAACCTGGCGTTGCCCTTGTTACATCAGGACCAGGAGCAACTAATTCAGTTACTGGCTTAACAGATGCACTTATGGATAGTATCCCAATAATTGTATTAACAGGACAAGTGCCTACATTCATGATAGGTAATGATGCTTTCCAAGAAGCTGACACAGTTGGAATTACAAGGCCTTGCACTAAGCATAATTGGCTTGTAAAGGACACAAATATTCTTGGTAAAACAATACACGAAGCTTTCTATGTTTCAACAAACGGTCGTCCTGGTCCAGTTTTAGTTGATATCCCAAAAGATGTACAATTTGCTACTGGATCTTACCTGAAGAAAACAGATTTTACACCAAAAAGATATAAACCGAAAATAAAACCAAATAGTGATTTAATTTTAAAAGCAGTAAAAGCTTTTGAAAATGCAAAAAATCCCATAATTTACTCAGGTGGCGGAGTTATTAATTCTGGAGATAATGCTTCAAAACTTCTCAGAGAACTAGTTCATGAGAGTGACTTTCCAATAACTTCTACTTTAATGGGACTGGGTTGCTATCCTGCATCTAAAAAAAATTGGATGGGTATGTTAGGAATGCATGGAACTTACGAAGCAAATATGGCTATGCATGATTGTGATTTTATGTTTTGTATAGGAGCTAGATTCGATGACCGCATTACTGGCAAAACTGATGAATTTAGTCCAAATTCCACTAAAATTCATATAGATATTGATCCTTCATCTATAAATAAAAATATTTTAGTTGATATTGGAATTGTTGGGGATATTAAAACCACTCTTCAGGCATTCTTAAAATTATGGAGAAAAAGAGGATCTAAGTCTTCCATGAGTAAATCGTGGTGGAAAACAATTCAAGATTGGAGAGCAGTAAATTGCTTAAAATATAATAAATCAAAGTCATCTATTAAACCACAATACGCTCTTCAAAGACTTGAAGAATTAACTAAAAATACTGACAGATATGTTACTACTGAAGTGGGGCAACATCAAATGTGGGCTGCTCAGTTTATGGGGTTTGAAGAGCCAAAACGGTGGATGACTTCAGGTGGTCTAGGGACTATGGGATATGGTTTCCCTGCTTCCATTGGAGTACAACTTGCACATCCAAAATCTCTTGTTATTAATGTTGCTGGTGAAGCTAGCTGGCTAATGAATATGCAAGAGTTAGGGACAGCAGTACAATATAACCTCCCTGTTAAACAGTTTATTCTAAATAATGAAAGACTAGGTATGGTTAGACAATGGCAAGAATTATTACACGGTGGAAGATATTCACACAGTTGGTCTGACGCACTACCAGACTTCGTTAAACTTGCAGAAGCATATGGGATAAAAGGAATTTGTTGCAGTGATCCCAACAAGCTTGATGACGCAATTTTAGAAATGATAAATTATGATGGACCAGTAATTTTTGATTGTTTAGTTGAAAAACATGAAAATTGCTTTCCTATGATACCATCTGGAAAAGCTCATAACGAAATGATCTTAAGTGCTGAAGAGCCGGAACAAGAAATTGGCAAATCAGGTGCAGTGTTAGTTTAGAAAAGAAAGAAAAAACTGTGCAAAAATTATTTTTAAAAAAGGGTGTTTCAAAAAAAAGTGCTTATAACTTAAGAAACCCAAAAGACGATAAATTTGAAAGACACACTCTTGCAATTTTAGTAGATAATGAGGCTGGTGTTTTGGCAAGAGTTATCGGCTTATTTTCTGGAAGAGGCTATAATATTGATAGCTTGACGGTTGCTGAGGTTGACCATACTGGTAATTTATCAAGAATTACTATCGTCACTTCTGGTACTCCATCTGTTATAGAACAGATAAAAGCTCAATTAGAAAGGATGATACCTGTACATGATGTGCATGACCTAACAACAGAAGGTGCTTCAGTGGAGAGAGAACTTGCACTGTTTAAAGTTTTTGCTAAAGGTGAAAAAAGAGTTGAATCTCTGAGATTAGCAGATGTATTTAGAGCTAAAGTAGTTGATAGTACATTAGTTAGCTTCACATTTGAACTTACGGGAACACCAGAAAAAATTGATGCATTTGCTGACCTTATGGTTCCTCTAGGTCTTGAAGAGATTGCTAGAACTGGTGTTGCAGCACTTTCTAGAGGATGAAAAACTTTGAAATGTTGTTCTAAAAGTTTTTAAAATTGACCAATTTTACTAACTACATCCAGTTGTGCTTCCACAATTGTTACATTTCAAGCATGTACCATTTCTCACCAAAGTGAAACTTCCACACTCGTTACAGGGATCACCTTCAAAACCTTTTAATTTTGCAATTTGTCTTTCATCAATTTTCATCCCTGCTTTTTGATTTTTGCTTTCCAACTCTTCTTCAGCATTTAAATCAACAGTTTCATCATAAAGTAGACTACTTTCATTTGCCACACCAGTTGAAATTATGGATTTAGTTTCTTCAACTAGTTTCTTTGGTAATCTTTTTCGAAGATATCCAGTTGATGTAAATTGCTTGATTAATTCAATGTTTTCTTCAGGAGCAGAAGATTTCGTATGATTATTTTCAGTATTCACATTATTGGTGCTTTTTGCTGATGAGCCAAAATCATCAAAAACCTCACCAATTGGTTTTACGTGTGCTAAATCAGTTCTATCTAAATAGGATATTGCTAGTTCGCGGAATATATAATCAATTATTGATGTAGCACTTTTAATACTGTCATTGCCTTGAACCATGCCGGCGGGTTCAAATCTAGTGAATGTAAAGGCTTCAACATATTCTTCAAGAGGTACCCCATATTGCAAACCTACGGAAACTGCAATTGCAAAATTATTCATCATTGCTCTAAACGCAGCTCCTTCTTTATGCATATCAATAAATATTTCACCTAATTTACCGTCTGTATATTCACCAGTTCGCAAATAAACCTTATGACCACCCACGATAGCTTTTTGAGTATAGCCCTTTCTTCTTTCTGGTAGCTTGTTTCTTTCTTTTAGTGCCTCTTTGTAAACTATTTTCTCAATTATTTTTTCTGCAACTACTTCACTTTTTGTGAGATGATCTTCAGTATCAGAATTGTCTTCATCAATCAGACTTGATGAAAGAGGTTGAGAAAGCTTTGATCCATCTCTATACAAAGCATTAGCTTTTACTCCTAATGACCAACTTAACTCATATGCTTTTTTGCAATCCTCTATAGTTGCAGAAGCTGGCATGTTGATAGTCTTGGAAATTGCTCCAGATATAAAACTTTGGGCAGCAGCCATCATATATATGTGACTTTCAACTGATAGAAATCTTTTACCTGTTTTACCGCAAGGATTTGCACAATCAAAGACTGCATAGTGGTTTTCAGACAGCAATGGAGCGCCCTCAATTGTCATAGTTCCACAAGCGTAAGTATTTGCTTCCTCAATTTCATTAGGACTAAACCCAAGATGTTGCAATAGACTAAAGGTAGGATCATTAAGTTTTGTTTCAGGTATACCAAGAGTTTCTTTACAAAAGGTTTCACCAAGCGTCCATTGATTAAAAACATATCTTATATCGAAACTAGTAGGCAACGCATTTTCGATTTTGCTAATTTCTTCCTTACCAAAACCATGACCAATAAGCGAGCTATGGTTAATATGTGGGGCATTTCCTAATGTTCCATGCCCAACCGCATATCCAATAATTTCCTGTCTTTCATTATCATTGTAACCCAGTCTCTCCAATGCAGTAGGAACTGACTGATTAATAATTTTAAAATAACCACCACCGGCCAATTTCTTAAATTTAACAAGTGCAAAATCAGGTTCTATGCCTGTTGTATCACAATCCATTATCAAACCTATTGTCCCAGTTGGTGCAATAACTGTTACTTGTGCGTTTCTAAAGCCAAACTGTTCCCCAATTTTAAGAGCTTCATCCCAAATTTCTCTTGATAATACTGGTAAAGTTCCATCTGGACAGTTTTTAAAATCTAATGAGATGGGTTCAATTGGAAGACTTTCATATTCTTTTTCTTTACCTATGGCTGCATTTCGATGGTTTCTGATTACACGCAACATCTCGTTTTTATTGTTTTTATAACCTGGGAAAGCCCCTTGTTCTCTAGCCATTTCAGCAGAAGTTTTGTAGGACATACCAGTCATAATTGATGTAATAGCTCCACAAAGGGCTCTTGCCTCAACACTATCATAGCTTAGGCCCATATTCATAAAAAGGCCTCCGATATTAGCATAACCTAACCCTAAGGTTCTATAATCGTATGATCTCTGAGCTATTTCTTTAGATGGAAATTGTGCCATCATTACTGAAATTTCTAAGGTTATTGTCCATAGTTTTGTAGCATAACAAAATGAAGATGAATTAAATTCACCATCCTCTAGAAACTTAAGTAAATTAATTGATGCTAAGTTACATGCAGTGTCATCTAAAAACATGTACTCTGAACAAGGGTTTGATGCTCTAATTTCTCCATTATTTGGACATGTATGCCAGGAATTAATTGTATCATGAAATTGTATACCTGGATCTGCACAAGCCCATGCAGCATGACCAATATTTTCCCATAAGTCACTAGCCTTAATAGTTTTTGAAATTTTGCCATTTGTTCTATTGATTAAATTCCAGTCTTGATTACCTTCAACAGCACTTAGAAAATCATTAGTGACTCTTACTGAATTATTTGAGTTCTGGCCTGAAACGGTTAAATAAGCCTCTGAATCCCAATCCACATCATAAGTTGGGAACTCGATAGAATTATACCCTTGTTTTGAATATTGCAAAATTCTTTGGATGTAGCTTTCAGGTATCATAGATTTTTTAGCTTCAGCTATACTAATATGAAGATTTTTATTTTTCTTTGGATCATATGCATTTTCTTCCAATCCATCCCAATTATTGATTGCATTGAAAATTTTATTCAATTTCTCTTCATGCAACTTCGAACCTGCAACTAAAGCTGCAACCTTCTGTTCTTCAACAACTTTCCAATTTATAAATTCTTCAATATCGGGGTGATCCATGTCACAAATAACCATTTTAGCAGCACGCCTTGTTGTTCCGCCCGATTTAATGGCACCAGCCGCTCTATCTCCAATTTTTAGAAATGACATCATTCCAGAAGAATACCCACCACCTGCCAAAGATTCATTAAAGCCTCTTAAATTTGAAAAATTTGTTCCCGTTCCAGACCCATATTTAAAAAGTCTAGCTTCTCTAGTCCAAAGATCCATAATTCCATTTTCATTTACTAAATCATCCTTAACTGATTGAATAAAACAGGCGTGCGGTTGAGGATGTTCGTAAGCTGATTTGGATTTAACAAGTTTTTGATCCTGATAATCTACATAATAATGCCCTTGGCTTGGCCCATCTATCCCATAAGCCCAATGCAAACCTGTATTAAACCACTGGGGTGAATTTGGAGCACCTTGCTGATTTGCTAAAATATATCTCATTTCATCGTAATACGCTTTAACATCTTTTTCAGAATCAAAATAACCACCTTTAAATCCCCAATAAGCCCAAGCACCAGCAATTCTATCAAAAACCTCCTTACATGACTTTTCACCTGAAAATCTTTCTTCTAATGGTAAAGTTGATAATTTCTTTTCATCTGGAATTGATCTCCAAAGAAATTTAGGAACATCTTCTTCAGGAACCCTTTTTAAATATTTTGCAATACCAGCTTTTCTAAAATATTTTTGTGCAAGTACATCTGCTGCAACTTGACTCCAACTTTCAGGAACTTCAACATTTGATTGAGAGAAAACGATAGTTCCATCAGGATTCCTAATTTCTGATGATGTTATTTTAAATTTTATTATAGAGTACGGGTCATTGTTATTTTTTGTGTTAAATCTATCGACTTTCATTATGATTCCTTATTATAACTTTATTTTTTTTGTGCTCGATTAAATTCATAATTCTATATTTTACAAATAGTTCTTCAAACCAAAAACACTCTGGTAAAATACCATATTTAGTAATTTTAAATTTGATAGGATACTAATTGATGATTTTTCGAGCCAAAGGTCAATAAAAATTTTTATATTTTTTTTTAATTTTTTAATTGACCTTTTTTATTTTTTTTGAGAACAAAAAAAAATTGATTCATAAACGTTCATTTTTAATCAAAAAATAGAGCTTATCAAGAAACAATAAAAGAAAAGTTTATTTAATATTAGATTGTTATACAATTTTCCTTAAATACAAAAAAAAATAAATCAAAAAAATTAAGTTAAATGAACAAAAAAAAAATTATATAAAAAAAATAAAATTGAACAAAAATATTACACTAATTTAATTAAAATTTAACTATGAGACATATCTAATAGACTCGAAAAAGTAACATCATGTGAAAATTTTTAAAATCGCAATCAATGAAATAGAAAGAATCACTACAGATATCATTTTGGATAGTTTATTTTTTTTTGGTTGGTTTATTTTTTGATTTTCATATTGCTTTTTTACTTTTGACAAAAGTTTGTCATTTTGAGCAATATTGACATTCAAGGAATGGTTTTGAAAGATTTCAATAAGTTCTTTTTCGCTCAGTATTCTATTGCCTAAACATTTAATTAAATCGTTAATCTCACGTATTTGATTACTAATTTTCAATTCTAACTTATTGTTTTCATTGTTTAATTGATTTTGAATATTTTTTTTAAGTGTTGGCAAGGTGACCATCATTTTTTCTATTTGATTTATTTTTTCTAAATTCTTCTTATCAGTATTTCTGAATATTGAAAATTCTCCCCATATCTGACTTTTTAAGGTCTTATATTTGTCTTTAAACATTCCTAAAATATTTTTTTGTGCTTCAACAAATTTAGTTTCTAATATTTTTTGATTATCAGTATTCTCTTTTTTATAATTGATGATGAGATCATTCATATTAGATAATTTTATACTTAGTTCTGAAAAATTAGATTCTGTTCTAGATTTTATTTCTGATAAAATTTGATTTAATTTTTCAATATTTTGTTTATTGGATTCATCATTTTGCATTATTTTAACGTCAAAGATATTAGCGTAGTCTTTTATTTTTAAGTCATAAGCTTTTTTAATTTCAATAAAAGAATTGTTGAAGTTCTTATTTGTTTCGTCTAATCCTTTTTTAAAACTTTCTTTCAAGTCATTATTTTTTCTTAAAACTTCTGTTAATAGATTTTTCTTTCCATCTTCTATTTCTTTTTTAAGGCCGCTAATTGATATATTTGTATTTTGAAGGAAATCATTTGATTTGATATTTGATTTATTTATCTCCTCATTGAGTTCATCATATAATGACAAACTATATGTTTTTAATTCTTTATTAAAAACATCAAGCTTTTCTGCAATATTTTTATCCACTAGCTGAATTTTGTCTAATGACTGCTTTTTATTTTCATCAATTATTTTTTCCAAACCAGATTTAATCGTATCAATTGCTTTTTCATTAGTATCAAGATTTTTATTAAGTTCATTTTCTAAATAATCTATTTGTTTAGTTGAATTATTTTCTAAAAAATTGACCCGTTTATCTAAATCAGATTTTAATTCTTGATTATCTTTATGAATTTGAGAAGCTATGGAGGAAACTGTTTCATGCAAATTTTCAATTTTTACGTCAAATTTGCCAATAATACTTTTATTATCAGTATTGAAATTATCTATTGCACTTTCTAATTCTTGGTTAACAACGTTTAATTTCTTGTTAAATTCAGTATTTAAATCATCTATTTGAAATGAAATTTCTGATACTAAAGCATCACTTTTTAATCCAGCAGAGTCTCTAAAATCATCAAAATCTCTTTTTAAAGAATTATGAGAACCGGTAACTAAACTGAATTGATTTATACTTTCAGATTTTTCAGTTTCAAAATCATTACTCAAAGTATTTATTTTTTCATCTGTCTTACGATCAAGTTCTTCTAAATTTTCAGTAATTTTAGTAAAATCATTTTTAAACATTTCATTGATTAAAGTGACTTTATCAGTTTCTACTTTAATCTTAGAGCTAAATTCATCTACTAAATGATTTATGTCAGAGTAAATTTTTTCTTCTAATTTTTTTGTAGTTTCTGAAAATTTATTGTCGTATAAATTTAGTCTATCAGAAAAAAGATTTATATTCTCTTTTGTAGTATTAAGTAACTCTAAAGATTTTTTGTTTATCAAATTATTTAATTCTTTATCACTTTGGTCAGTTTGCTTACGGATTTCTATAATTTTTTCGTTTAACTTTTCTGTAATATGCGTAATGCTGACTTCTAATTGTTCAGCAATACGATTTCTGAAATCATCAAAATTATCTGTATTTACAATCTTACTTTTAAGATCCTCTATTTTTTCATTAAACAAATCAATTATTAGCTTTGAATTATTTGTAATTCTATTATCAATTTCACTTTGAACAGTGGATTGAGAGAACATATTACTGTTCAAATTCTTAGTATCATTTTGATCTTGAAATTTTTTTGACTTTTTTTGACTTAAAGAGACAAGTGCCTTTTCTACATTTTCCTTAATGAAGTTATTTTTTTTTATTTTATTTTGTTCGTCATTTTCAGAACCTGTTGTATCATTCCATCCCGTGGTGATTTTGGTACTTTCGGGAATATTTTCTTTAAAATTGTCTTCAACCACAGGATCTATTGGTCCAGAAACAACTTTCAGTCTTAGTTTCCTAATTCTTTCTTTTGTATCTTCAGCATTAAGCATAATAATTTTCTCTTTTTACAATTGATGCAAAAAGCGTGCAAAATGCTAATTATTAAACAATAAAAAATTAAAGACCAATTATTAATATTGAAAAATCTAACTTCCCATAATGGCTTTTATCTCGAGGAATTCATCTAAACCCCACTCTGCTTTTTCTCTACCATTGCCTGATTGCTTATATCCACCAAATGGAGCGGAAGGACCACTAGACCCATAATTTAAGCTTATTTGACCAGCTCTTAATTCTCTTGCGACTTCTAAACATTTTTTTTGATCTTCACCAGTTACATATGCAGCTAATCCATATACTGTATCGTTTGCTATAGAAACTGCATGCTCAATATCATCATAAGGAATAATAGATAAAACTGGTCCAAAAATTTCTTCTTTTGCTATAATCATATTATTAGAAACGTTACCAAAAATTGTTGGTTTTACATAATAACCTTTTTCAAAACCATCAGGTTTACCTTTCCCACCTGAAACCAACTGTGCTCCCTCTTCTATTCCCTTTTCAATTAAATTTTGTACTTTATTATATTGAGTAATACTTACTAATGGTCCTATATCAGTATTTATATCATCAGGTTTACCAACTTTAATATTTTCTACAGCATTTTTTGCAATATCTAATGCTTCGTCATGTCGAGATAGAGGTACTAGCATTCTAGTTGGAGCATTACATGATTGACCTGTATTACTCATAACATGAGTAACACCATTAGTGATAGATTTAGTAAAGGAATCATCATCAAGTATAATGTTTGCAGATTTACCTCCTAATTCTTGTGAAACTCTTTTTACAGTAGCTGCAGATGCTGTAGCTACTGCTACTCCACCTCTTGTAGATCCTGTAAATGACATCATATCAATATCTTTATGAGCGGACATAGCTTCACCAACAATATTGCCTAATCCGTTTATAAGATTAAACATTCCTGCTGGAATTTTGGATTCATGCATTATTTCAGCAATTATCATTGCCGAAAGAGGTGCAATCTCACTAGGTTTCAAAATAACAGTACAACCAGCAGCAAAAGCGGGTGCAACTTTTGAAACAATTTGATTTATTGGCCAATTCCAAGGTGTTATTAAACCACAAACACCTATTGGTTCTTCACGAACTATATAATCACCATGTTTATATTCAAACTCATGGTTTTCAAGCACCCGTATAGCAGTTTTTAAATGTCCTAAGCCTGTTGCTGCTTGGGCTCCTTCGGCAAGTTTAATGGGAGCTCCCATCTCAAGTCTTATAGCTTCTGAAAGATCATTAAAGCGCTTTTTATAATTTTCTCTTACTGTTTCAAGAATATCTAACCGATCTGCCTTGGATAATTTAGAGGAAACACTAAAAGCTTTTCTTGCTGAATAAACTGCTGTATCAACATCTTCGATAGAACCAAGAGCAACGATTCCTACTTCTTCTTCAGTAGCAGGATTAATTATTCCTAATATTTCATTAGAAGACGGATCTGTAAATTCACCGTTTATGTAAAATTTTGTTAAATTCACTTAAATTCCTTCCATATTTACATTTTTAGTAAAATACGTGATCAATATAAAAATTCATGTTGTTAAAACTTATAAATGTCATATTATCAATATTTTGTTTTTAATATGCTAGAGAACCCACTTTTTATAGATAACCTTCAATATTCTAACTGGTCATTAGAAGTATTTGAACAAATGCGAGAGGCTAATCTAACTGCAGTTCATGTAACGATTTGCTACCATGAAAATTTCAGACAAACAATCGAAAATATTATAAGTTGGAATAAATTTATTGAACTACATCCTGATCTTTTAATGTTGGCAAGAAATGCTGATGATGTAAGAAATGCTTATAAAAAAAATAAGACTGCAATAATTTTTGGTTTTCAAAATTGTTCGCCAATTGAAGAAAATATTGGGCTTATCGAAGTTTTTCATAAGTTAGGTGTAAGATTTATGCAGTTAAGCTATAATAACCAATCATTGCTTGCAACTGGATGTTATGAGGAAACAGATCCTGGAGTGACTAGATTCGGCAAACAAGCTATCAGAGAAATGAATAGGGTTGGATTAGTTATAGATCTGAGTCATACCTCAGAAAAGTCAAGCTTTGATGCTATTAAATATTCGGAAAGGCCAATTATTATTTCACATGCAAATCCTAACTGGTGGCATGAATCAAAAAGAAATAAATCAGATGCCCTTATACGAGAGGTTACTTCAAATGGTGGAATGATTGGTTTTTCTACATATCCTCATCACCTCAAGAATGGAACTAATTGTACATTAGAGAGTTTTTCAACTATGATAGCTCATTCTGCAGAAAAATATGGCGTTAATAACCTTGGAATCGGATCAGATTTATGTCAAAATCAACCTGATAGTGTCGTAGAATGGATGAGAAATGGAACATGGTCAAAAGAAATGGATTATGGTGAAGGTACAAAAGATTCTGCTGGATTTCCTATTCAACCTGAATGGTTTAAAAAAACCAGTGATTTCCCTAATTTACTAGTTGGACTAAAAAAAGTTGGTTTCAACAAAGAAGAAACATCTAAAATAATGGGATTAAATTGGTTAAATTTTTACGAAGAGAATTTTCATGCTTTGTAATTCCAAATTAGAAAATACACAAAAGTGTATAAATTTACCACCAAACGTTAGAAATCCAAAGACTGTTATGAATCTAGAAAGACTTGGGTCATTATTTCCTCAGAAATTTAGCTTCATGAGAATACTTATAAGAAATTTGTTTAAAAAAGATCCGAATTTCCAAATAAATAAAAATAAATTGAATTCAGATGGAAAAGGGCATTGTGTCTTATCAGTGGAACTCGGCAAACAAGTATATTCATTAGTGTGTTTTACTGAAAAATTAAATCCCCAAGAACGGTCAGATAGAGTAATTGCAACAAAATGGGATGCTAGTTTCTGCCTTTATGCAGGAATTCCAAGTGATAAACAAATAGAAAAACTAGAGTCTCAAGTAAAAATACAAGAAAAAGGTCGTTTTGATAAAAACGTTCTTGTTTTATCACGTGCAAATAAATCTGTGACTCTTTTTGAGAATGTAGTTAATTGCTTATCTAAGGGTGAGCAACCATCAAAAAATAAAATTAAAAAAACAAGTTATTTGATGAGAACTACTGCAGTATATGGAAATGGAAAATTTGGAATTGCTGATAGAGACTTAATATCAAAAATAAAAGAATTAACCCCCCCCTTTCAAGTAGAAATGTTAACGGTTTTCTTAATTAGAGAATTTTCCTTTTTATATGTTGAGCACTGTGCAAAATTAAAAGGTGGAAAAAATGCAGTTGCTTTAGATTATAATTTAAAAAAATATTTTGGTATTGGTAATTCTACTGGTCTTGGCATGGCCCCTTTCTTGGTTAATCACCCCGCTTTACTTCATAGTTGGATATTGGCTAAAGAATTAATATTAGCCGAAGTATTAAATTTTAAAAATATTAATAATTCCCAAAACAATAGATTTTTTGAGTTATTAAAAAGAGCTAATAACCATATAAATGAATGGGATGTTGATGATAAAATTCAATCAAAAAGAATAAAAATTTTACGAGCTGAAATAAATTCACTTTTAAACAACCTAACTAAAAAAAAACCTCCAAATCAATACCCATTTAAATATATCTTCAATAAAACACACAATTTATCAATTGAATCACAAGAGTTAATAGCTTCGATACTCATTGAGTTTGCACCAGATAATTTTAATGGAATAGAGGAATGCTTAGCAAATCCAAATGAACCTAAAATAGATGGTTCTATGTTAGTTTCAGAATTATCGCAAATTATTAAAAAAAATTATGATTGGGTTTTGAAACTAAATCTAAAACAAGAAAGTTCCAATACATACTTCTGGTATGTATCACAAGAAAAATTGGAACCTCGTTTAGGAAATAGATATAAAGAGGAAGGTTCTGAATTAGAAATGCCGTTTAATATACCTATGTATGTTCAAAAGTTAAAAAAGTTACTAGATAAATATCCTTATAAAAATGAAACAACCGCAAGTTTTTTACTAAAAAATCCATCCCAGAGATATATTATAAGAAGAATTCAAAATACTTCTAAATATCCCTACTCAGAAATCAGAAACAATTTAGTTGATAAAAATTGCAGACCTATAGATATGCTAAGATGCAAACTGGCTTTTTTTGGAGCCAGTAAATTTGATCCAAAGTCCGATAGATGGACACGAATTACTTTATTTCAAGGGGCACCAATTGCTTCAGAATTTATTTCAGGTGATAAAAATTATGACGATTGGTCATTTTCAACACTCCCAAATTAATTTTAATTTTAAATGATTGTATCAGAAAATGAAGTTTACCAAATTGTAAAAAAATCATGTGTTTCAGAAAAAATTTATGAAGATTGGGCAGATGATATTGGCAAAGCTATTGCCTTTTTACAGAAGAATAATATAGATGGTTGTGAAGAGTTTAAGAACTTAATGTATGCGACTGTTTCTAAAGATTATACAACCATAAAACAAGAAAGAAATCAGTTAACTGTTGAAGACTTGAATCCAATTCAGAATGCTATTCCAATTATTGACTGGTTAATTTCTGGACAAAATAAAAAAAATACTATTACCAACCAAATTATATCACCACTAATATTTTTCTCATTATTAGCAAAGACAAGTGAAAACTATGGAGGTACTTTCAAAATATCTAATGAAAAAAAAGAAATACTTTATGAAATAAATACAAATTTTGAATTCTTTAAAATTAATAAATTAAAAGGTTATTTCATAATAGAATGGTTTAAATCTAAAAAATTTATAAACCCAAATAATGCAAAAAAACATCTTCATAGTGTAAAAAAAGAAACTTGGGAATATTTATCACAAAAAGCTTATAATACATATGTACCAGAAACTACAGTATCACGAAACTCTGGTGCAGGTGCAGGACTATTAGATAATGACTAATTAAATCTATTTGTGTAATATATAATTCATAACACGTATAAAATCAAACTTACAAAAATTTTTAGCAAGGGAAAAAATGTCTGAGATTGAAACTGAGGGATTAAGTTTAAGTGATATTTACAACCTATCACTTAAAGTCTTCACCAAAAATGGTTGCAACGAAAATAACGCAACTGCACTTTCAAAAATTGTACATGATGCTGAAAGAGATGGTTCATTGTCTCACGGTTTATTTAGAATACCTGGTTATGTAGCCTCATTAAGATCTGGCAAAGTAAAAGGAGATGCAGAACCTGTAATTGACAATAGCTTACCCTCAGTCATTTCTGTTGATGGGAATTATGGTTTTGCACCCTATGCCCTTGAGAAAGGACTTCCCTACTTATCGAATAGTGCTGAACAACTAGGCATTGCAATCATGAAAATCACAAATACATTTCATTTCGCTGCTTTATGGCCTGAAACCGAATTTTTAGCAAATAAAGGTTTAGTTGGAATAGCATGTACTGCTGCAAAACCTATGGTAGCACCAGCAGGTGCACAAAAAGCTTTTTTTGGTACTAACCCAATTTCTTTTGCATGGCCAAGAATTGGGGAACCACCTATCGTATTTGATATGGCAACCTCGAGGCTTGCAATGGGCGATGTACAAATTGCTGCAAGAGATGGGCACCAATTACCTGATGGAACAGGTTTAGGACCTAATGGTCAACCTACAAATAACCCAAAAGATGTACTTAAAGGTGTTCTTTTGCCGTTTGGTGGGTATAAAGGTTCTGCTATTTCTTTAATGGTAGAATTACTATCAGCGGGACTTACTGGAGATAATTTTTCCTATGAAGCCGGAGAAAAGGATAATAATGATGGTGGACCGCCTAAAGGTGGGGAACTAGTGATTGCTATTAGTCCAAAACTAGTTGCAGGAAATAATTGGGAAAAACATACTTTAGATTTTATAAAAAAACTTAAAGAATTAGAAGGAATTAGAATACCAGGTGAAAGACGTCATAGAAATAGATTGAATACTGGTTTAAGGAAAATTAACAAAGAAATGCTACAAAAGGTTAGAAACCTTTTATAAAATAAAAATTTTTCTGCAATTTAATTAGGATATTCCTAATAAATAGAGGATAAAGTTTTGAAAAAAACACTTATAAGACCGACAAGTTTATCTCCTAACTCTTCGACACCACTTGTTTCGCCTATTATACAATCAAATGTTTATGTTACAAAAGACCCTAGCACTCTCGATAAAATATATAATGGAGAGCTAAATGGATATACATACGCACGAGAAAAACATCCTAATGCTGAGATTTTGGCAAGAAGAATAAATATATTAGAAAACTCTAAAAATGGTTTTATTACCTCCTCTGGAATGTCTGCCATTTCTGCAGTTCTTTTAAGTTTATGCAGGTCTGGTGAACATGTAATTGCAGGAGATCAGCTATACGGAAGAACATCTAGATTACTCCAAGAGGATTTACCTAGGCTTGGAATAAAAACTACATTTGTTGATACAACAGATTACAAAAAAGTCCAAGAATCTATTACAAAAAAAACAAGAATAGTAATAATTGAACTGATTTCAAATCCAACGCTTAGGATTTCTGATATAATAAAAATCTCGAAAATCTGTAAAAAAAATAAAATAATGTTAGTTGTTGATAATACGTTTACAACACCATTATCAATCAAACCTCTGGATTTAGGGGCAGATATTATAATACACTCAATTACAAAGCTTTTGTCAGGCCATTCTGACGTCACATTAGGTTATTTTTCAACAAATCATTCGAAAATTTTTAATAGAATTTATGACTTTGCTGTAACAACTGGTCTTACACCCAGCCCTTTTGAATGCTGGCTAGCAGAAAGAGGACTTAACACATTCGAAATAAGATTTCATAAATGTCAAGAAAATGCAGAAAAGTTAGCAGTTTGGCTGCAAAAAAGACCTGAAGTTATAAATGTTATTTATCCAAAACTTAATAATCACCCTGATAAAAAGATATTCAAAACACTATTTAATGGTAATAGCTGTAACATGGTCAGTTTTGAACTAAGGGGAAATCGATCTGTGGCAAATAAATTTGCTAAAAATGCAAATCAAATTTCTTTTGCTCCAACATTAGGAGATGTAGGAACCACTCTTTCACATCCAGCTTCAAGCTCACATCGAAGCCTTTCAAAAGCTCAAAGAAAAAAAATGGGTATAACAGAAGGTTTTTTTAGAGTTTCAGTTGGATTGGAAGATATAGAAGACTTAAAAAATGAATTCAAAAAAGGGCTAAAAGATTTGTAATAAATAAGATAAAGAAATTTTTAAAAATCTCACTTTTTAATAAGCCTTCTTCTATTTTTTCTTTTTCCGTAACCCAATCTTTTCATAATTTTCATTCTCTCAGTATGGCTTAATTTTATCCATTTTGATATTTCATTTCTAGTTCTACCACATCCTATGCAATTTTGAGTATCTTTATCAATAGAACATATACCTATACACGGGCTTATAAATAAGTTTTCATTCATTCTTTGACTTTAACTATTTTTTTCTTTTAAACAATAAAGACTTGAAATTAACACAATAGATCCACCAAATATGTACGAAATAAAAAATTGTTCTTTAAAAAATAAGATAATCCAAATTAAAGATAAAACTGGTGTAAAAAAAACTAAAATTGCAGAATTAGTAACTGATATTGATTTTAGAGCCTTAAGCCAAAAAATGTAAGATACTCCATTGATAAATATTCCATTTATTATAATTGGTAATAATTCTTTTTTGCTTGGCAATTGAAAAGTAGAAAAAAATCCTAAAGCTAATGTTGAAGTAATTGTTCCACCAACGAATATGAGAAATGAAAATTGAAAAACCTCAACTTCAGATTTTTTACTTAAAATTGAAAATAAAGCAAAACAAAATGCGCCAAGCAAAACTGAAAGACTTACATTTATTCCAGTAAACCTTATTTGATTAATATCACCTGTTGTTATAATGATTAATATTCCCGTAAATCCAAAAAATACAGCTATAATTTTAAAAGGATCTAATTTTTCTTTCATGAATATTGAACCTAATAAAATCATTTGTAATGGCCATGAGTATTGAAGGATTAGTACTTCAATACTGTTCCCCTCATAATATCCATAATACAAAAATAAATAGTATAATGCACAACCAAGTGACCCTAAAAATAAATTATACAAATAATAATTATTTTTTAGTGGCGCATCGAATTTTAGTCCTTTTGAAAGATATAATATTAATCCCAAACAAAATAAAGAAATTATATTCGACCAAAAAAGTAGTTGATAAAAATCTAAAGTTATCTGCCCAAACCTTGATATTACTGGAATAAAGCTCCATGCGAATATGCAGAAAAAAGCATAAATATAGCCAACTTTATTTTTTTTTATATTCAAAAAATTATTCTTACTTTTCATTGATTTTCTATTAAATAATTCTTTAAATAAGTAAATACATAAATTTTTGATACAAAATACAATTTATCCCTTCAAAGCTGAATAGTTTAAAAATTTTATTAATGTTAGAGGAGTAAATATAAAGATTTCCATAATTATGAGAAAAATTAATTTAAATAAATGATCAAAAGTATCATAGGAACTTTTTTAAAGTATCCCATCAAAACTAAAGACTTGAAATACTTATCTGTTTTTTAGTTAAAAATTTTAAGAAAAAAAAGAAGCCCCGTTGATCAAATGGAGCTTCTATTAGCAAGTTGGAGGAAAGCAGACATACCTTTTACAAACAGGGCTGAGCTTTCAACCATATTTATTCTTGCAAATTTAATACCATTATTGTCTATTTTTTATAAAGTAAGGATTTAAAATGACAGAAAACAAACTTTCAATAGAAAAATTGAAAAACCTTCAATGGAAAATAATGCAAGACGTATCAGCTTCTGCGCTAATTCCTCTTATGAGGATTGGAGACGAGCTGGGACTATTTATCGTATTAGGTAAGCAAGGACCCTGTACAGAAAGTGAGTTTTCCAATTTTGCAAAAATTGACCAAAGATATGCTAAAGAATGGCTGCTAGCAATGTGTGCTGCAGGCTATGTATCGCATAGCGATGAAGTCTCAAAATTTTATATGTCAGAAGAACAAAAAGCAGTTTTTTCATTTGAAGAAAGTTCGGCTTTTATGTTGGGGGCATTCGATATTTTAAGTGGTAATATTCATAATATTGAGAAAGTAAAAAAGGCTTTTAAAACTGGTCAAGGTGTTAATTATGATGATTCTCATCCTTGTATTTTCTCAGGTACAGCAAGATTTTTTAGGCCTTCATATTCTTTAAATTTACTAAAAAAGTGGATTCCAGCTATACCTGATGTAGAAAGAAAACTAAAAAATGGATGTAATTTTGCTGATATCGGTTGCGGATTTGGCATCTCTTCTATGATGATTGCTGATGCTTTTCAAAATTCTAAAATCTTTGGTTTTGATATGCATAAACCCTCAATTAAAATTGCAATTAAAGATGCAAAAAAACAGAATTTGAATAATGCCAAATTTGAAGTAGCTGATGCTGAAAGTTATTGTGGGAAATATGATGTTATCACATTTTTTGATTGTTTACATGATATGGGAGATCCCTTAGCAGCATCAAAATACGCATTCAATCATTTAAATGAAGATGGAACATTGATTTTAATAGAACCATCTGCATCAGACTCACCAAAGGAGAACTTTAATACAATTGGCCAAATGTATTATTCATTCTCTACAATGGGATGTATTCCCACATCTAAATCACAAAAAAAAGGATTAGCACTGGGAGCACAAGCAGGACCAAAGAAGTTAATTAAAATTTTAGAAGAATCTGGATTTAGTAAGTGTGAAATAGTAAAAAAGAATGCAACAAATATGATAATAACAGCAAAAAAGTAAAATTCGTTCATATAAACAAATAAAAAAGAAATAATTCAAAACTTTCTACTAATTAGTTTAATTTAAAATTATATCACTGGTTATAAACAAATCAGCTTTGTAAAACCTCAATTTCTTTGTTTAAAACAAACATGGTAAATTTAAAATTTTATTAATTATAATAATCTTTTTAATTTGCTATTTAAAGATTTCCTGATGTATCTCAACTACGTTGCCTTCAGGGTCCTGAAAAAAAATCTGATGCCATTCTTTTGAAAAAGTACAACCATAATCTGCATAATTTATGTTATTTTTTTTTAAAATCTTTTTTACGTATTCAATATTGTCGGTTCTAAATGCAATATGTCCCTTTTCAACAGGATTTAAAAATTGTTTATTTTTTGCAGCAACACCTAAATCTTTTTCTGCTAAATGCATCTGTACGTTACCATCGCTTACAAACTTAATTGTACCTTCATAACCTTCATTTCCAGAAGATTTTGTTCTTTTAAAATTATCTTGTGGTAAGGATTTTAATCCTAAAATATTTTGGTAAAAATCATTTAATTCATCCACATTTTTTGAAACTAAATTAACATGATGAAACTTTAAATTCATTATTTACTCCAATCATTAAATACACAAAATTAATTTACAAAATACCTAATTTTATTTTTTTTTATACTAAAATATTTTCATTTTACTTGAAAAATAAAAGGATAAATGTAACGATATTTCATAATCCATTATAATTTAACAATAAAAGGAATAATGATGCCAAATTTATTTGTAAAATCTTTTAAAGATGCTGATGAAGTTAAAACTCCGGATAAAACTCATGCAGCAGTGGTTAAGCTCGGTAATGTAAATGCTACAAAAGTAGTCCTTCAACCAGGCTGGAAATGGTCTGAATGCGTAAAACCAGTCGTGGGAGGAGATAGTTGTCAAGCTGGCCATGTTGGAGTAATAATTCAAGGATCAATGAAATGTACGCATGATGATGGATCAGAAATAGTTGCATCATCTGGAGATGCCTATTATTTTGCTCCTGGACATGATGGATGGGTTTTGGGAGATGAACCTGTTATTATGTATGAATTTGCAGAAACTGGGAAAGATTTTGGGCCTTGGAAAAAAGCCTGACGTTTAAATCGTAAATAAAAATTTTCTTTTAATATATAGAAATTAAGGAATGTTAATTTAAAATGAAAAAATTGTTTATATTACCTACATTATTACTTGTTTTAACATCTTGCCAGGCCAAATATCTAACATCTGAAGGTGAAAGACTAGTTAAAAATGTTGCAGCAGGTTGTGTATTTGGTGAAATATTTTTTGAAGATTGCAAAGCAGGTGCAGCAGTTACTGGAGCTGCAACAATTATAGATGGTCAGAATTAATTGCTTTCCTAAAAATAGCAATTATTGTTTTGTCCTTAAGTTTTTCTTGTTTATTTATCTTCCCATAGATATTAACTTTGTGAAAAGTTAAACTCTCAATCTTTTTTGCTAAATTTTCAATTGCTTTTTTAAATCCATTTTTAAAAAAAACTTCTTCATGAATAGTAATCACAAATAGTCCCCCAGGTTTGACAATTCTTAATAATTCTCCAAAAACATTGGGTCCCAAGTGACCATGTGTAAATGTACCAGCGCTTAAAATTGCTCCGTATATATCATTAGCAATTTTTAGCTTCTGATTTAAATCAGCAACTATAATTTTTTCATAATTTTTTTTTTGTTCTGCTTGATCCAGCATTTCTTTAGAAATATCAATTGCGTGTATTTTTGATGATGAATATTTCTTCAAATATTTGGAAATTAAACCAGTTCCAGCTCCAACATCAAGTATTGGACTATCACCTTTTCTAGAATATTTTAAAAAATATTTAACAACATTTTGAGGTGATTTATAATTATTTTTATGTGCAAAATCTCTATCGTAGTCCTTAGACCATGCTTTATATAAATTAATTGTATCTTCTACTGAACCAAGTGAATATGCATCTTGTAATTTTTTACTCATTTTTAAAGGTAAACTATGTTGTAGTTAGTAATTAAAAAAATAAAATAAGAATATCTATTTTTAAAATAATATATTAATATAATCAAATAATTTGAAATAGTTCTGCAGCTATTGATCTGATGATGATTAAACAAGAATTAAAATCGGTATTAAAAGGGATTGATCAGTCAAATGGACTGCCAAATAGAAACTATACTGACAACATTCAGTATAATATAGAGAAAAAATTATTAATTTTTGACCAATGGGCCGGTGTCGCTGTATCAGAGGATATTCCAAATGTTGGAGATGCTATACCAATTACTTTTGTAGGAGTTCCCCTTCTTCTTTTAAGAAACGAAAAAAGAGAACTAAAAGTTTTTCTAAATGTATGTAGACATCGTGGTATGATATTAATAAATAAACCAAAAAATGTTAGTGGTGCTATAAGATGCCCATATCATAGTTGGTGCTATTCTAAAAATGGAAATTTAATTAGTACACCACACGTTGGTGGACCAGGAAAGAATATACATAAAGGAATTAATAAGGAAAAATTAGGTCTATTAGAAATTAAAAGTCATATCTGGCAAAATATAATTTGGATTAATATTAATGGAAATGCTCCTGCTTTTGAGAATTATATGACAGATGCAATGAAACGATGGTCTGATTTTAATCAGGAACAATTTCATGGTGGAGAAGATAGTAAATTTCAACTAAAAGTAAAATGTAATTGGAAGTTAGCAGTTGAAAACTATTGTGAAAGTTATCATCTGCCATGGGTTCACCCTGACCTAAATTCTTATTCAAGATTACAAGATCATTACAATATAGAAAATCCAGGATATTACTCTGGGCAAGGGACTTTACTTTATAAACAAATAAAAGGTCCAAAAAATGTTAAATTTCCAAATTTTAAAAATTTATCAGAAAAATGGAAAAAATCTGCAGAATATTTGGCTATTTATCCAAATGTCTTATTAGGTGTTCATAAAGATCATACTTATTCAATAATTTTAATTCCTAAAGGACCAAATAAGACCATAGAAAAAGTTGATATATATTACTCAAAGAAAATTACTGATACCAATCTCAGAAAAAGAAATACAAAACAATGGAAAAAAGTATTTAAAGAAGATATCTCTGTAGTGGAAGGCATGCAAAAAGGAAGAAAAGGCATTCATTTTGATGGAGGAAAATTTTCACCAGTTATGGATGGGCCAACTCATTGTTTTCACAAGTGGGTTGCTTCAAATTTATTAACTGAAGAAAATAATCTACATGAAAAATAGTAGAATAAATAAAAAAATTGCACTATATTTTAAGAAAAGAAGATATAACTACCTAGTAAAAATATTCGTAAGAAAATCAAAAAAAACTAAAGATTTAGACAATGCTTGTTTTTTAGCTACACAGGCATACGTCTTGTCACTCGAGAGCAATAATCCTTTATCAAAAGGTTTATTAAATTTTTTAAAAAAATATAATAGAGAGAATTAATCTATAGAATTAGAAAAAATTATAGTTTGAAATGGAATTAACTAAAAATAAAATAACTGAAATAGCTAAAGATGTAATTGAAGTTGAATCAAACGCATTAAAAACTTTATCAGAAAATTTACCAAGTTGTTTCGAAAAATTTATTAATTCAGTATATAACTGTTCAGGTCGATTAGTTATTTCTGGGATTGGCAAATCAGGTCATATTGCAAAAAAAATTTCTGCTACGTTTGCTAGCACTGGTACTCCTTCTTATTTCATTCACGCTGCAGAGGCAAGCCATGGAGACTTAGGAATGATAATGGAAGGTGATATTTGTATACTTATTTCTAATTCAGGCGAGACAATAGAGTTGAAAGACATATTAAATCATCTAAAGAGATTCTCTATACCTTTTGCCGTGATTTCGTCAAATCCTGAAAGTACATTAATGAAATCTGCTAATTTCCCACTAAATCTGCCATCTCAACCGGAAGTTTGCCCAATTGGTATGGCTCCTACTACATCTACAACCATGATGCTAGCTCTTGGAGATGCAATTGCGGTTAGTTTAATGCATAAAAGAAATTTTGATGTGAATCAATTTAAGGTATTTCATCCTGGAGGAAAATTAGGAACACAAATGTTAAAAATTAAGGATTTAATGCATGGTAAAAATAAAATACCCACTGTAACTCCAGAAATGACTATGCAAGAATCCTTGCTAAAAATGACATCTAAAGGCTTTGGGTATGCAGTTGTAGTCAAAGAGAATAAAGTTAAGGGTGTAATATCAGATGGAGATTTAAGAAGGAATATTAATCAATTATTTGACAAAAAAGCTGGTCAAATTGCTACAAAAAATCCAATTACTGTTAAAGAAGACATATTTGTTGCTGAAGCAATTAAGATAATGAATGATAATAAAATTGGTGTACTTGTAATAACGAATAATAAAAATGAACCAATAGGTATAACGCATATACAAGACTTACTAAAAGCTGGAGCAGTATAAATTTTATTATAAAATTGAAGAGCCAGCAATACAATTGCATTACTGGCTCAGAAGGGAGAATAGATGTCAAGGTATGATAATGTGAAACCTCCATCTTCTTCTCACAGAATTTATAGCAAAATTTATGCCAATATATTAAAATTTAGAAATTTGATAGCTTATCAATAACTATAAAGTTATTCTGTGGTCAAAGAAAAGCTTTCTATAAAGAAAGCTTTTCCTCCAACTTGCTTATACCTATAATTGGTACATAATATAAAACGACCTGAAATAAAAAATATTAGAAATAAATTTATTTATTTTTTACATTTTCAGTCAAAGGTATAGATGAAGTTAAACAAGAGTATCCTAATCCCCTATGAGCACTAGGATTTTCTCCAGAAAATCTGTGATCCATAGGTTCTGAATATGGTTGAAAACGAGTATCGCAAGATAACCTTATTTTACCAGTTGTAGTATTGTTATCAAAAGAACCATGAACCGTAAACATGCCAAAAATCAAACAATCACCTGGTTCAAAATCACTAGTTAAAAAAAATGATTTTTTTCTAAAAACCAAATCAAGGGTGTTTTCTAAAATATGTCCTGGTTTGTTTTGGTTCAGATCAATATCATGATCTAAAAAATTTTCTTTTATATCTTGCCAATTATGTGAGTTTTTTAATATAAATAGTGTACCCTCATTTTTTTTTATACTACTTAATGGTGTCCAACAGGATAATAATTTATCTGTACCCCTATTCATATAAGGATGATCAATATGTAAAGGGCTAGCTTTTCCTTTTATCACTGCTCGTAGCCAAGCAAAGGAAAAATGAGCAACTTTTTCCTTGAAAATATTTTCAAACAAATTGGTTATCTCTTTTCCATTAATTACTTTTCGAAGTTGATTTGATTCACTTATTTTTTGCCAAAATTTTCCTAATTCAAATTTAGTTGGATAAATTTTTCTACGAAAAGATAAACCTGAAAAAATACCGTTATAATAAGGATCCTTTACTTCACCTACTTTATGTAGGTGTTTTAAAATAAAATCCTTAGCATTTTTTATATCTTCTTTACTGTATATATTTCGAATAAATAAATAACCATCTTTTAATAAATTATGTTTTAAATCATCCGACATTTTACTAACATTTAATTCTTTAATAAGATAATTTGGAATTAATTGCTTATTAATAGAGTAAGAACTTATGGTTTTGGTCAAAATCAACCTTTCAAATATTACAAATAAGTATTTTAAAGATTAATTCATTGTAGGTTTTTTTCTAGCCAATTACTAGGCAATGAATTATCAAAATAACTATCATACCATAATTTTTTAGAAATTCGTTTACCTAATAAGCTTTTGGATTTAAAAAATAGTTTTTTCTCTAAAGTAGAGAACTTTAATTTATCTGAGATATCATACTTTTTTCTTATAGTTCTACCGTCTTTAAGGATTACCATAACTTCTGACTCAGTTTCCAAGATTTTATCATCTGCTACAATTTTTACTTTGTTACAAGTTTTCAAAAGTTTTTTATTATGACAATTCGCATCAGAAAAGGTATCTAGCCTTGTGGTATTAAATTTATTCACAAGTAATGCTATAATCATTTTAAAACTAAATTTAATCTCAATCCCATTTTTTGGCTTTTCTATATTACATATCTTTAAATATTGTGGATTAATAAATACCTTTATCCTATTGATTAAACTATCTTTTAGTTGATAATTACCTATTAAATAAATCAAACTCTCTATAACAGAATGTGTTCCATGACAACATGCATGAAACTTAAATTTCACATCATTAATAAAATATTTTTTTCCTAAATTCATAAAGGCACAATCTTTGAATTCAGCGGAATAAGTTGTTCCATACCCATCTAATTTATCAAAAATATTAGTATCTGCTTTAATCCCTTTTTCTGCCATAAAGGCTGACTCTACACCTCTAGTTGCCGCAAAACCTACTTGTAATGGTTTTACCATGGATCCAAACTGGGCTTTTATTCCGCTTGAACTCGCTGAAGCAATTCCAATTGCATTCATTGTTTTCTTTTTTGATAATCCTAAAATATGTGCTGCAGCTACTGTTGATCCAAAAATACCAGCAGTTGATGTTATATGGAATCCTTTATGGTAGTGTTTTCTTCCTAGCCAAATACCTATTCTGATCGCTGTTTCTATACCCACCAATACTCCCTCCTTAAATAATTTTGCATTACTTTTCTTCTTATCCGATACGGCTAAAGCAGCAGAAATTACTATTGAAGATGTATGACCTAAGCTTCCAAAATGTGTATCATCATAATCTAATGCATGACTTGTCACTGCATTTATTAATGTTGCTGATTTAATGGGTAAGCGATCTATCGATCCTATGACAAAAGCTTCTTTTTTTCCTCCATTACTTTTTTCTAAATTCTTTATAATTTTTGATACAGATTCATTTTGACCAGCTAATGCTACTGCTAACCAGTCCAATATTAGTAGCCTTAGAGTTTTTTTTGTCTTTTTTGGTATATTATCTAGAGTCTGTGAGCGAGTAAATTTTGCTATTTTTTTTATTATATTTACTTTTTTTTCCAACTTTTACTCCTGTATGACTTAAGTTGAAATTAATAATAACTCTAATTTGACCATAAGTTAGATATCAATATTGATAATCATTTTTATATATCAAAACAACTAGAAAAGTTTCGATTGATCTTATTTTTTGAATAGTGTACAGTATTCTAAAAACAGAAGAAGAGGAATAAATATTGGGAAGCGGTGGTGCAAGAAAAGGAGCAGGAAGACCTAAGGGACAAGGAAAATATAAAGAACCTACAAAACCTGTTAGAATACCTGAGAGCATGATTACCGATGTAATGAAATATTTATCTGTCAAGGGATATAGACTACCACTATATGCTTCAACAGTACAAGCAGGATTCCCATCCCCGGCAGATGACTATATTGAAGAGCAACTTGATTTGAACAAACACTTAATTAAACATCCAACAGCAACTTTTTTTGTGCGAGCAGCTGGAGACTCTATGGTCGGAGCAGGAATTCATTCTGGTGATATATTAGTTGTTGATAGAAGTTTAGAACCAAAACCAGGTAAAGTTGTAATTGCAGCAATAGACGGTCAATTAACAGTAAAGCGGCTATCTCAAACATCAAAAGGTTTATACTTAAAAGCAGAAAATGACCAATATAAACCAATAAAAATTAATGAAATCAACGATATAATTATCTGGGGTGTAGTTACCAGTGTCGTTCATAAAGTTTGACAATTAATGCCTATAATTTTTTCATTAGTTGACTGCAATAATTTTTATGCTTCATGCGAGAGAATCTTTAATCCTAACTTATCCAATAAGCCAATAGTTGTTTTATCCAATAATGATGGTTGCATTATTGCACGCTCAAATGAGGCAAAAGAACTAGGGATACCTATGGGTGCACCTTATCATCAAACCAAATATTTACTTAAAAAAAATAAAGTATCTGTATTTTCATCAAACTATCAACTATATGGCGATATCTCTCGAAGAGTAATGAGTAGTCTTTCTATGTTTGTACCAGAAATGGAAGTATATTCTATTGATGAAGCTTTTTTAAGATTAGATAAATACTATGGAAAAGATCCCTACTCTCTTGCTTCAGACATACAATTAAAAGTTCTTAAATGGACGGGAATTCCAACATCCCATGGAATAGCACCAACAAAAACATTAGCCAAAGTTGCAAATAAAATTGCCAAAAGATCCAATGGTAAAAATATATTTGATCTAACCAATCTTGATACTCAAACCAAAATTTTAGCAAGATTACCAATAGAAGATATTTGGGGGATATCAAGTGGGTGGAGTAAAAAACTGCACAATATCGGGATTAAAAATGCGCTGCAATTGAGAGAAACTGACCCAAGCTTTATACGTAACCATTTAAGCGTAATAGGAGAAAGAATTGTATACGAACTTCGTGGTATTTCTTGCATTGGTTTAGATAAAATAATGCCTAAAAAGAATATTTTATCTTCAAAGTCATTTGGGAAATTAATAACTGAATTAGAAGAAATAGAAGAGGCTTTAGCTAATTATACTTTTCGTGCCTGCCAAAAGTTAAGAAATCAAAATAGCAAAGCTCAAGGTATTTATGTTTTTATTAAAACCAATAAACATAGAATGAATGATCCCCAATACCGCAACTCAGCAACAAAAGAACTCCCCTACCCCTCGTCAGATTCAAGCTTAATTATTAAAACAGCAAAGCTATTACTACGAGAAATCTATCGACAAGGATTTAAGTATCAAAAATGCGGTATAATGCTTCTCGACCTTGTAGACTCTGATTATATACAAAATAATTTATTTGAAAAAATACCTCCTCAGAAAAAAGAAAACTTATCAAGTATAATCGACGCGATTAATCAAAGTACTGGAAATGAAAGTATCTTCTACGCTTCTCAAGGTATTAAAAGGAGTTGGAAAATGCGTTGTAGCAAAAGGTCCCAGCGATATACAACGCAATGGAGAGAATTAGTAAAAGCATATTAATAGAAAAAAAAATATTTCTTTGACTAACATGAAATTCAATATAAAGTCACATCTCTGACTTTAGTTCTTCCAATTCTAGCCATCTTAACTCGTATTTATCTAACTTAGATCTTGCATCAGCAAGATTTTTAGAAGTTAAAAGAAACCCTTCGGGATCATTTAAATAAAAATTGGAATCTGAAAGATCTTTAGAAAAATTTTCAATTTCTTTTTCTTTTTCTTTAATTTTTAATGGCAGATTTTTTAATTCAAATTCTAATTTGAAAGAAAGCTTCTTAATACTTTTATTATCACTACCTTTTTCTTCTATTTTTTTAGATGATGAATTTTGTGTAGAACTATGATTAGTACTCGATTCTTGTTTTTTGGATTTTTGATAATGAGAAAAATAATCAGAATATCCTCCGATATGCTGTTCAATATCACCATTTCCTTCAAAAGAAAGGATCTTTGTAACTGTTTGGTCAAGAAAATCTCTATCATGAGAAACTAATAATAAAGTTCCTGCGTAATTTATAAGAATTTCTTCCAACATATCCAATGTTTCCATATCAAGGTCATTTGTAGGCTCATCTAAAATAAGACAAGATTTAGGATTAGCTAATATTTTAGAGAGTTGAAGCCTATTTTTTTGACCTCCTGACAAAGTAGAAACTTTGTCTAAAATTATACTCGATTCAAACATAAAATCTTTAAGATAACCATAAACATGTCGCATCTTGCCTCTAACATTTACATAATCACCACCATTTGGAGCAAGTGTATCCTTTAAACTATAGTTATCATTTATATCACTCCTATTTTGGTCAAAATAGGAGTATTCAAAATCTTTTTTAATTTTTATACTTCCACTATCAACTTTTAATTCTTTTAATAAAAGTTTTAAAAAAGTTGTTTTGCCAGAACCATTCTGACCAATAATTCCAATACGGTCTCCTTTTTTAATGCGAAAATTAAATCCATTAAGGATTTTTAGTTTTTGTCCATCACTGTAAAATTCCTTATTTACATTATAAAACTCAGCAATTATTTTTGAATGACTATCAAAGTCTTTTATTGGTTCAATATGTATTTTCTTTGTTGTATGCCTAAAAGAACTTTCATCTTTTTTAAGCTTATCACGCATTTCCTTAACCTTATTAAGCCTTCTTACATTGCGTTTAACACGTGCCTTTACTCCTCTAGAAGCCCATTCAGCTTCTTGAGCTAATATCTGCTTTCTTCTAGCCAATTCTCGAGCTTCTTGTTCTAAAAGCATAGAAGACCATTCATCAAAAAATTTAAATCCACGTGAACAAACTCTTAACTTTCCTCGATCAATCCAAAATATTTGGTTCGAAATATTTTCGAGAAACCTTTTATCATGGGAAATGCAGATTAAAGATCCTCTATAACTATTAAGATAATTCTCTAACCAACTAATAGCATTAAGATCTAAATGATTCGTTGGTTCATCCAGTAATAATATTTCAGGCTCCTCTACTAAAGCCCTAGCTAAACCTGCTCTCCTAATTTGCCCTCCTGAAAGCATTTTCATTTTTGAAGAAACATTTAATTTTAAAGAATCTGCAATAATATCGACTTTATATTTATAAAGTTCTCTTTCTTCACCTAAAATATTGCTAAAGATAAAATCAAATACTGTTATTTCTTCATTAAAATTTATCTCCTGACCTAAGTACCCAATAGAAATACATGGTTCAACCCACTTCTCACCTTCATCCAAGCCCTTAACTCCTGAAATAACTTTCATGATTGTTGACTTACCTGCACCATTTTTACCAATCAAGGCAGTTCTTAAACCCTGATGAATGTTCAAGTCTAAATTCTCAAAAATTGGTGTCTCTTTATAGATCACCATTGCATCTCTAATTGAAAGGAGTAGCTGTTGCGACATTATAAACCTTGTTCAAATTCTCGAATTTTTTTAATTGATTTATATTTCTTAAATAGCCTATAAATCTTCTTTTGAATAAACACATTAATTATATTAATTTTGCGGCAAGTCAAACTATGAATTTCTATGAAAAAGCCATAATAAAAAGTGAGTTTTTTATTAAAGATAGTATTCTAAAATATGATCAGCTTAGGAATTATGATTTTGGACCAAATAAAAGAGATAATGTTTCTGGTCTATCTCCATTTTTCAGCCATAGAATTTTATTTGAATATCATTTGATTGATAAAATACTCCAAATGCACCAATATTCTAGAGTTGAAAAATTTATCCAAGAGATTTTTTGGAGAATCTACTGGAAGGGCTGGATGGAAATTAGGCCCTCTGTTTGGGATAATTTCCTTGAAGGTTTAAATAGAATAAAATTCAACAAAAAAGACTACGAAAATGCAATTAATGCTAAAACAAAACTCTCATGTTTTAATGACTGGGTTATTGAATTAAAAGAATATAATTATCTTCATAATCATACAAGAATGTGGTTTGCTAGTATATGGATATTTACACTTAAACTGCCTTGGCAATTAGGTGCAAAATTTTTTTTAGAAAATTTAAAAGATGGGGATGCATCTTCTAACACATTAAGTTGGAAGTGGGTTGCAGGTTTACAAACTAAAGGTAAAAATTATTTAGCTAATTCAAGAAATATAGAAAAGTTTACAAATAATAGATATGCAAATATTCCATTAATTGATACTGCTTTTCCAAAAACCGAACTTTTTTTTCCTTTAATTCAAAAATTACCCAAAAATCATAATGAGAAAAAATATCCTAATTTAGTTATTCTTGATACGGATCTATTTATTTATGATCGTTTAGATCTAATGAAAAAATATGAAAAAATTTATTTTATTTTGTTAGATAATGAAGATCGAACAATACAGATTAGTAAAAATGTATACAATTTTAAGAAAGAAATAATGAATGATGTGAGTCAGTCGCTCCCTAACTCTTACTTAATATCTAGTCAAAATTTCAAAAATCAAATAAATAAACTAGAAGGTATTGATATCATTTACCCAAATGTAGGAGAAAACTTAGATTTTATGGCTATAATAAGTAAGGAAAATCAACTAAAAACTAATTACCTATATAGGGAAATCGATCTTTTTTGTTGGCAGTACTGCCAAAAAGGATTTTTTAATTTTAAAAAAAATATTCCTTTTATCTTAAATGAAATACGTAACAAACATTTATAAAAGATTTTTTACAACCTTTTCTCCAGAAATAAATGCATCTTCTATTGTGGGACCTACAGTCCAATCACCAGCAAATCCAATAGACTTATCTTTATTCACATTAGGAATAGAAGGAGATAACCAATTTATTACTTGCGAATATCGCCATTTATGACAGTAGGTACTACTAATATTATATTTCTTGAAATGAGTAATTTTTTTACTGAGCAGCAATAAACATTTCCTTATTAGTGTCTCTTTATCATATTCAAAATTAATTTCACTCCATTTATTTGACATCCTAACAACAACTGAATTTGTTTGATTATTACTAAAAGTTATACCACAAAATAATGTGCTTAAATCACCTGCATCATCTTCAAAAAAAGAGTATTTTGGAATATCAACTTTTTGATCAAAAGCTATTAAAAAAGCCAAACATTTAGAATACTTTATTTTATTTATTTCATTGACTATTTGAGGATTAATTTTCTTTATCAATTCTGATGCTTGAGGAGCTGGAACTGATAAAACAATCTTTTTTGTTATTATAAATTTATTATCACTACAATTTACTATAAAAAAATTACCATCTCTTTCAACATTTATAGCCTTTGTTTTTTGTTTTATAATTAAATTTTTATTAAAGTATTCAAAAAATGATCTCATCATAGGGCTTGGATAATAAACTATTTGAGATTTATTGCGGATATTTTTAATTACGGTTCTCGAAATATTTTTATTATGTTTCAGTAAGTTGAAAAAAGATAAACTTTTTTTTATTTTGCTTCTGGATATAAATGGGGCTCCATGATTAAAATAAATATTATTTAGATTTTTCGAACATATTCTACCGCCAACATGAAAACCTTTATCAATAATTAAAATATTATTAATTTTTTTTTTCTTGGCTTCCAAATAAACTGATAAACCTGAAATACCAGAACCTATTATTAATAAATCAATGTTTTTTGTCATGTAATCAAATTCACCAGTTAAATTATTATTGACTATTTGAGAAATAAGTTTGAATAAAATTCAAATGGACATTTTATCGCATTCAAATTGAAAAAAAAATAAACAAATAAAAATAATTATAATTCATGAGGTGAAAAAAATGAAAACGTTATCAATACTAACTCTTTCCATAAGTCTTATTGGTACTCAGATTTTAGCATCTGGTTGCTCTGAAATGGCTGCATTTAATACAAAAGTCAACAACTTTTTGGAAACAGCAAACCTTAGTAACGAAACCAAAAGTAAAATCAATAAACTATCTAATGATTGTAAAAATATGCATGACATGGGTATGGAAGTTAGTACCATAGACTCATGCAAAGAAGTAATGAGTATGGTGGAAATATACTAATTTTGTATTAAATCAGTATGATTGTTTTGAAGTAATAAGTTTAATTTTTGTGTTTTAGAATTCTTTTCAAAAATATAATTTATTATTTGTATACATATACTACTTAATCAGATGGTCGGGGTGGAGAGATTCGAACTCCCGACCCTCTGGTCCCAAACCAGATGCGCTACCAGACTGCGCTACACCCCGTTAAAACTTTATTATTATTTAAAAGCAAGAATGAAAAGCTTTTTTTTGAATTTTTGCTCTCAATATTGTTTATTACGTCTTATTATAAGTTTAAATATAAATATTTAACCATTAATCTTTTTCTTTAAAAAGTATTTGATCATCCCATGTCAAAATAGTATCTGCCATTTTCCCACGTGGACCTTCAGTCACTGTGAGTACTATTGCTTCTCCAGTTTCTAAATCAGAAAGACCTGATCTTTTCAAAGTTTCTATATGCAAAAAAATATCATCATTAGATTTAAAAATATTAGCAAATCCAAATCCTTTTGATTTATTAAACCATTTAACTCTCGCTGGATGCAAATCAAAATCATTAATTTTATTTACAGAATGATCATTTTCTTTAGGATTTTTTATATCCTCTGAATTCAGGATATTATAAATTTTAGATACTTGTATACCTTTATCAGTTTCTAAAAATTCAAACTCAATTTTTGTGTCCTCAGATACAGAAGTTCTTCCAAAATTTTTTAAAACATTAGCATGAAGAAGGACATCACCTCCCCCATCCTCTAGCACAAGGAAGCCAAAGCCTTTATCTATATCAAACCATTTTACATGGCCGAATACTCTTTTCATCGTTCAAGACTCCCTCTATAAACATCTTGAACTTTTTAAATTGTAAAAAAAAAATTAGAAATAAGCAACTGATTTAGAATTTATACTTATTATAAAAAAAATTATGGATACAAATTATCAATAGACCACTTCTGATCTAAGTCTAATCTCTTCCATAACTCTCTTTCATGTAATCGAAATTTTCCTTCCTTCCAAAATTCTATTGATAAAGGACGTATTCTAATACCTCCCCAAAAAGGTGGCCTAGGTGGATTAGATTTAAATTTTTTTTCCATAAGGGCAATTCTTTCTAGAAGTTCTTCTCTATTCTTTAATTTTGAACTTTGTTTTGAAGCCCATGCTCCAATTCTTGAACCTAATGCTCTTGAATTGTAATAATCATCTGCAACTATTCCATTTTCTTTTTCTGCAATTCCTCTGATTCGTATTTGCTTTGCTAATGATTTCCAATGAAAAGAAAAAGCTACATTATTATTATTTTCTATTTCATTGCCTTTTTGTGAATTATAATTTGTGAAGAAAACGAAAGAATCGCTATCAATTTTTCTTAGTAATACAGTCCTAATATTTGGGAACCCAGTATCATCAACTGTTGCAAGTGTTATTGCATCAGGATCATTGATTTCTGTTTTTTTTGCTTCATTATACCAATCCACAATTTTTGTAATAGGATTTTTATCCATAATTTCTCCATAAAATATTATCTTTGATAAAAAAAGAAATTCATTTAAATATACAGCATGATATAATTACATATACTTTTATTAAAAGGTTTAACAAATATTTAAAGAACAAATTACTCGGGATAATAATGTTTGAGAATTTATTGAAAAATAAAAAAGGCCTTATTATGGGCGTAGCTAATAGCAAATCCATTGCTTGGGGTATAGCAGAAGTCTGCAGCCAAGCTGGAGCTAAACTTGCATTCACATATCAATCTGAAGCTTTATTAAAAAGATTGCAACCATTAGCTAAAAACATCGATAGCACTATGTTAATTGAATGTGATGTAAGCGATCCTAAATCTATAGATCAAACTTTTAAAAAACTAAAAAATCATTGGGGTAGTATTGATTTCGTTGTCCATGCTATTGGATTTTCTAATAAAGAGGAACTTAGAGGACGATATATAGAGACTAGTAAGGAAAACTTTACCAATACACTGGCTATATCGACTTTTTCCTTAACTGAAGTAGCTAAAAAGGCTGAATCAATCCTAAATCAAGGGGGATCGATTCTTACTTTAACTTACTATGGTTCTGAAAAAGTACTTCCACACTATAATGTGATGGGTGTTGCGAAAGCAGCACTTGAATCATCAGTAAGATATTTAGCAATGGATTTGGGCAAAAAAAACATAAGAGTTAATTCATTATCAGCTGGCACTATAAAAACACTCGCAGCATCAGGTATTGGAGATTTTAGATATATCATGAAATGGAACGAGTTAAATTCACCACTAAAAAGGAATGTAACACAAAATGAAGTTGGCAAAGCAGCACTTTTTTTATTATCAGATATGTCATCAGGTGTTACGGGTGAGAACTTACATGTAGATTCAGGTTATCACATCGTTGGTATGAAAGCAGAAGATGCTCCAGATATTGACGTAGTTACGGGTAGAAAGGAAAACGATCATTGAAAGATAAATTACCTTACGAAAAAGGATTTCACGTCTCATGGGACCAAATTCATAGAGACAGTCGTGCTCTAGCTTGGCGATTAGAAAATAAAGGACCTGAGAATGGTCATTGGAGAGGATTAATTGCAATTACTCGCGGTGGAATGGTGCCAGCTATGATTATTGCTAGAGAATTAGATATAAGGCTTGTAGAAACTATCTCAATTAAATCTTATGATCATAAAAATCAGTCTGAGGCAAAAATACTAAAGGATCCAAATGCAAATTTAATTTCTGATGGATCAGGGATTGTAATTATTGATGATTTAGTTGACAGTGGTAAAACTATGCAATTAGTAAAAGAGATGTATCCAAAAGCTCATTATGCATCAGTTTATGCAAAACCTCATGGTAAAAAAATTGTTGATACTTTTATAACAGAAGTCAGCCAAGATACTTGGATTTTTTTTCCATGGGATATGGCATTACAGTATGTTGCCCCGTTTCGTGGCGATGGTTAATAGTAAAAATAGAGCTACTTCGTAAATATATGAAGACTGTACATATCTATGAAAAAATCATTTAAAACCAAAGAAATCAATTCTTTAGATGACTTATTAAATATTATAAATCATTTAAGAAATCCAAAACATGGATGTGAATGGGATATTAAACAAACTGCTAAGACATTAAGTCCTCACATCATAGAGGAAGCCTATGAGTTAGTAGAAGCTTTAGAATCTGAAAACACAGAAAACATTATAGATGAACTAGGAGATGTACTTCTGCAAGTAATATTTCAATGCCAAATCGCTACTGAAAATAAATTGTTTAAATTCAGAGACGTAGTCGATAAGGCCGCAAAAAAAATGATCAGAAGACATCCACATATATTTGGTGAGCAAAAAGAAAAAAGAAGTATTGAAGAACAAAAAAAATTTTGGGAAGAAATCAAAACAAAGGAAAGAAAAGAAAAAGGAGAAAAAAAATCTACTTTTACTGAGTTTAATAAATTTAAACCACCTATCAACCAAGCAATTAAATTACAAAAAACTGCAAGCTCTCTTGGTATGGATTTTTCAAATACTAGTGAAGTTATTTTAAAGATTGAAGAAGAAACACGTGAAGTTAAGAACACCTTAAAAAATAATAATTTCAAAGAAAAAAAAGAAGAAATTGGGGATTTATTTTTCTCAGTAATTAATTTAACAAGATTATTAAATTTTGACCCAGAAATATGTATTTATGAGGCTAATAAAAAATTTGCAAAGCGATGCGAAATTTATTTTTCTCTAAAAGAAAAAAATAACGATTCCTTAAGTAAAGAAGAGGATTATAAACTATGGCAACTAACAAAAAAATTTGAAAGTGAAGAATGAGTATCATTAAACAAGTAAAGGCAAGAGAAATAATTGATAGCAGAGGTAATCCTACTTTAGAGGTGGATGTCTTTTTAAATAGTGGTGATTTTGGTAGAGCATCTGTTCCTTCTGGGGCATCAACTGGGAAACATGAAGCCTTAGAGTTAAGGGACAGTAATTCCAAAATATTCCATGGTAAAGGCGTCACTAAAGCTGTTAATTCAGTTAATAATGAAATAAATTCATTATTAGTTGGAAAAAATGTACATGAACAAGAACTAATAGACCAATCAATGATAGATATGGATGGAACTTCAAATAAATCTAACTTGGGAGCAAATGCTATTTTAGGAACTTCTATCGCGGTTGCTCAAGCTAGTGCATCATTTAATAAAAATCCATTATATCGTAATTTCTGTTCTGTTAGTCAAACTAAATACAAATTACCAATGCCAATGATGAATATATTAAATGGTGGAATGCACGCAAATAATGATCTTGATATACAAGAATTTATGATAATTCCAACTTCTGCAAATTCATTCTTCAACGCAGTAAGAATGGGGTGTGAAGTTTTTCATACGCTTAAAAAGATTTTGCACAAAAAAAACTTCTCAACTGCAGTTGGAGATGAAGGTGGTTTTGCACCACAATTAGCAAATACGGATTTAGCAATTGAAATGATTTTAATGGCTATTGAAAAATCTGGATATATCCCAGGGAAAGATTTTCTTTTAGCATTAGATTGTGCCTCAAGCGAGTATTTCAAAGATGGATATTATTGTATGAATGGAGAAAAACTTAAATTAAATTCAAAGGAAAAAGTAAATTTTTTAAAAAATTTAGTTGAGAAATATCCTATAATTTCGATTGAAGATGGGATGGCAGAAGATGATTGGGCAGGATGGCAAGAAATATCCCTTCAACTAGCTAATAAATGCCAATTAGTAGGTGACGATTTATTTGCGACTAATCCAAAAAGATTAGAAAAGGGAATAAAAGAAAACGCTGGAAATGCTATACTCATAAAATATAACCAAATTGGTACTATATCAGAAACTCTAAAAGTAATTCTAATGGCGAAATCTAATGATTTTCTAAATATTTTTTCACATAGATCAGGAGAAACCGAAGATGTTTCGATATCAGATTTATCTGTTGCCACAGGTGTTGGGCAAATTAAAACTGGTTCTCTAAGTAGAACTGATAGAGTAGCCAAATATAATCAGTTAATAAGAATAGAACAAGAACTTAAGGAAAATTGTTATATTTCTGAAGATTTAGAAAAATTTTGTAATTAATTATTTGACAGTTGAAATGAAATATATTTTGCAATTGTATTTTCTGCAGCTAGTGCAATTTCTTTTCTATCATTAAACTCTTCACTATTAAGTGAATCATGAAATTTTAGTTCTACAGAACCAGAGGACAAGCACAAGATTTTTGTAATGTGTGAAATAATACTCATACTTCCCCACCAACCGTAAAAATCTTTTGATAAATTTTTATTATGTACTTGATAGTATATAGAAAGAGGTTGAACCTTTTTGATATATTCATTTTGATTATAAATTCCATCAAATAATAACTGGAAAAATCCAGATTTAAATTTTAACACCCGTAGCCCATCAGTACTAGTACCTTCAGGAAAAAAACAAATTAATTCACCTTTCTCAATTTTCTTTTTTAATATTAAAGAATCCTTTGAAATTTTTTGAGGATTTCTATCAATGAATACTGTATTGGCTATGCCGGCAAGAAACCCCAAACCAGGCATTTTCTTAACATCTGATTTTGCAACAAATATTATATCTAAAACACTTTGAATTACTAAAATATCTGTCCATGAAATATGATTACTCACAAATATTGTTGAATTATAGGATTGTTTTCCAATAACCTTTAATTTTAAACCAAACAATCTTAGAATTAAAACTGACCATGATTTCCTTATTAAAAATACTGGATAATTTAAGTTTAAGGGTTTTAGTATAGCTTTAAATATCAAAAATATTATAACAAGAAAAACTGTTAATGGAAGAAAGACTAATAACCTTAATAAACCTTTAAGAACATGAAAAAAACCAATTGGGGGTATTTCATCTACATTTTCTTTTTCCCATGTATATTTTTCTTCAAGATTTTTCATAATACATTTTGTATTTGTTTGTCATATTAGAGACATCTATCATTATAAGTATATCTATTGTATTCATCTCTTTATCCACAAATGCCCCCTCTCCTACTTTTGCACCCAATCTTAAATAACTTTTTAATAAACTAGGCATTTGTTTTAAAGCGTTTGATTTATTAATTTCATCTTTTGGTATAATGCTCATTTTTATATAACCATGTTCTAGCGCCATGGGTCTAATTTTTGGAGGTGCAAGATAATCATTATGAATATGACTAAGTGCCATTTCAATTTTTTTAATATTATTTCCACTAAAAGACGCAACGCCAAACAGAATTTCAACACCTCTTTTAGAACAAAAACTACCAAGCTCCATCCATAAATAATGTAAGATCAAAGTATTTCTATACTCATGATCAATACATGTTCTCCCTATTTCTAGGCATTCTTTATTTGTTGATGTTATTGGGTTTAAATTAAACTCTTGAGAAGAGTAAAAACCTATACCATTTTTGGAGTCCTTAGTAAGCATCAATCGAGTTACAGCAATAATTTTACCATTTGGCAATTGTTTAGAATTTTTATGATCAATTATAATTAAATGCCTGCAAAACTCATCAAATTTGTCTGATTCCAAATTAGAAACTGCTGATAGATTTTTCTTAGACCCTCCCATCTCTTCTACAAAGACTTTATGCCTTAGTTTCTGGGATTCAATAAGCTCATTTCTATTTTGAGTAAATCTTATCTCAAATCTTTTCTGATATAAATTCATTTTAAATTATTTTTTTATCAAATTTTCTTAAATTTATCTTGATAAAGTTTTATTTTTTCAAAATATGTTTTTGAAGATTGTCTAATGGACTTTATTTCCTCTTTGTTAAGCTTTCGCACTATTTTCGCTGGTCTTCCAAGTGCTAGGGTTCCATCAGGGATAACTTGATTTTGTACAATTAAAGAACCCGCTCCAATTATACAATTTTCTCCAATACTTGAACCATTTAATAATATCGAACCCATACCAATAAGAGTATTGTCAGATACTATACAACCATGAAGTAAAGAAGAATGTCCTATTGTACAACCTTCTCCTATTGTTAGGGGATAACCTTTATCTGTATGCAGAATTGAGTTTTCTTGTATATTAGATTTACTTTTCAACAAAATTTTCTCATTGTCACCACGTATAGTTGCACCAAACCAAATAGATATACCTGAATGGATTACAACATTTCCTATAATATGAGATCCAGGGGCAATCCAAGTATTTCTTGGATCAATTAATCTAGGTTCAAATTTATTTAAATTATAGATAACCATCGGATTAAGTATTATTTATAAAATCATCAAACTCAGTATTTAATTTAGAAATAAAATCAGGCAGGGTATTTTGTCTATTTCTTTTAATTTTTTCAATTTCAATAATTTTAATTATATTCTTTTTTACTTTTTCAAAATTATCATTAACCAATATATAATCATACTCAGACCAATGACTAATCTCAGAACGAGCCTCTTTCATTCTAAGTTTTACCGTTTTATCATCATCTTTATTTCTATTGAGTAATCTTTCCTGTAAGGTTTTAATACTAGGGGGTAAAATAAAAATTGAAACTACTGAAGGAGCTAAATAAGAATTTCTTATTTTTGTACCCCCCTGCCAATCTACATCAAATATTATATCTTTACCATTAATTAAAAATTCTTCAGTTTTGCCTTTTGGGGTACCATAATAATTCCCAAAAACTTCAGCATACTCTATAAATTCTCCATTTATTATCATTTCATCAAATTTATTTTTATTAGTAAAAATATATTCTCTTCCATTTTCTTCACCATCTCTAGGTGGACGAGTGGTAACAGAAGTAGAGAAGTAGATATTTTTATTTTCTTCTACAATAGCATTTGCAAGAGAAGTTTTACCTGCTCCAGAAGGAGAAGAAATAACAATTAATATACTTTTAAAATTAAATTTATTAACCATGATTTATTTATTTATAAAATATTTTTGTTCTATTCCTTGCAAAAATAAAAGCGAGGTAAAATCTGAATAATCAATATGTAAGTCTGTATATTTTTTCACAATTTTCTTACTTTTGTAAGCAACTCCGTGCCCAACAGATTTCAACATGTTTATATCATTCGCTCCATCACCAGTAGCAATTACATTCTTTAAGTTAAGATTACTTTTTTTACAAATTTTTTTTATTAAATTTAATTTTCCAATTTCATCAATAATAGGTTTTTTCACTTTGCCAGAAATCTTTTTATCTTCAATTATAAAATCATTTGAATAATAATCTGTTACATTAAGTAATTTAGCCACCCTTTCTACAAAAAAATGATAGCCACCAGAAACAATATATGTTCTTGCACCTCTTGAATTCATTGTATCAACAAGTATCTTTGCGCCTTTCGAAAGATTTATACATTCAATAAAACAATTTTCTAAAATATCTAATTTGACTCCTTCAAATAAAGCAGTTCTTTGAATTAATGAATCTGAGAATGAGATCTTCCCATTCATTGATCTATTTGTAATTTCTATAATTTTTTCTGATAATCCTGTAATTTTAGCAAGTTCATCAATGCATTCTTCATAAATTAAAGTACTATCCATATCAGCTACGAGAATTTGTTTTTCTCTATTAGTTTTTGGAACTATATTTACATCCACTTTCAAACTTCTGGAAGTATCTAGATCGGAAAAGCTCATTTTATTTCGAGGAGAGAACTGACACCCTGTTTCTCCTAACCTTATTGGTTTTTTCCCACCAAGTATAAATAAAACATCCTGAATAAGATCATCACTTAAAAATTCTTCTTTAGTAATAATCCCAATCAATTCGTTCATTATTAAGAATTTTGAACAAAAGCTTCCAATTCTTCAGCAATTAAGAAAGCGAGTTCTAAAGATTGACTAGCATTTAATCTTGGGTCACATGCTGTATGATATCTTGAATGCAAATCCTCGTCATCTATTGATTTTATTCCACCTGTACATTCAGTGACGTCTTTTCCTGTCATTTCTACGTGTACACCACCAGGGAAAGTTCCCTCAGCCATATGAATTTTGAAAAAATATTTTACTTCAGCTAGTATTTTTTCAAATGGCCTTGTTTTATAACCATTAGAAGATTTAATCGTATTACCATGCATTGGATCACAAGACCATACAACTCTCAATTTAGCATTCTTGACTGAATTTATAATTTTAGGGAGATGATCACTAATTAATTCTGATCCAAATCGCGTAATTAATGTCAACCGACCAGGTTCATTTTCTGGATTCAAAATCTTACACAGTTGAATTAATTCATCAGGGTCAGTGGAAGGACCACACTTAAGGCCAATCGGATTTTGTACTCCTTTACAAAATTCAACATGGGCACCATCTATCTGTCTTGTTCTATCACCTATCCAAATCATATGACCAGATCCAGCAACAGGTAAACCTGTAGTACTATCTAATCTACATAAAGCTTCTTCATATTCTAATAAAAGTGCTTCATGGCTAGTATAAAAATCAACTTTTCTTAAAGAATCTGAATTCTCTGAATTGACACCAGCTGCACTCATAAATTCTAAAGAATTTGTGATCTTAGTAGCTAAATCAAAAAACTTTTGATATCCAACTTGTCCTTTAGTACTTTCTAGAACCCAAGAATGCACTCTGCTTATGTCTGCAAAACCACCTTGGCTAAATGCCCTTAATAAATTAAGTGTTGAAGAAGATTGCGTATAAGCTTTTAGCATTCTTTCTGGTTTAGGTAGTCTATGTTCAATAGTTGGTTCAATATCATTTATAATATCACCTCTATAAGAGGGTAGCTTTTGGCCATTAATAATTTCAAAGTCAGAAGACCTAGGTTTAGCAAACTGACCAGCCATTCTTCCAATTTTTATAACAGGCTTTTTTCCTCCAAAAGTTAAAACCACAGCCATTTTTAGTAAAACCTTAAAAGTATCTCTTATTAAATCAGCAGAAAACTCTTCAAAACTTTCTGCACAATCTCCACCTTGTAATAAAAAAGCCTGACCGGATTCAACTTTGGCTAAATCCTTTTTTAAATTCCTAACTTCACCAGCAAATACAAGCGGAGGAAGACTTCTTATAGAATTTTCAACCTTATTAAGCTCTTCCAGATCCTTATATTCAGGCATTTGATGCCTTTTTTTAGTTCTCCAAGATGATTTATCCCATGATCCAATCATAACTTCCCAATCATACTATTACATTTTACTACAAACTCATATTAATAGATTAATACTATTTAGTTATTGACGTAAATATTTCTTCAATCAAATATCAAAAAAGTATGAATCGTTTTAACCATTAATAATTAGATTATGCAAGAAGCTTGATTAGTTAACTATGAATTATTTAAAAAAATCTAAACTTAAAAGTTTTGTTTTTATTCTAATAAATGATTTTTCTCTTATTGCATTTAGTAATGCAATAGAACCATTGAGGTTAGCAAATAGACTAGCTCAAAAGCAATTATATTCATGGAAAATAACTTCTGAGACTGGGGAAAAAGTTAAATGTTCTTCTGGATTTTATTTAGATGTAGATAGTTCAATTCATACAATTCAAAATGATGATTATCTAATAATTTGTAGTGGAGAAAATATAAAAAAAAATATAACCAAAACAATACTTAATTGGATAAGAAAACAAGCTCGAAAACAAATAAATATAGGATCTATATGTACTGGAACATATATCTTAGCTAAAGCTGGTATAATCAGTGATGTTACATCGACAATACATTGGGAAAATAGAGAAGCCCTAAAAGAAGAGTTTGAAAATTTAAACATTACTGATTCTATTTATACAATTGATAAAAAAAGATTTTCTGCTGCTGGAGGTACGGCATCAATTGATCTCATGCTAAATATTATATCTCAGGATCATGGTGTAAGTTTTGCAAAAAAAATTGCTGATCAAGTTTTACATGACTCAATAAGAACTGAATTTGACAAACAGTTGCCACTTCTTCCAAATAGAATAGGTGTAAGAAACCCAAAGATATTAAGTGCTATAAAGATCATGGAAATAAATATAGAAGATCCTTTAAAGCCATCAGAAATAGCTCTTGATTTGAAAATTTCCTTAAGGCAACTAGAACGACTTTTCCAGCGTTTTTTCAAATTATCACCAAAAAACTATTACATGAAAATTAGACTCCAAAAAGCTAGACAACTTCTTTTACAAACTGAAATGAATGTATTACAAATCGCAATGGCTACTGGGTTCACTTCATCATCACATTTTTCAAAATGTTATAAATTAGAATTTAACATTACACCCTTTAAAGAACGAGGATTTTCTAATAAAGAATTATAGTTCAATTGGCTTTATAAATTCTAGCAGCAGCATACTTGAATTCTGGTATTTTACCAAATGGATCTAAATGTGGATTAGTAAGTTTATTTGCCGGAGATTCTGTGAAACAAAAAGGAATAAAAAGCATTCCCTTACTCACATCTCTGTCTTCTCTCAAAAGAATTTCTATTATACCTCTTTGTGTTTCTACTAAAACTTTTTCTCCTCTTTTCAAACCTAAATTTCTAATATCTTTAGGATTCATTGAAACAGTAGGGGTAGGTTCCTGGGCTTCTAACATAGCCGATCTTCTTGTCATAGCTCCCGTATGCCAGTGCTCTAGTAATCTTCCAGTTGTTAAAATAAAAGGATACTTTTTATTAGGTTTTTCGTCCGGTGGCATAAGATCCGCTGGAACAATCTTGGCTTTTCCACTAGAAGTTGGAAAACCTTCAGTGAACAAGATTTCGTTTCCAAAACTTGTTTCGTCATCTACAGGATAACAAACTGCACCTTCTTTTTCTAATCTTTCCCAAGAGATATTATTTAAACTAGACATCGTAGATGCCATTTCTTTATAAACAGACGAAACATTTTTATAGTTCCAGTTAAGTCTACACCTATTTGCTAAATCAACTATAAGTTTCCAATCTTGTTCAGCATCACCTGGAGCTTTTCTAACTGGAAGTCCAATTTGAACCTGTCGATTTGAGTTTGTATAAGTTCCTGCCTTTTCAGGCTGAGCAGAAGCTGGAAAGATAACGTCAGCAAACCAAGCTGTTTCTGTAAAGAATATGTCTTGTACAACTAAATGCTGTAATTTCGATAAAGCTGTACGCGCGTGATTTTGATCTGGATCAGACATTGCAGGATTTTCTCCCATAACGTACATTCCAAACATTTGACCACTGACAATACGATTCATAATTTCCACAACAGTCAATCCTTTTGAGGGATCTAAAGAACGACCCCATTTGTCTTCAAAAAAACTTCTTATATCAATGTCTTCAACAGACTGATAATTAGGATATACCATCGGAATTAAACCTGCATCAGATGCACCTTGAACATTATTTTGCCCTCTTAGTGGGTGTAATCCGGTACCAGGTCTTCCTACATGACCTGTTATCAAAGACAAGGCAATCAAACATCTTGAATTGTCTGTTCCATGGACATGCTGAGAAATACCCATACCCCAGAAAATTATTGAATTTTCTGAATTAGCATAAACTCTTGAAAATTCACGTACATAATCAGCTGGAACTCCAGAAATCTCTTCCATTGCTTCAGGTGAAAAGTCCTTTACTTTTTTTTCAAGAGCTTCAAATCCTTCAACATTTGCCTGGATGTATTGCTGATCATAAAGTTTTTCCTCAATAATTACATGTATCATTGAATTTAATAGTGCAACATCGCAACCTGGTCTAAAAATTACTGGATGGGAAGCATGACGCATCAAATTTTGTTTTCTAGGGTCAAAGACTAGAAGTTTAGCACCGCGTTTAGCTGCTTGTTTAAGATAAGTAGCGGCTACAGGGTGATTTTGCTCTGGCCTTGCTCCTATGACCATTATACAGTCACTGTCATCTGCAGCAGTAAATGGAGCAGACACTGCACCACTTCCAATACCCTCCATTAAAGCTGCTACAGAGGACGCATGACATAACCTTGTACAATGATCAACATTATTTGTTCCAAAAGCTTGTCTTATAAATTTCTGAAATAAATATGCTTCTTCATTTGTACCTTTAGCAGAACCGAACCCACACAAAAAATTTCCACCATATGTATCTAATATTCTTAAAAAACCTTTTGCTGCGACATCTAAGGCTTCTTCCCATGAAGCTTCTCTAAAAGTTTTATGTATTTCATTAAAATTAAGATTAACTTCTGGATACTTTTTGGCAGATTCCAACCTTATAAGAGGTTTAGTTAATCTTTCCGGAGACATGACATAATCCATTCCAAAACGACCCTTAACGCAGAGCTTTCCACGATTAGCAGGCCCTTGTCTTCCATCTACTTTGACAATCTCATTTCCTTTTACACTTACTGAAGTTTGACATCCAACGCCACAAAATGGACAAACACTATCGACTATTTTGTCTGGATAAATTTCTCTTTTAGTAGCATTCGAATTTAAAAGACTTTTTTCCATTAAAGCACCTGTTGGACATGCTTGCACACATTCACCACATGCTACACATGAGCTTAGTCCCATAGGATCTTCTAAATCAAAAATAGGCTTTGATTCTTCGCCCCTACTACCCATTCCTATTACATCATTGACTTGTATTTCTTTACAAGCTCTCTCACATAAACCACAGGAAATGCATGCATCTAAATTTACCGCAATTGAAGGATGTGAAGCGTCATGAAAAATGCTATCAACAGGAATTTCTTTTGAGGCACCAGGCCTAGCACTTGGAAAACGAGGGGTTTCTTCACCTAAAACTTTTCTGGTTTGATCCCAAAAATGCGAGTCCGGGTCAGGACTTTCTTCACGCTTTGGCATATCAGATTTTAAAAGTTCAAAAACTAACTTTCTATTTTTTTCAACTCTTGAATTAGAAGTAACTACTTTCATACCAGGAGTTGGTTTTCGCAAACATGAAGCAGCTAATGTCCTTTCGCCTTCTATCTCAACCATACAAGCTCTGCAATTTCCATCAGCACGATAACCAGGACTATCTTTCCAACATAAGTGTGGTATCTCGAGATCCATGCGCTTAGCTACTTGCCAAATTGTTTCATCTTTTGTAGCAGAAACAATCTCACCATTTAAACTAAATTCTATTGTTTTTATAGTTGTTTCTTTATCGTCTAGTGCCATTTAATTCCTCTGGAAAATACTTTAACAAATGGTTCAAACAATTTGTAGCAGCTTGCCCTAAACCACAAATTGAACTATCACGCATTACCATCATTAAGTCTTCATAAAGTTCAACTTCTTTGTTACTTTTTGATAGTAATGATATTAATTTTTCTGTCCCATTTCTACATGGAGTACACTGTCCACAGCTTTCATGCTTAAAAAATTTAATTGTATTAATTACAGCATCTAAAACACTGTCTTGATCAGATAAAATGACAACGGCATGAGATCCAACAAATCCTCCAAATGGTTCAAATACACCAAAATCCAAACCCATATCACACATTTTAGCAGGAAAAATACCTCCTGAAGCACCTCCAGGAAAAAATGCTTTTAACTTATGGCCCGGTATCATTCCATTACAATACTCATCTATTAGTTTTTTTACAGGTATACCTGCGGGTGCTACTTTGACTCCAGGATTTAAAACTCTTCCAGATACACTGTATGAGCGCAAACCCTTATGATTATTATTAAAACCTAAATTTGCAAACCAATCGGCTCCTTTTGATAGAATGTCTGGGATCCAAAATAAAGTTTCAATATTATGATTTAAAGTAGGTTTTCCAAATAAACCTTTTTCAGCAATATATGGTGGTCTATGTCTAGGTAAACCTCTTTTTCCTTCAATAGATTCTATCATAGCACTTTCTTCACCACATATATATGCCCCTGCACCTCTTCTTATTTCAATTGGAATTAAACAGAAATTAGTTTTTTGTAACTTCTCAATTTCAGATTTAAGAATTTCTAAAACCGCAGGATACTCATCTCTCATATATAAATAAATTTTACTACAACCTACTAAAAGGGCGGCTATTTGCGCGCCCTCTAACATTTTATGTGGTTCGCTCTCTAACCAAAATCTATCTTTAAATGTACCAGGCTCTCCTTCATCTCCATTTACAGTCATATACTTAGTACCATCATATGAATTGACAATTTGCCACTTTTTATCTGCTGGAAAACCTGCTCCACCTAATCCTCTCAACCCAGAATTTGATAAAATTGATATGGCAGTTTCTAAATTTAATTTATTATCTATTACATTTTTTAAACAGTTATAGCCTCCAGCATTTATGTAATCATTCAAATTTTGATATTCAGGGATTTCTGGAGTCAACTTTCCCTTTGAAAATTTCACTAATTTCAAAGGAGTGGCATTATCTACAGCTCTTTTACCGACTTGAGCTGCTGGCGCATTATCACAACGACCTATACATGGAACTTTTTGTATTCTTATCTTATTTTTGTCTATTAGATCAGCGACATTTTTTATCAAATTTTTAGCTCCAGACATCTCGCAAGAGAGTCCATCGCAAATTCTTATAGTTAATTCATGATTGATCGTTTCACCATCTTTTATTATATCAAAATGATGATAAAAAGAAGCAACTTCGAAAACTTCAGCTTGGCTGATTTTTAACAACTCAGATAGTGCTTTTAAATGCTTTTGGCTCAGGCAATTAAACTCGTCTTGTATTAGATGTAATGCCTCAATCAACTGACTGCGTTCAAGTGGTAAATCTCCCAAAACTTCTTTAACTTCTTTTTCAGAAATATCATCAGTTTGTCTACCCTTAGGAAGACTGGGATCTCTTTTTATGCCTTTGGTTAATTTTGAGTTTAACAAAATTAATTATCCCCCCCTTATCTGTGATAATAATATAAGCATATTTGAAAATAAAGTGTATAAAAAAAAATCAATTATGTACCAAATTTTTACCAAATCTTTTTATTTATAGTAAAAAAAACAAAAATTAAATAATTATAAATTTTAAATTTATAAAAATAATTAAATCAAATAAAAATATACTGTTGGTGCCCGAGGAGAGACTCGAACTCTCACACCCGTAAAGGCGGCGGATTTTGAATCCGCTGCGTCTACCATTCCGCCACTCGGGCTAATACCTATTGACTTAAAAATGTGCTATAATCATAACAAGTTTCATAATTTAATTTCAAGTATTTATTCCTATTTTTGGTTTAGCGATACAAATATATCTAATTTTTATTCCAGGATCTAAGCCAATTTCACGATTGTTGGCAGGTGCAGAGTTCATGAACCTAGCAGCGTTAATACACTCATTTTTCGAAATAAAATCGACTCCTAAACTTGTAACAGAATGGGAAGTTTCAAATCCTATACCATTAAGCATAGAATAAAAATATAGACCCCATATTATCTTCATGATTCACCAACTATTTATCTAACATATAAATTAAAATGATATCTTTATAAAAATTGTAACTTAAAAGCTTTATATTATAAAATAAAAATATTAAATCATAATAATATATCTGGTTTTCAATTATGATTTTAAAAAATACAAAACTTCTTATCTTAAGTTTCTTACAATCTAAATATGCGATATATATTTTATGTTTACTATCTTTTAGTGAAGCAATTTTCTTTCCAATTCCTCCTGATTTATTGCTAATACCTTTAGCAATAATAAATTACAAAAAAGTCTTTTTACTTGCTTTTCTTACAACACTTTTTTCTGTTTTAGGTGGTTGCATTGGTTATCTAATTGGATACTTATTTTTTGACCAAATTGGTATCCAAATTTTAAATTGGTTAGATTTGATAAAGCAATTTTCAGTTTTTTCAAATAACTATAACGATAATGGAATTCTAGCTGTCTTATTAGGTGGATTTTCACCTATTCCCTACAAGCTAATCGCAATTATTTCGGGAACAACATTTATGCCATTTTATAATTTCCTTTGGGCTTCTATTGTTTCAAGAGGATTACGGTTTTTTTTATTAGCTGTATTAATTTATTTTTTTAGAAATACTGCTGAACAACTTATTAGAAAATATTTTAATATATTTGTGATTGTTATTACAATAATATTCTTACTGTTAATTATAAGTTTTTATTTTATATGAGATCGGGTTATTTAATAAGTATAATTTTTTTCTTTTCTGTTTTTTCATTATTGTTTGTTTTTATACTACAATATGAGTATGGAATACTTCCCTGCAAACTTTGTATTTGGCAGCGCTTACCTCATTTTTTAAATATGTTAATAGTTTTAAAAATCCTCTCCTCTGTATTTATTCCTAGTTATTTATTCCTTTTAGGACTACTAAATATGATAGTTGCATTTTTTTTGGCAGGATATCACTACGGATTAGAACAAAACTTATGGAATAATGTTTTTTCTTGTGGTGGAAACCTTGATATAAAAGATTTAAGCACAGAAGAACTCTTAAAGAATTTAACTAATACACCCATAACCAATTGTGAACTAGAGGCCTGGAATTTTTTAAATCTATCGCTTTCAGGATGGAATATGGTCATAACTGTATTAATGATCATAGGATGGTTTTACTTAATAAAATCAAGAAGATAAATTTATGAAGCTAATTTTGCATCCCAATAAAGAAAATCAGTCCAACTATGGTGCAAATAATTAGGTGGAAATTTTCTTCCTTTATTTAATAATTCCTCGGTTGTCGGTCTAATGGGTTTTTTTAAAAGTTTAAGACTAGACTTACTTATGGTTTTTGAACCTTTTTTTAAATTACAATCACTACATGCTGCTACAACATTTTCCCAAGTAGTCTTTCCACCTTGAGCACGAGGTAATACATGGTCAAAGGTAAGTTCATCAATCGATCCACAATACTGACACTTGAATTCATCTCTCAAAAAAAGGTTAAATCTTGTAAAGGCATTTGATTTGATTGGTTTTATATATTCTTTCAAGACTACGACTGAAGGTATTTTAATTTTTATCGATGGAGAGTTAACGTAAGCATCATATTCTGCAACTACATTTATTCTATCCATAAATACACCTTTTATTGTATCTTTCCAAGACCATATAGATAAGGGTAAGTAAGACAAAGGTCTATAATCAGCATTTAAAACAAGTGATGGATTTTTCCCAGCTGATTTAAAATAATAACTATGAGAACCAGTAGACATAGGTATATGTTAATTTCTTAAAAATAAAATTAAAGTAAAATATTACTTCAAACAACAAAAAGATTGAAAAAATTATCTAATCAAGCTGATTTGATCATTTTCTTTAAGAATTTATTTGCCTCTAATAATCCATCTAAAGAAATTCCATGACCTAAGCCTTTTGAAAAATATTTTTGAACTTTAAAACCTAAACTTTTAAGGTTATTAAAAGCAATATTTGTCATTTCCATTGGAACAACTTGATCATTATCACCATGAATAAGTAAAATTGGAGTACATAAATTTTCTTTTGGAATAATTTTTGATATATTAATTAAACCTCCTGAAAAACCAATTAGAGCACTAAATTTTTTTTCTCTTGAAAGTAATGTCTCTAAAATCATCATCGTCCCCTGAGAAAAACCAACCAATATAAAATCTTCTGTATTAACACCTGATACTTTTTCAATTTCGTCTATATAATCATTAATTAATCCAATTGAATTCGTAATTTCTTTTTCAGCATTTAAATCAAGGCTACCATCATTGTTTTGTTTAATAGGGAACCACTGGTAACCCAATCCACCCATTTCACATTTTTCCGGTGCATTAGGGGAATAATAGACAGCATCAGGTAATGTATTAATAAATGAATCGGACAATGAAATTAAATCATTACCATCAGCCCCATAACCATGAAAAAAAATTACAACCTTATTTGTTTTGCCTGTTATAGAGTTCTTTACAGGTCCCGATAAACTTTTGCTCATTTTATACCTTTTTCTTAATTTTATTGTAGTAGTCCCAAAGTAAATGTGCAGCTAATGATTTCCATGGGTCCCAGTTTTCAGCTATTTTAATCACTTCTTTTTCTGAAGGTCTTTCTTTTAAACCAAAAATTATTTTAATTGCCTCTTGTAAAGCTAAGTCTCCAGAAGGGAAAATATTTGCTTTTCCAAGAGAAAACAAACAGTAAATTTGGGCAGTCCACTTTCCTATACCTTTTATTTGTGTAAGTCTATTTACAATTTCTTCAGAGGATTTTTTTGCTAAGTCACTATAATTTATATCTTCATTTGCCAAAGCTTTTACATAAATACATTTTTGCCTGGATAGTCCACGAGATAAAAGGGTTTGTTCATTAGCAGCTAAAATATTAGTTCTGGATGTTAGATTACTGTCAATAAACTTATTCCATATACTATTTGCAGCTGTAGTAGAAAGCTGCTGACTAATAATAATTTTTAATAGAGCTTCAAAACCTGAGCTTCTTTTTGGAAGAGGAAAATCATTTATTATACTTATTAAGTTTGCAAGGCATTTTTCTTTTTTTGATAAATAGTTTAAACCTTGATTGACATCTTTTTGGGAATTTAGAGTATTTTCGATCATAAAAAACTATTTTACTGGTATTGCTTTTTCTTTTAATAACTTCCAATTTATGGAATCAATAATTGCATCATAACTTGCATCAATTATGTTTGCAGAAACACCGATAGTTGACCACCTAACTCCATTTTTATCTTCACTATCTATTAATACTCTAGTTATTGCTTCAGTTCCTCCGTTCATAATTCGTACTTTAAAATCAACCAACTTCATATCCTCTATAAATGATTGATATGGACCAAGATCTTTTCTAAGTGCAGCAGATAATGCATGAACAGGCCCCTGATCTTTTCCGTTAATATCTAAACTTTCTGCAACAGAAACACGCTCTTGATCTCCCAAATTAATTGATACTACAGCTTCAGAGATTAATGAAAAATGACGCTCTAAATTTTCTCTTTTTTCCATTGTAACCTTGTAACGATTAACAGAAAAAAAATGTGGCATTATGCCTAATTTCTTTCTTGCAAAAATTTCAAATGAAGCTCCAGCAACATCGAAAGAGTAACCATAATCTTCTTTTTCTTTTATTTCTTCAAGAATTTTGTATAGACGATCATCATTTTTTTGAATTTCTACACCCGACTCATTTAAAATTTTTAGAAGGTTTGATTTACCAGCTTGATTTGAAACAGGTATTACTCTTACATTTCCAACATCGCTTGGATTGACATGCTCATAAGTTTTTGGATCTTTAATGATCGCACTAGCATGTAAGCCCGCTTTATGAGAAAATGCTGCAGCCCCGACATAAGGAGAAGCCTTATTAGGTACTCTATTCAATATTTCGTCCAATATTCTGGATAACTTTGTAATATCTTTTAATTTCGTCTTATCTATATTTACATCAAACCTTTCATTAAAATGTTTTTTTAGAACAAGAGTCGGTATTATTGATACGAGATTAGCATTTCCACATCTTTCACCCAAACCATTAATTGTTCCCTGTATTTGTCTAACTCCAGCATCTATTGCTGCAAAAGAATTAGCAACTGCATTTTCAGTGTCATTATGACAATGTATACCTAATTTGTTACCTGGGATTCCCATATTGATAATATTTTTGACAATCTCATAAATTTCCTTAGGTAATGTACCACCATTTGTATCACATAAAACAATCCAATCAGCTTTTGACTGATAAGCAGCTAATAAACAGTCAAAAGAATATTTAGGATTGGACTTAAATCCATCAAAAAAATGTTCGGCATCAAAAATGGCTTCCTTACCTGAATTAACAAGATGTTTTATTGACTCTTCTATATTATTTAAATTGTCATCATTAGAAATACCAAGGACTTTTTGAACATGATAATCATTTGATTTCCCTACTAAACAAACAGATTTTGTATTTGAATTAACTACTGACGCTAGAATACTATCGTTATTGGCAGATATACCTATTCTTTTTGTCATTCCAAAAGCAGTAAAAATTGAATTAAACAATTTAGGTGGATTTTGAAAAAATTCAGTATCAGTTGGATTTGCTCCAGGCCATCCCCCTTCAATATAATCTAAACCAAGATGATCTAAAGCTTTTACAATTCGGACCTTGTCTTCATACGAAAACTGAACTCCTTGAGTTTGCTGGCCATCCCTCAAGGTCGTGTCATATAAAAAAATTCGATCCATCAGTTTTCCTCTAAAAGTTTGTTGGGATTAAAAAATGGTTTAAGTGTCCATTTTGTATTTTCTCCAAGATCATTAATATTTACTCCTGCTTTTTCAAGCCTATTTCTTATTTCATCAGACTTTCGGTAATCTTTATTATCTCTAGCAGTTTGTCTTGCAAGGATTAAATCATTTATCAATTCATGAATATTATTTTCGTCAAATTTATTTTTAATATTACTTTTCTTATTTAACTCATTAGGAGTAAAGCCTAAAAAAACCATGGAATTTATGAATCCATCAAAATCTTCAACTTTTAATAAGTTATGCATTTCAGTTAAAACAAGTGGTGAATTTAAATCATCACATAATGCTTCCAAAATTTTCTTTGTGGGTTTTCCATGAATTTGAACATCTTTTTTATCAAAAAAACTTAACCACCTATTTAAGATATTTTGTGCTTCGGAAACTTTACGATTTGTCCAATCTAATGGTTGTCTATAATGCGTAGATAATAAAACAAATCGTATCACGGCTCCGTAAATGTCTTTTTTCCTTAAATCCTCGACCGTTAAATAATTCCCTAAGGATTTAGACATTTTTTGTCCTTCAATGTTAACAAATCCATTATGTACCCAATAGTTTGCTAATTGCTTTGTATCATTGGCACAAATACTTTGAGCTAATTCATTTTCATGATGAGGAAATAAAAGATCAATACCACCACCATGAATATCAAAACTTTCACCAAGTAATTCTTTGCACATCGCAGAGCATTCAATATGCCATCCCGGTCGACCATAACCCCAAGGGCTATTCCAACCAATATTATTTTTGTCAGCTGGTTTCCAAAGAACAAAATCTAAAGGATTTTTTTTTCTTTTATCTATTTCAACTCTATTACCAACATTCATTGAATTTAAATTTTGACGAGACAGAGAACCATAATTATCAAATGAATTTACTGAAAAAAGAACTTCTCCATCATCTAATACATATGCGTTATTTTTTGATACGAGTTTATCAATCATAGAAATCATCTGTGGAATATATTCTGTAGCCTTTGGTTCATGAGTTGGTTTTAATACATTCAAATAATCATTATCCTCATTAAACCATCTTATAGTTTCTGAGGTAATTTCATTAACTGGTTTATTTTCATTTATTGATCTATTTATTATTTTATCATCTACATCTGTAATGTTTCTTACGTAAGTTATTGATTTATCTTTATAAATTAACCTTAGCAATCTATACAAAAGGTCAAAAACAATAACAGGCCTAGCATTGCCGATATGAGCCCTATCATAAACAGTTGGACCACACACATACATTCTTATTTTATTTTTATCTATAGGGTTAAAATTCTCTTTAAACTTAGATTTAGAATTATAAATTTTTAGTTTCATTTCAAACCAGCATAATGCTTCTATTACAATATATTAAGTACAATAAATAAGAAAATATAACCAATTTTTAATTTAAAATAATTTTGTTTTAGATACAAAAAAATTAAACTTAAAAATAATACCATTGCTAAAGGATTTCCTATTACTTAAATTAAGTGTTATATTAGTTTTTTGATTTTATAATAGACTAAAATGTATTTAATTTTAAATTTTTATAATTTTTATAATCAGAAAATGCTTCTTAGAAACATATTTATTTCTATTAGTTTACTCACACTTTGTGCATGTAACACTACAGAACTTAGAAACTACAGCTCAAATCCAAATGACCCATTCGAAAAAACAAATAGAAAGATTCATGCTTTTAACAAGCATATAGACGAAACTACCTTAAAACCAGCCTCAAAAATATATGGAAATGTAATACCTAGACCCATAAGGCTAGGTGCAGCAAATTTTTATGAAAATTTGCAAGAACCTAAAAGATTTGTTAATCATCTTGGACAGACGGAATTTATAAAAGCTACTACTGATGTTTCTAGATTTGTTATAAATTCTTCCGTAGGTATATTTGGTATATTTGATGTAGCATCAAGAATCAGTCTATTTTCTGATGATACTGAATTTGATGAGACATTTGCTTATTGGGGATTACCAGTAGGACCTTACTTGGAGTTACCATTTATAGGACCGAGCTCCATCAGGGGATCTATGTCAATGCTTGTTGATTATACTTTAAATCCTATGAGTTTATTATCCGGTCCAGCAGAAGGAGCTAGTCTAATTACATTTGGGGCCTTAGACATATTGAATAAAAGACATGAGTTTGGAACAATGGTTGATACAATTCTTCACAACAGTTTGGATAGTTATTACTCTGCTAGGTCAACATATCTACAAACCAGGATTAATGAACCACCAGAGCCAATGGAAGATAATTTAGATTTATTTGACCCATACGAAGATTTCTAGATAGAAAAGAAAATAATTTATATAATTAGTTATCTATACCACCACTGAATACTCTACTTTCTCTTATATCCACTTCTTCAAGTGTACTAAGGATTTCTGCATTAACAGGTCCATTATTTTCTTTAAATAATCTGTTAGCTTGCCTCAATCTTGCTCTATCTAGGGCATTTCTAATTGATCTAGCATTAGCAAAATGCGGTTGTTCTTTTCTCAAATTAATGTATTCGATAAAAGCATCTTTAGCAGATTTTGTTAAATAATAATTTAGTTGATCTAACATTGAAGACCCAATATCAAGAAGTTCTGGAGTAGAATAATCGGGAAATTCAATATGGTGTGCTATTCTTGATCTAAAACCTGGATTACTTTCAAAAAATGTATTCATTCTATTTTTATAACCAGCAAGAATTACTACCAAATCATCTCGATTATTTTCCATTACCTGGAGTAAAATTTCAATTGCCTCCTGTCCATAATCCCTTTCATTTTCAGGTCTATATAGATAATACGCTTCATCGATAAAAAGAACTCCACCCATTGCTTTCTTTAATACTTCTTTAGTTTTAGGAGCAGTATGACCAATATATTGACCAACCAAATCATCTCTAGTAACCGTAACTAAATGACCTTTTCTTACATAGCCTAGCTTATGTAATAACTCAGCCATTCTAAGTGCAACAGTAGTCTTACCGGTCCCCGGATTTCCTGAAAAACTCATATGTAAAGTAGGGGTTTCATGAGCAAGACCTAATTTTTCTCTTGCTTTTTCAACTAATAGTAAAGCCGCAGTTTCCCTTATTCTAGTTTTTACAGGTTCTAAACCAATTAAACTTTTATCTAAGTCAATTAAAACTTGCTCCACGCCAGTTTCTATTAACTCGGCGTGGAGATCAATCTTACCTAAATGCTTATTTTTATCTTCAGATATATTGTTATTTGTCAATTTTCTATACCTTAAAATTTATAATTTAAATTTTAGACTAATATCGCTTACCTTCTGGTTTATCTGTAGCATAAGATTTTATAGAATATCGCATAGATCTACCTTTCACTTCTTCTCTAGAAACATGAAATCCAGGTTCATCTTTTGGTCTATTGACTATGAAAGAAAGTTTAATACTTTCCCAGCCGTGGGTTGAATCAAATGCAATTACTCTGATGTAATAGTCTCCAAATTGTTTTCTACATTCATTTACTTCAAAAACAACAGCAGCGGCATCAGGATTATCAAACATTGGATGCCCCCACATTTCCCAATAGGTATTTCTTGGGTGTGGGTCATCAGTATATTCAACACTAACTGCCCAACCATTATCTATGCAATATTGAACTTGAGTGTGTATCTCAGCGTCAGTTAAATCAGGCAGAAAAGAAAATGTTCCTTGTCTTAATTTCATAATTAATTCTCCTTAAGATGTGGTTGGGGTTACGACAAAATCAGGAGCATCAGTAGATTCATAATTAAATGTAACTCCTTTCCAAACGTCTAAAGCTTGTTTTAATGGTGTGCAATTTTTGGCAGCTCTGGCAAGAATTTCAGGACCATTCTGCAAATAATCATCTCCAGCATTTCTTGCAAAAATCATAGCTTCAAGGGCTACTCTATTTGCTTCAGCACCAGCTTGAATACCTTGAGGATGACCAATTGTTCCACCACCAAATTGTAACACAACGTCTTCACCAAGATAATGTATTAATTGATGCATTTGACCAGCGTGTATGCCACCTGAAGCAACCGGCATCATTTTATTTAATGAAGCCCAATGTTGATCAAAGAAAATCCCAGTTTGTAGTGATTGCGGATTATATTCTTCTCTCATTACATCATAGAAACCTTTTGTAGTTGCTGGATCACCTTCAAGCTTACCAACAACGGTTCCAGCATGAATATGGTCTACTCCAGCTAATCTCATCCACTTGGCTATTACTCTAAATGAGACACCATGGTTTCTTTGTCTGGTGTATGTTGAGTGCCCAGCTCTATGCAAATGTAAGATCATGTCGTTATCTCTAGCCCAATTAGCCATCGATTGAATTGCAGTGTAACCAATTACGAGATCTATCATTATTATAACAGAACCTAAATCTTTAGCGAATTCAGCTCTTTTATACATTTCTTCCATTGTGCCAGCAGTTACATTTAAATATGTTCCTTTAACTTCGCCTGTAGCTGCAGAAGCTCTGTTTACAGCTTCCATACAATATAGAAATCTATCACGCCAATGCATAAAAGGTTGGGAATTAATATTTTCATCGTCTTTAGTAAAATCTAATCCACCTTTCAAAGCTTCATAAACAACACGTCCATAATTTCTTCCTGATAAACCTAATTTAGGTTTGACTGTTGCACCAAGAAGTGGGCGTCCAAAACAATTTAGTCTCTCTCTTTCTACAACTATACCTGTTGCAGGTCCATTGAATGTTTTTATATAGGCTACAGGTAATCTCATATCTTCTAATCTCAAGGCTTTTAACGGTTTAAAACCGAAAACATTACCAATAATAGAAGCAGTTAAGTTTGCAATTGAACCTGGCTCAAAAAGATCCAAATCATAGGCTATATATGCAAAATATTGGCCTGGGGAGTTTGGTACTGGATCTACTCTATATGCTTTTGCTCTGTATTTTTCACAAGCTGTTAATCTATCAGTCCAAACTACAGTCCATGTAGCAGTAGAGCTTTCACCAGCTACAGCGGCCGCGGCCTCAATTGGATCAACCCCATCCTGAGGGGTAATTCTAAAAAGAGATATTATGTCCGTATCTTTTGGTTCATAGTCAGGTTCCCAGTAACCCATTTTTTTATATTCAAGAACACCCGCTGAATATCTTGCTTTCGCACTTAACTTTTCAGATCCATCTGGCATTATTTTTCTCCTATATTTATTAAGTTAATTAGTTTAAAGTTTTTGGGTTTAATTCCCCCTTACTATACTGCCTAGCCATTTCGTCCATTGGCTGTACAATTATTTTTGAAGCATTCCCACTTGTTCCAAAACGTTCAAATCGATCTTTACATAAATCTTCCATTTCTTTCATAGCCGGTATTAAAAATTTTCTAGGGTCAAACTCATTTGGGTTCTCAGTTGCAATCTTTCTAAACTGCCCTGTCATCGCCATTCTACAATCAGTATCAATATTTACCTTTCGTACTCCAGATCTTATACCCCTTTCGATTTCTTCTACAGGAACACCATAAGTTTGTGGCATTTCACCCCCATTTTGATTGATTAAGTCCTGTAAATATTGGGGAACTGATGATGAACCATGCATAACTAAGTGTGTATCTGGTATTTTTGAATGTATTTTTTCTATAACACGCATTGCTAAAATGTCACCATCTGGCTTTCTGCTAAATTTGTAAGCCCCATGGCTTGTACCACAGGCAATAGCCAAAGCATCAACTTTTGTTTTAGAAACAAAATCAGCTGCCTGATCAGGATCTGTTAATAATTGATCATGATCAAGTTTACCCTCAGCTCCAGATCCATCCTCTTTTCCAGCCTCACCTGTTTCTAAACTGCCTAAAACTCCTAACTCCCCTTCAACGGAAGCTCCAACATGATGTGCTGATTCAGTTACCTTGGAAGTTATTTCTACATTATATTCGTAAGTAGAAGGAGTTTTCATATCTGCTAATAAAGAACCATCCATCATAACTGAAGTAAATCCATGTTTTATAGCAGAAAAACAAGTTGCTTCGTTATTTCCATGATCTTGATGCATACATATAGGGATTGATGGATACATTTCAGAAAGAGCTTTTACCATATGACTTAACATTATATCTCCAGCATAAGTTCTGGCACCTCTACTAGCCTGTATAATTACTGGAGCATCTACTGATTTGGCAGCTTTCAAAATTGATAAACCTTGTTCCATGTTGTTAATGTTAAATGCAGGTACAGCATATGAATTTTCAGCAGCATGATCCAAAAGTTGACGCAAAGTTATTAAAGCCATTAAGTTCTCCTAAATTACTAATAAATTAAAAAATTTTAACCAGATTTTTTTGACCGCTCTATTAATCTTTTTATAAGAGGTGTTAATATAAGTTGCATGGCAAGGTCTAGTTTTCCACCAGGTATAACTATAGAATTAGCTCTACTCATCCAACTATCATGAATCATGGAAACAAGATAAGGAAAATCAATACCATGAGGATCTCTAAATCTTATTACAACAATACTTTCATCTGCAGTAGGTATCCATCTTGCAATAAATGGGTTTGAAGTATCTACAACAGGAACTCTTTGGAAATTTATATCTGTCTCGGTAAATTGGGGGCAAATGCAATGTACATAGTCATGCATTCTTCTTAAAATTGTATCGGTCACTGCTTCAGTAGTGTAACCTCTTGAATCAGTATCTCTATGAATTTTTTGTATCCATTCTAAATTAATTACTGGAACAACTCCAATTTTTAAGTCTGCATATTGAGGAATATTTATATTTTCATATTTTGCGGCACCATGTAACCCTTCATAAAATAAAAGATCAGTATCACTAGGTAAATCACGCCATTCTGTAAATTCTCCAGAGGGGACATCATATAATTCACTCTCATGTAAATTGTGTACATAGGTACGTGTTTTTGCCGTTCCAGTTTCACCATAATTTTTAAAAGTATTTTGTAAATCTTCCAACAAATTAGCATCATAAGAAAAATGAGAAAATGTTTGATCACCAAGCGAATACCTTCGTTCTAACTCTTTTTTCATTTCTACTCTATTAAACTTATGGAATGCATCACCTTCTATCATTGCAGCTGAAACTTTTTCTCTCAAAAAGATTTTTTCAAAGGTATCTTTTACTGTTGAAGTCCCCGCTCCTGAAGAACCAACTACGGATATTATTGGATGTTTAGTACTCATAAATTGTTCCTCTTATTAATTGCTAAACAAACCACGTTTACCAAATAAAGGTGAAACTTCTGCCTCAGGTAAATCATTATATGCTTGCAACCTCGCAATTTCGTTTCTTGAACCAAAAGCGAAGGGAGTTCGTTCGTGAAGTTTACTAACTTCTAAATCAAGTATTCTATTAAAACTATCAGTAGCAGCTCCTCCTGCTTGCTCTATAAGAAAAGCTATTGGTGCGCACTCATATACCATTCTTAGTCTACCTTTTTCATATCCTTTCCTAGAGTCCGCCGGATAAATAAAAATGCCACCTCTTGATAAAATTCTATGTGTTTCTGCAACAAGAGAAGCAACCCACCTCATATTGAAATCAATCCCCCTAGGTCCAGATTTTCCTGCTATACTGTCGTCTATATAATTTTTCATTCTTTTATCCCAATGCCTTGCATTGGAAGCATTTACTGCATACTCCCTAGTATCTGCAGGTATAATAGTTTCTAATTTTGAATCAATAAAAATATTTTTTTTCCTATCAAGGATAAAAGTTTTCACTCCTTTACCAAAGGTAACTACAAACATAGTTTGTGGGCCAAATATAACATAGCCAGCTGCAATTTGTTGAGATCCAGGTGCTAGAAAGATGTCATTTATTTTATTATTTTTCAAATGGCTATCAGACAAACTTCGAATAGAAAAAATAGAACCTATGGAAACATTAGTATCAATATTGGATGATCCATCCAAAGGGTCTATCGCTAGTGCAAGCTTTCCATCACCACCAAGATCTATCACTTCCTCTTGTTCTTCTGAAGCGTAAAATCTTATTTTAGAATTTTTTACCTCCTTCAAATAAGCATCATCCGCATAAACGTCTAGTGCTTTTTGTTTATCACCATCAGAGTTAGTTGAAGTTTCTTTATTCAAATTTAATGAAGACAAGCATCCAATCGAAATCAAGTATGACAGCTGACAAGCGACTTTAGCGATTTTGTCAATTCCTTCAGCTAAATCTGAGTTTAAATCGTCTGGTAAAGTATCAAAACTCTTAATCTGATATGTCATTTATGATTCTCCAAAAGTTATATTTTTAATAGTTTATTTTTTAATTAAATAGAATTGAATTATTATTAATATGTGTTAAGAATAATTTAATGGATTGGAAAAAACTTATAACGATTAAACACCTACGAACATTAAATGCAATTTCAGAGGCAGGATCATTAGCAAATGCGGCTGAAATACTTAATTTGTCTCCACCAGCAGTAACAATACAATTAAATCAAATTGAGGAAATTTTAAATGTAAGAATATTGGAAAGAGGTCCCAATGGTTTTATAAAAATTTCTAATGTAGGTTATGAATTGCTTAAACTTCACAAACAAATAGATAACCAAATTTTAAGAAGCTTTCAAAGAATCGAGCAATTAAAGATTGGCAAAACTGGATATGTGAAACTAGGGGCTGTAACAACTGCACAGTACTTTTGCCCCTGGATAATTGCTAAAGCAAAAAAAGAATTTCCAGATTTATTAATTGATCTTGTAATAGGGAACCGCAATGAAATAATTAAAGCTCTTAGAGAAGGAAATGTTGATTTAGCAATAACTGGTAGGCCACCACGTGTACCTAAAGTTGATGATGAAATATTAGGAGATAACCAACATATTCTTATAGCTAAAAAGGATCATCAAATATTAAAATTATTAAAAAATTCTGAAAAATTTAATAAAGATGAAATTTATAATATTTTAAGTAATGAAACATTTCTAGTAAGAGAAGATGGATCTGGCACAAGAATTTTGTTAGAACGTTTTCTTGATACAGTTGGGAAAGGTAAGCAATTTGATAAAAAAGAATTTTCATCAAATGAAGCAATTAAGCAAGGAGTATTAGCAGGTTTAGGTATTGCAATGATTTCAGCATCTACTGCACAAAGTGAATTAAAAGATGGTATAATTAAAACTATTAATCTTTCTAATCTACCAATAGTAAGACAATGGTTTCTAATTAACCTACTAGAAACAAATCTTGACCCAGATGTAATGATGTTTAAGAAATTCCTATTAGAAAATAAATTAGAACTGATGCCAGTGAAATAAATCTATTTTTACTCATTTTCCTCCTGCATAGTATCATTAAACTGTTGTTGTTTTTTCATTTTTTTCCAAACTAAAAAAATAAATATTATTATACAACTAGAGGCAATACCATAACCAACATATTTAAACCAATTTGGCTCAAAATAAGAAGTAGGAGAAATGAACAGGAGAACTAAATAAACCATCCCAAAAACACACAAATAAGTAGAAAATCCTCTACCAAATTTAATAATAGGACTTAGAATTATGGCAGTTATTAATGAAAGTAATGCGTATCCTATTAGTGCAAACATTTTGATGATATTTATTTTTAACAAATGTAAATATAAAACTTAATAAACAAAAATAAAGCTGTTATTTAAAAAAGCTTTATTTATACTTACCAAGAAAGTAGACTAAATCTTTATTTTATAGTATTATAAAGAACTTTTTAACTTCTAAGATTGATTTTACAGGTTAGCATTATGAATGAAGAAGACTTAACTGATTCATATTCTCAAGAAGCTAATGAAAATATGAAAGTTGCTATTGAAAATTTAGTAACAAACCTTACTCAAGTAGGCTCAGCAGATGCTTACAAAAATGCTTTGTTTGGTTTAAAAATAATGGTAGACAAAAGACCAAGAAGGATTACTGATGTTGCAAATGTAGAACCTGGTTTGAAACCAAGATCTTTAGATCTAATGGTTTACAGTAGAGAGTTAATACCACTTGTTGTGGAAGAAATTAAACTTGCAGGTTTTAAAAACGTAACAAGTGATATAGAACTTCAAAGAGTAACGATTATAGTACCTGCCCCAACTTTAGAGGATTTAGAAAGAATTGAAGATGATCTTGATAGAGTTGCAAGAAGTACTGTTTCTAGCCTTACAAAAGTGAAAGCAAATTCAAGTCAAAGACTTAAAGCAGGTTTGGAAAATGAATATATCGAAGTTGCTGAGGCAACAAAAGCCAGAAAAAATTTGGACGAAATAATTGATCACTACGTTGAAATTGCTAAGCTACATGTCTTAAAAAAAAGAATAAAGGTAATGGGTAAGTATTTTCAACCAAAGCCTGAAGATGAAAAACTTATGAAAAAGCTAAAAAACTTTAAAGGTTAGTGCTAAACTAATCTAAGATTATGATTTTTAATAATCAAATAAGTAAACTGTTTTTTTCATTTTTATTGATAGTAAATGTCAGCTATGCAGAGAACTTGCTTTACACCGATTTACAAAAAATGTGTGAATTTAATAAAGATACAAATCCAGAAAATAAAGAGCAGATAAAAACAAAAAAATTAGCATGCTTTTATTATATTAAGGGGTATTTGGAAGTTGCAAATCATAATTGTAAGTTTGATCTAAGTTCAAATAATTTGCATAAGTTAAATACAATAAAGATAAATTTTGAACAAATTTTAAAATCATTGGATATTTATGATCAAAAATTCTCGACTATTACAAGTGGTAATGCTATCGACCATTTATGGAGCGTGTTTAGCAAACATTGGCCTTGTAACAACTGAAACCTTAAGAATTTACTGGAGTAAGTATTATGCTTTTACATTATGCCCAAAATAGCAGAGCAGTAAGAGTTGCCTGGCTACTTGAAGAACTCAATATAAAGTATGATATAAAAAAATACGCAATTGGAGACAAAGAACTAAGAGAAAGTGAGTATAAAAAGATAAATCCCTTAGGTAGGGTTCCAGTTTTAGAAGATAGTGATTTAGTTATTTCTGAGTCTGGGGCTATAATCCAATATATACTTAGTAAATATGGACAAAATAAATTTGTTCCTGATATTGAAAGCATCGATTTTCCCTATTATTTGCAGTGGTTTCACTACGCTGAAGGAATGATTATGCCTCAAATGAATACTATAGTTGTTGAAACAATTTTACTTCCACCAGAAAAGCGCAATGAAGTTAACTTAGCAAGAGCAATGAAGCTATTGACAAGAATGTTGGATGTAGTAGAAAAAAATATGGAAAATAAAAAATATTTAACCAGCGAATTTACTGCTGCTGATATGATGACAGGACATGCAGTGATAATGTCAAGAGAATTAGGTGTTGATTTTTCAGAAAAACAAAATCTCTTATTTTATGTAGATCGTTTACTTTCTAGACCTGCTTTACAAAAAGCTTGGAATTTGTAGTTACAAAATTTTAGAAACAAAATTTGATTAATTTTTTAAAACTAAGCTTTTGCAGTAATCAACTCATTAATTTTTTTACAATAAAAACTTACATCACTCGGTAAATGACCTTCTAAAAGTCTAGCGTGATCCAGAACTATTTTTGACAAATCATCAAATTCTTTAGGGTTCGACTTTAAAATTTTAGACATATGACCCATTAAAGAATGATTAGGATTTACTTCAAGAATTCTAGGCATCCCCTTGAAATCTTTATTTTGTAATTTCATTATTTTTTCCATTTGTACGTCCATTCCATTATCTGAAGCCACTAAACAACATGCACTATCAATTAATTTATCGGATATTCTTACATCAGTAACTGTTTCACCTAACGATTTTTTAATACCGTCTGTTAATTCCTTGTATTTCTTAGTATCATCTTCTTTATTTTTAACATCTTTCTTTTCATCAAAATTTGATAAATCAATAGAACCCTGAGTAATTGAAACGAATTTTTTACCTTCATAACTGTCCTGATTAGAAAGCCAAAATGTATCAATTGGATCGGTTAAGAATAAAACATCAATCTTTTTAGATTTAAAAGCCTCAAGATGAGGACTGTTTAGTGCTTGTTCAATGGTATCAACAGCTATGTAGTAAATACTTTCCTGTTTTTTATGCATAGATTCGATATAATTAGAAAGATAAATTTCATCATCACCTTTACTTGATTTAAATTTTGATAGATTTAATATATCTAATTTGTGATCGGTATCTTCATAAATACCTTCTTTTAAAACTGCTCCAAACTCATTCCAAAATTTATTATATTTCTCATTATCTTTGTCTTTTAATTTTTTTAACTCATTAATAATCTTTTTCTTTAATGCTTTAGATATTCTCCTAAGTGCTGGACTATGTTGCAACATTTCTCTACTGACATTTAAATTTAAGTCAGAAGTATCTAATACTCCGTTGATAAATCTCAACCACCTAGGTAAAACATTATCTAAAGTATCTGTTATAAAAACTCTGTTAGCATAAAGTTTAACTTTAGGAGATCTATCTACATGAAATAAATCAAAAGGTTTCATCTCTGGAATAAATAAAAGACTAGTATAACTTATCATTCCTTCAGCCTTATTATGTAAAGTAATTAGCGGTTGGCCAAAACCACCTCCAGATTGTGAAAAAAATTCGTTATATTGATCTTTAGAAATCTCACTCTTAGGTTTCATCCAAATTGCAGAAGCATCATTTAGAGTATCTTTCTCATCTGATTTTCCATCAAAAAATCTTATTGGAAACTGGATATGATCAGAATATTTTTTGACAATTTCGACTAACTTGTCTCTTTTTAAGTAATCTTTCTCACTTTTCTTAAGGCTAAGTTTGACAGTCGTACCTACATCATCACGTTTTGAATCTTTAATTTCAAAACCACTTACCCCATCAGAAGACCATGAAAAAGCAACATCAGAACCTTCTTTTCTAGAAATTACTTCAACACTATCAGATACCATAAAAGCTGCGTAGAATCCTACGCCAAATTGACCAATTAAGTTAAGTGATTTTGATTTATCATCTGCTTTTGAGGCTTCTAGTTGAGCCAAAAATTCTGTAGTACCAGACTTGGCTATTGTACCTAATGAGTTAATCAAGTCTTGTTTATCCATACCAATACCATTGTCGATAATACTAAGTGTATTATCTTTGGGAGATACTTCTATTTTTATCTCATAATCATGGTTTTGTTCAGAAGAGGTTTCATTTGATAACCTTTGAAATCTTCGCTTATCAATGGCATCAGAACTATTAGAAATTAACTCTCTTAGGAAAATTTCTTTATCCGAATATAAAGAATTTATTACAATATTTAGCACACGACCTGTATCTGCTTCAAAGGGTTGCTTATTCATCATGAAACCTCATAAATTAAAATAATTTCTATATAAATGATAAACGAATAGAAAAATATCAAGGTAAAAATTAAAATTTTTATTTATCAAATTTAGTTTAAAGTTAAACTAAATTTGATACCACATTTAATTTATCATTTTTTCAGCATAACTTATTGCTTTAAACAAACTATTAGGATTTGCAATACCTTTTCCAGCAATGTCAAAAGCTGTTCCGTGATCGGGACTTGTCCTTACAAACGGAAGTCCTATCGTTATATTAACACCATTTCCAACACCAAAATATTTAAAAGGAATTAAACCCTGATCATGATACAGTGAAACAACGATATCAAATTTTTTTTCTCTTGCCATTGAAAATATAATATCTGGAGATATGGGACCACTAACATTTAAACCTGAATTTATAGCCTCATGAATTGCTGGCTTAATAAAAATTTGCTCTTCATCACCCATTGTACCATTTTCACCTGCATGTGGATTTAATCCAGCAACACCAATTCTTGGACTTTTTATACCAAAATTATAACAAGCCTTATTTGCTGCAAATATGGTTTTTAATACCAACTTTTCATCAAGAGATAATACCGCTTTAAGTAATGGCACATGGATAGTACATAGAATAACTTTTAATTCATCATTTACCATAAGCATAAAAACATCATTAGATTTTGATTTTTTCGATAATATCTCAGTATGACCAATTAATTCTACAGAAGCTAACTTCAATGATTCTTTATTAATTGGACAAGTTACAATAGCTTTTATTAGCCCTCTATTAGCAAATTCAATTGCATTTAAAATAGACTCATAGGCCAATTTTCCACAATTTGGATTTATTTTCCCTACTTCAAAATTAAAATCAAATTTTTTTGGTTCAAAATTTAGTATAAATTCTTTGCTAGTATCAACTGAACTAATGGTTGAAAAATTTTTTATGGGTATTCTAACATTATATTTGCGAAATTCGTAGTCCAAAACTTTAGATGAGCCAAAAATTATAAACTTACTAAAATCAAAACTTTTATTTTTAAAAAGCTTTACAATTAATTCTGGCCCAACCCCTGCAGGGTCACCCATTGTTATACCGATTAGTGGTTTCATTACTATAACTTAATACAAATGATTTTTTTTTTATTATATATGTTTTTAAAAAAAATCTATATTGAATTATAAATTATGATAATTAAAAATTTAAAAAAAAATATAATCAAATATATTTCCACTGCATCTGTAATTTGCCTTATATTTTCTAAACCTGTAATGTCACTCAATTATGAAAATTATGAAGAATGGCTAAATCAATTTTTTTTAAACCATTTTCAGGAAAATTATAGTCCTAATTTTATTAAAGAAATAATCAAAGAAAGTAAACTTAATAAAAAAGAATTCTATAAAATTGATTCAATAATTAATAAAATTTATGATAAAGATTTCAAAAATCCAGAATTGTATTTTAATAAGAAAAGCATCTTAAATAGATTAAGAAAAGCAATTAAATTAAGTAAAACTTATAAATCTCAGCTGTCAAAAATAGAAAGAAAATTTGGAGTTCCCCAAAGTATCATTTTATCGATTTGGGGAATAGAAAGTGACTTTGGTACTGTAAAACTAGAATTTTCTGCCTTAAAGGCTATTGTTTTCCATATTTACAATGGCAAAAGAAAAAAATTTTATAAAAATGAACTTAATCATATATTAAAAATTATAAAACAAGACAAAATCAATTTAAAAAAAATATTAGGTTCTTCCTATGGAGCTATGGGACAACCTCAATTTATGCCTTCAAATTATATTAAATACGGCTATGATTTTAATAATGACGAAAAAGTTGATTTATGGAATAGTGAAAGTGACACACTTGCTTCAATAGCAAATTTTCTAAATTCTAATGGTTGGGAAAAAAATTTAACTTGGGGTGCTGAAGTAACTAAAAATCCTAATCTCCCATGTTATACAGAAGGACCAAATAATAAAAAAACTATTAAAGAATGGAATTTAAATGGAATTAATCTTGTTGATGGAAAATCAATTTTAAATTTCCAAAATTCTGTAAAAACCTCCCTTTTCTTACCAAAAGGAGAATATGGTCCTAAATTTTTAGTAACTAACAATTTTTATATTCTAAAGAAGTATAATTTTTCAGATTTTTACGCGCTATACGTATCTATTTTTGCTGATCTGATTGAAGGTAAAAAATTTTTTCAAAGAGCCTGGACAAGTACTATTAAATTAAATCAAAACAAAGTTTTAAAAATACAAAGTTTACTGGTGCAAAATGGTTATGATGTTGGAGGATTAGATGGTTTAATTGGTATTAAAACAAGGCAGTCTCTTGGTAAATATCAGGAAAAAATGAAACAAAAAATTACATGTTACCCTAATTGAGATATTAAATTTTAACATATTCTATTTTTTATTTTCTAAATCTTCTAGTGACTTATAGATACTTAGCTCTCTCCAATATTTTTCAGTCAAATCATTAGCATCGCCAATACGTAGTGCTAATCCTCTAATAATTGCAACTAGAATTGGATCAGCCTCCCCTAATTTTTTTTGGACTATCTCCCAATCAATCTCATATATAATGCAACTTGTTTTAGCTTTAGCAGTAACTGTTCTAGGTGAACCAATTACTCTCCCCACTTCTCCAAACATTTCACCATCGGCTAGAGTTCCTATCTCCAAACCATGTGTAGACAAAATACTTACTTTACCACTATGTATGAGATAAACACTTTCTGCCTTATCACCAATATTGTAAATTGTTTCTTCTGCATTAAAATGTCTTTTTATTTGAGGTATTTGAGGCATTTTTAAAACTTCCTAAAATTATCAATTAGATTTTGCATTAGAACAAAAAAAAATATAAAAATGAATAATACACTAAAATCTTATAAACTAAAATATTATCAAAAAATAGGTAAAATTATGATTTTATTAAGTCCAGATTTTAAAGATGGCGATTTTTTAGATGAAAAATTTTCACTCAGTAAAGATTATGGTTTTGGATGCTCAGGAAAAAACATTAGACCCCACTTAAAATGGGATAATATTTCTGAAAAGGTTGTTGAATTAGCTATAACAATTTTTGATCCTGATGCACCTACTGGATGTGGATTTTGGCATTGGATAATGGTAGGAGTTAGCAAAAAATATTTCGAAACAAATGATGACTGTTTATCAAACTCTATACAAGTACAAAATGATTTTGGATCATATAGTTATGGTGGTCCTTGTCCTCCTGAAAATGATCATCCCCATCGGTATTATTTTACAATTCATGGATTAAATTCAAAAATAGACGCACATAAAGATACCCCTGCTGCTCAAATTGGATTTCAATTACATTTTAAAGCTATCGAAAGAGCATCTCTATTAGGTCTTTTCAAAAGATAATCATTATTGATAACCATTCCCCATACTGGAAATAGCTAATTGGAAAATTTAACTATTTATAAAAATTCAGTTCAAGCACATGAGATTGATAATTTAGGTCATATGAATGTTCAATACTATGTGAAACATTGTATAGATTCATACAAATTAAACTTTAGAATTAATGATTTAATATCTAATTATGAAAATTTAGAAAATAATTTAATTTTAGAAAAAATAAACATAAGATATTTAAACGAACAAAGACTAGGAACACCATTTTTAATAAATTTTTATGTATCAAAGATTGAAAGTGACAAAATAATTGTTTTTCAAGAAATGGAGAATCTTGAAACAACCAAAATAAGTGCTACTTTCATCTTAGTTTTTAAAATTAAAATACAAAAACAATTTATAAAAAATAAATTTGAAAATTTTTTAATTGAGCACCCCTATAAACTAAAAAAAGTCCCTTTTTACGGTGAAATTAAGGGGCTTCTAAATATTAGAGACTTAAAATTAGATTATTTTGAACTCCAAAATTATCCAAAAATTTTTGATACATTCTGTGGTTTGGCCAATGCTAAAAATAGTATTATTTCAATGTACTTAGATGCCTCAGATTATATGGGAATAGTTTCTGCTGCTGTTCCAAATTTATTATTAAAGAGTAATCATTCAGTTTTTGAAACCAACATAGGTGGTGCCGCAGTTGAATATGAATTTTTTTTTAATAAATTTGTTGAACAAAATACAAGTATAAAACTGTTCAGTGGCTTAAGAAATATTAAAAATAAAACATACACATGGTCTCATTGGTTACTAGATATAGATAATAAGGAAATATTAGCAATAGCTAATTCAGTAATTGTAGCAATGGATTTAAATAATAGAAAATCAGTTCAAATACCTTATAAAATGAAAAATTCTCTAGAAAACTTTGTTTTAAAGTAAAAACTATATCTTTAAGTTTAGTTTTGGTTTCCAAAAAGGTCTGAAGAGTTCTATTTTTGGACACCTATTCATAACAACTTTCATACCAGCATCTTCGGCAATTTTTGCAGCTTCTGGATGTTTTACACCTATTTGTCCCCAAAGAACCTTTGCTCCTATCTCAACAGCTTCTTTAGCCACAGTTGGGAAATCTTCTGCTTTTCTGAAAACTTGAACCATATCAACATTCTTATTAATTGAAATTAAACTTGGAAAAACCTTTAAGCCCCTAATCTTTAACCCAGCAAGTGAAGGGTTGACTGGCAGCATTTCATAACCTGTTTCGTGCAAAACTCTCAATACACCATAGGAAAATTTTGTTTTATCATTACTTGCTCCTACCATAGCAATTGTTTTAACAGTTTTCAAAATATCAGAAATATAGTGCTCTTCATATGGTTCATCATGATCAATTTTCAACATTTTATAACCTCAACATTAGCTCCAAAATATAAATTAATTTACGTTATAGCCAAATATCACTAGTACAATCTCCTCCAGGATAGCGTGTTTCATGACATCTGGCTGGACCGTTTGGTTCTTTACCAAAATCTACTATAAATTTATCATCTATTTCCATACCACCATTTTCGGTATCACAATTAATTTTTAATAAAACTCCACCATTTTGACGTATTTCTGGATAAAATTGGTTATCCCAAGTAGAAAAAAGAGAAGTGGTTATATACAATCTTTTTCCATCTAATGATAATTGTATCATTTGAGGGCCACCAGTTATTTTGTGACCATTCACATTAGGAGCTTTACCTAACAGTCCTCCAAGCCAAACCTGACCAGTTAATTTAGGGTTATGGGGATCAGTGATGTCATATTGTCTTACATCGCCATGAAGCCAATTACAAAAATATAGATACTTATCATCCATAGAAAGCAAAATAACAGAAATTACTCCAGGTATTGGAATAGGCCATTCAGGATGAGGTTGATTATCTACATCAATGATTTTTTCCCACTCCCATTTCCCTAATTCATTTTTCCACCAGTGAATTATATTAGCAGAAAGTGCTGCTCCCACAAAACCATGAGAACTTTCAGGGTTATGATGGAAACGAACTTCTAAAGGTATCAATCCATCCTCTCCAAGGTAAAAAGTTTCAACTGGTTCTCTTTTTTCAAAATCCCACAAATGAATTTCTCTACCATATTTCAAATGTCCGACTTCTTCTAAATCAAAACCTGGCATAAATGTATTAGGAGCTGCCCACTCTGAACTTACCATGATATTATGTCTTGGTTGATACCAAAAATCATAACCAAACTTAATTTTACCCATTGATTTTTCCCATCTACCTACAATTTCAAAATTTTCATCTAATTGTAGATACCCACCAGGTGCATTTCCTTTAGAGTCGCCCAACATTGAAATAATGATTTGTGATCCTAAGCAATGAACTGTATGGGGAGCTGATAGATTGGTAATTTTTTTTATTTGTTCTCCACTAATAACTTTATGTATTTTTGGTTTTCTTTCTTCCTTACAGTCTACAATATGTAAATTAGAAGTCCTTACTCCTGGAACAATTAAATATCGCCTCTCAAGATTAGTATTTCCGTGACATGAAGAGCAGGCATTCCATCCCATGTGATGTAATTCATCACCAATTCCTGGCATTTCTAATCTGTGTATAACCTTACCATAATCAACACTATCAGGATCACAATCAATAGTTGCTAAATAATCAGGTTTTTGAATTCCAGTTCCAGTATAAATTGCGATAGTATATAAAATTTTTTCTTTTGGAGCATTCATTGCTTCCATGGGAGATGAAAAGCCAGGCCCACAGCAGATTTTTTTTTCCATATTACACTCCATTCAAAAATAAAAATATATTGAAAATCAATATTAATTATCATAATGTAAAAATACATTATTACAATATGATAATTTTATTCAGTATGTATTTAAATAAATTATTGAATGTACTAGAAGTTGTAGTTAAATCTGGAACTGGATTAACGGTAACTAATATTAGTGAAATCACTAACATACCAAGACCTAGCTGTTATAAACTAATAAATGATTTACAAAAAAATGATTTACTAAGAAAAAAAAGTGAAAATAAATATGTTTTAGGTGAAAGATTTAAACAGATAGCTAGATTAGATTTTCAAGATGTGGATGTAAAATATATTTCAAAACCCTTACTTCAAAAATCAGTCAATAATTTTGAAGTTACATTTTTTCTTTCTAGATTAAGAGACCAAGGTGTTGAAATTATTTATGTAGAAACACCATCAAAAAACCAAATATCTTATTTGCACCCAGGGCATGGATTTAGACCTTTACATGCTTGTTCTTGTGGAAAGGCTATTGCAGCATTTGCAAGTGAAGATTTTCAACTGAATGTTATCCATAGCAGACTAAAATCATATACCAGAAATACAAGAATAAATCCTTCACTATTAAAATCAGAATTCAAAAAAATAAGAGCTAAAGGATATGCTGAATGTATTGAAGAAATTGATATTGGTATTTGTTCTGTGGCGGCCCCCGTTATTATGAAAGATGCGAGTACATTTCTAAGTTTAGGAGCAACTGGTCCCTTGAGAATTTTTTCAAATAAATTTCGCGAAAAAATAGGTGCATACCTTATAGAAATATCTAATGAGCTAGGCTTAATGCTAGAAAATAAGAATATATGGACAAAAAACTTAAATTCATTAGCAAGCTAATTTACAAATGGAAGGAATTTATTTATTTGTTAAAAAATATCTTAATCATTTATTTTACATTAGTATGTATGAATTCAACATATGCTGAAACTAATAATGTTGAATATGAATGTAATACATCAGTTATATTATCTATAAATAAAAAAGGGGAATTGAAACAATTTCTACCCGGAAAGATATATTTTGAAATAAATAATAATACTCTAACTTTTGGAAAACTTGGATATATAACAGATGAAGAAATAATAATTCAAAGAATTAACGACAATAAATTTTATTCTTACCAGCCAGCCCAAACCATATTATATGAAAATGGACTTTTTCATAATGTTATTTTCACTTATGAAGGTATTACAGCAATACAAGCAAAATGTTTGGCTCAAAAAGATTTAAAACTCAAAGAATAACTTGTAAAAATAATCATTATTTAAAAGCACATATCAATTTGCAAAAAGCAATCAAAAATGAACTTTTTCTTTTAGGAACAAAGGGAGGCCCAGCAATAAGGCCCAAGGGCTCAATGCCTTCTTCTTCTTTACTAGTTTTGGATAATGAAAAAATACTTATAGATGCAGGTTTAGGTGTTGCAAAATCACTTACTGAAATAGGTTTTCATTTAAGTGAGCTTTCTAACATTTTTATTACCCATCTTCATTCAGATCATTATCTAGAATTGGGTCCACTTATCCATACAGCATGGACTACAGGTCTTACTAAAAAAATTAAAATTTATGGTCCAAAAGGCTTAATAGATTATTGGCAAAAATTCCTATTATCAATGCAATATGACATAAAGAATAGAATTAAGAATGAAGGAAGAATACCTTTAAAGAGAATTGTAAAAATAATTCCAGTTAAGAAGAAATTTTTAAAAGTTGGAAAAATTAAAGTAAAATTCCTTCAAGTTCCACATCCTCCTCTAAAGGAATGTTATGCTTATAAATTTATTGGATCAAAAAAAATTGTTTTTTCTGGTGATACCAGATACTTTGAGCCTCTTGCTTCTTTTTCAAAAAAATCAGACGTTTTAGTTCATGAAGCTATACTTCCGAAATATATAGATAAGATAGTTAAAAAAACTGGTCTGAGTTTAAAACTTAAAAAACATTTAGAGAGTTCACATACAAAATTGCAAGAAGTTATAAAAATTGCAAAATTATCAAACTGCAAAAAGTTAATAATCAATCATCTAATCCCAAATGACAACACACTAAAACAGAGAAGAGTGTGGCAAAAAAATATTAATAATAAGATAAATACCAAAGTAATAATTGGAAAAGACAAACTAAGGATAAAGTTATCTTAAAAAAAATAAAAGCTATTTCAAGTTTTGGAATGCTTTTTCAAAATATATACTAGCCGCGTTCTCTATATCTGATCTTTTTTTTGCTTCTTGCTTAAGATCACTTAATAAAATTTTTAAATTTGGGTGTAAAAAATTAGACCTGTATAGATTTAATAATTTGTGGAAATATAGTTCTTTTTTGGATTTAATAATCTTAGTTGCAGTAAAAATAGCATCTTTTTCATCATAACCATGTTCTATTAGGAGTTCTAAAGCAGCTACAATTAAAGTATCTGCCTTTTTCTTTCTAGAAAACTTAGAAATAATTTTGGTTTCATTTTTGGATGAATTAAAATCTTTATTCTTTACATCAACTTCAACTAAATAAGAAAGTAAATCTTTCAAAGGATGTCTGTTTAAGGTGGGATATTCTGATTTAAAAAAATTAATAAGATATTGTATTAATCTTACATGAATTATTTTTCTATCTTTATGATTTTTTTTATCCAAATTTTTATTAATTTCATCGATTTGATTTTCAAATTCTTTGAAACTAAATTTTTCGAAATTATCCACTAAAACCTCTTTTTTGAATACTCTTAGAATATTAAATTATAATTAATTTAACTAATAATTCATATATTCTAAATTACTCAAATTCCATTTCTTCATATACTCTACCAGCATTTCTAGTAGCTAATTCATCAAAGGTATGAAGATGTGAAAAAGGAGTTTGATCTACATAATAAGCATCTTTAAGTTCTCCACCATTTTCTAAAAAACTACCAATTTTTTCTCTGAGATAAACCAGATAATCTCTTGTATATCGCCTAACTTGTTCCATGTTTGTAGGATGACCATGTCCTGGGATTACATAAATAGCATTTAATTTCTCAAATTTATTTTCCCAAGTATTAATCCACTCCTTTGTATTTGTTTCTGAGAAAATAGGTAACAACCTTTCATGAAATGCCATATCACCAGCAATAACTAGTTTTTTAGAAGGGATCCATACCGAAATATCTCCTGGTGAATGTGCCGGCCCTAAGTATAAAACTTCTATAGATAGATTTGCTAAATTGATAATGTACTTATCATCAAAGGAAATAGTTGGAAGAACTAATCGAGTACCATTAGCTTTATCACGATTATATCCTATCATCCTATTTAAAATCTGTGGTCCATTTTCTTCAAACTCTTCAATTGCATCTTCATGAGCTAAAATTGGTACTCCTTGATCAATCCAATAAGAGTTACCAAGCATTGCATGACCTTGACCATTTTCATTAATAACAAGGATGACTGGTTGATCAGTAATTGCTTTAATTTCATCGTGCAAAGCCTGAGCTAAAGTACTCGATGCACCTGCATTGATTACTACGACTCCTTCATTAGTGATTATAAAACTAAGATTATTATTATGTCCTGTATTGTCATATGTAGGAGGACCAGTTGCACCTATGGCTGACCATACATTTGGAATATATTCAATTGGTTTAGAATATAAAAAACTATTTGGAAACTGATCTTTAATATTTTGATCAGACAAAGCAGTAAAAGCTAACAGAAATAAAAATAATTTAGAAAAAACAAACAGCGAAAATATTTTATACATCTAACACTCAAAACTTGATTGGTCTTTATCTGAAAACCTAATTCAAATAAAATTTTGATTTATTTTAAAATTAAAATTCTATACAATAAAAATTGTAAGTAAATTGTTTATAGAAAATTAATGAACATAAATGGATCTTGTTTTTGTAAGAAAATAGCTTTTAAAGGCGAAGTAGATCCTGATAAGTGTTTTGCATGTCACTGTGAAGATTGTCAAATATTTTCAGGGGCGCCTTATAGAGGTGTCGTTCAATGTGAAAAAACAAATTTAAATATAAAAGGTAAGCCTAAGGAATATATAAAAATAGGGTCCAGTGGCAGTCGAAGAATCCAAAGTTTTTGTGAAAAATGTGGAACACATCTTTTTGCAAGTGGTATTGATAAAACCTTATTTAACATTCGGATAGGTTGCATAGAACAGCGAAATAAATTAATTCCTAAAAAGCATATTTTTGCATCATCTGCTCATAATTGGATACATACTATTAAAGAATGTGAGTGGTATGCAACAACCCCAAATAGTAAAAAAATAAAAATTTAAAATTCAATTCTTTTTTAAAACTTACTTTTATAGTAATATCAATTCACTAAAATAATAAAACTTTTACTTATTTTACAAATAGGAACTAAAAATAAATGGAAATATTGATAGGAATAATTTTATTAATAATAATTCTACTTTATTTCTTATACGCAAGAATCATAAGAAATAAAAATAGTGTTCTTGAAGCTCTATCAGGTATAGATGTGCAACTAAAAAATCGAAGCAATCTAATACCTAATGTACTAACTATCGCCAAAAAATTTATGAAACATGAAAAAGAATTGTTAGATAATGTTACTAAATTAAGGACAAAAGAGAGCCAAAGTTATGATCAAAATGATCCCTCATCGATCAAAGACCATATTTCTGCAGCAACTGCGTTAGGTTCTGAGTTAGGTAAAGTAATGATTTCAGTAGAAGCATATCCAGAATTAAAATCTAACGAAACAATGATACAAGCACAATTAACTTATAATGAAACAGAAGCAAAAATTGCTGCTGCCAGACGTTTCTATAATTCAGCTGTTTCACAGTTAAATAACTCAATAGAAATTTTTCCTGGAAGCATTTTGGCAAAATATGCAAATGCTCAAATCATGCCTTTTTATGAAGCTGATGAGGCATCAAGACAACCAATATCTGCGGAAAAATTCTTGTAACATTATAAATATGTCCTTAATTATATCAGTTTTTGTGAATTTTTTTAAAATTTTGAGATTATTTAACCCAAATCTTCTTAAGTCAAAACCTATTGGAAATTTTTTTGAAGAAATTGAACCCTATGAAAAAGGGTTTGAAAATCACTATAAAAAATATTTAAGAGATAAAGTAGTTAAATTTGAGAAAGAAAGATTAAAAGCTCTCAAAATTGCAAGAAGAAATGCATTCATCTGTATTCCTATAATGTTATTAATTCCTTTTGGAATTCCTTATTTAATTTTAATTTGGGTAGAGAGTTTTGGTGATGGATCTTTAGACTTTTTATTCTTTGGAATTTTTATTGTATATGCTTTGCTTATTTGGTTCATAACTAATTCAATGACACTTTATCAAGAAAGTATCAAAACAGAAATATTCCCAAATATTTTAAATTTTTTTGGTGACTTTCAATATAATCATGAAACTCAAAAGAGTGCTGGTTCTTTTGAATACAGCGGGCTGATACCTCATTTTACCAGAGAAACAAGTGAAGATCACATATTAGGTAATTATAAAGGTGTCTCAATTGATTTATTTGAAACAGAATTAGAAAAAAGAGTAAAAACAAAAGATAGTAGTTATTATAAAACTGTTTTCAAAGGGATTTTGATAACATTAAGTATGAATAAAAGATTCAAAGGAAAAACTGTTGTCAGAAAAGATAGTGGGATAATAGGAAACTGGTTTAAAAAAAAATTTTCATCTTTAAAAAATGTAAAATTAGAAGATCCAAATTTTGAAAAAATGTTTGAGGTTTATTCAGATGACCAAGTAGAGTCAAGATACTTACTGAATGTTACTTTTATGGAAAGATTAAAAGAACTAGCAGAAACTTTTGGTGGAAAGTCAATCCAATGTTGTTTCTATAATAAAGAATTATTTATGATGATACCTATAAAAAAAGATATGTTTGAACCTGGTTCAATTTTTGAGCCTGAGGACTTTATTGATGATAGCAAAAATTTACTTAAGGAATTAAATTTAATATTTAATATAATCGATCAACTCAAATTAAATATGAAAATTAATTTATAATGAATTTACAAAAATATTTTTAATATTGAAGGTGATTTGGTTTAATTAATAATGATACAATTATCCTAAATAGGTTGGAATAGCAGTTCCTAATGTCCAGGCAAGAGTAAATCCATTAGCAATAGAAACAGATAAAAAAGATCCTAATCTCTTTATAAAATAGTGACTTAAAAAACCAAAGACAAACCAAAAAGCAATTAATAAAATTATAGCATAGCCCAAAAGAAATAATTCTTCAAAATTCAAATATATGGCTAAACATAAACTAATAATCAATGAGGTCTTAGTTATTGTTGATTTTATAAAAATAGAGCTTTTATTGATATAATAACTATCAACCAAAAAAGAAATTGGAATACAAGCTAACATCAAAGGGATAAATAATTGGATACGAGAATGTGTTAAGTAAAAAGTACTCACATAACTATCTAGTATATTTCCAATTATTAAAGTAAAAAAACAAAAAATTATTACAAAAACAGATAATTTGAAATCTCGAAAAGCTAACGAATTAATTGGAATTTTATTTATAATGATTACTAAAAATCCATATAAAAATAAGTGATTAATCAGATATGAATGTGCAGGATAATCTGCAAATTTAATTGAAAAAAAGAAAAGTAATAGTGGTGTTATTAATACTGCTGATATATTTGCTAGTATACACCTAAATAAACCAACATCAATTTTCTTATAGTATTGTTTTTTTAAAAGTGAAATAATAATAAGAAACAGACCTATAGTTGATATAAATAAGATTGCAGTCCAAATACCTAACTTATTTGTTTTAATTTCAAATTTATTTTTTGTAATTGAATTGATCCATTCGTTTATTAACAATTGGGAATTGTAGGAATATAAAATGCCAATATGATCTGAATATTTGATAGATTGTACTTTACGAGCAGAACCATCACTAAAAGATCCATACAAAATATCCTCATTAGGATTTTTTATTCCAATAGTTTCTAGTATGTCTAAAGCCTTTTTTCTTAAACCTTTTTCCCAAAAACCATTAATGATAAGTACATTTTTTGGATGGTTTCTTTTAATTTGATCAGTGTAATTAGAAATTCCAATTGAACCGATTATATCATCTTTTAGATTTGCAACCCTGAAAATTATATCTGAAGCCATAGAGTGACCAATTATAATTGCTTTATGTCCATTATTTTTGTCTAAAAAATAATCAATAAGATTTTCTGTTTGCTTCACAAATAATTTAGTAGCTCCTTTTTCATCAAGTATATTACCAGAGTAAGCTTGAGAATGCCTACCATGCCCAAGAAAATCAAAAGTAATCGTCTTATATCCTGTATTTGCTAAAGAAAGAGCGATAGATTTCATGAAACTTGAGGAACCTGCAAAACCATGTGCAATAAAGATTAAATTTTTATTTTTTTTGTCTTTTTCAGGTTCGAAAATTGTTATTGGTGTTTGATTTATAATCTTATTTTTGATTAATAT
>CACMAH010000007.1 GCA_902611605.1 uncultured Alphaproteobacteria bacterium
ATCGTTCACTGTGGTAATTTATTAATTTTATCATGAGTTTCATACCTTGCAGAGTGATAGGTTAAACTTTTTTGTAAGTTTGCCTTTCTTTTAGAATAATTGAAAATTGTTTGAGTATTTGTAGTTGGTAAACTAAAAATTAAGATATTATAATTTAATGAAAAAACTATAATCAATCATTTTAATATTTGAAATATGAGTAATTTAGAAAAGAAAACAGTAAGAAAAGTTTCTGATTTTCTTAAGAATATCTGTCATACTGAAATGGTGATTGAATTATCTGAAACTGCAAGAACAGCGCAAGATGCTGCAAATGCTCTACAAGTTCCTGTGGGTGCAATTGTTAAGTCTCTATTGTTTATTATTAATAATGATAACAAAGAAATCCCAGTCGTTACCTTAATAGCAGGTGATAAGAAATGTAGAATAGAATTAATATCTAAAGTTTTAGGTGTTAGTGGAACTGTAAGAAGACCTAATGCTGAAGAAGTAAAAAAAATTACTGGATATTCCATTGGGGGAGTTTCTCCTATTGGATTATCCAAAAGTATAAAATTGATAATTGATACTTCACTTAGGAGATTTGACAAAATTTGGTCTGCAGCAGGACATCCTCATTGTGTTTTTTCTGCTTCTTTCTCTCAATTAAAGGATATAACTTGTGCTTTGGAGACCGAAAAATTAACAGAATAAAAAACTATATAGCATCATAATGATGCGAATAAGACTTTGGTCAATATTCTTAATAGCAGAGAACACTATCCGATTTAATTGACTCTTCAATTAGTTTATCAGGCATTGCAAACTCTGCTTTATATCCATCTAGAAGTGTTTCATCGTAACCCCTTGCTTTAGCAGACATTCCTGAGACAAATATGGCAACATTTGTATTCTTTAAATTTTCAAGATGTTCGTGTAAATCTCCAGTTCCTTGACCAACTATTTCACCAGCACTTTTGCAATTCAGTATATTTACTCCATCTGCCGCGAGAAAAAGTGTTACTTCGTGCCCTTTTTTTTCTGCAGCAAGGGCAATCATCAAACCTAATGTTACTTTATTTTTGAATTCTAAATCGCTGTGAATATGAACCAGTAATTTTGACATTTATTTCTCCTTTATTGATTCATTAGATGATAATAATCATGTAATGGATCTGTTCCAGTTTCTTCATTTTTTTTATTTGACCTTTATATCATTATAGAACCTATTCTATCTGAGTACTTTTCTTTGTATTCCTCATAATATTTCATAGCATTATTAATTACTTCCCACTTTTCATAACTATTTCTACAATAATCCTCTTCCCACCAGAATAATCCATTAATTAAAAAACAAAAGTTCCATTTATTCTGTGTTAAACGAAAGTACTGTCTTGCACTCACAGTTTGATTATTCTTCCCACCAAAGAGAGTATTGACAAAGATACTAAAACTTATGGAAACTCTTCCAAACCATTTTCCGATTTTTTGAAACATTATTTATACTCCCTTATCATCTTTGTCTTCAAACAAAAAAGTCAGAACAAAAGAGAAGTTGTTCCGACTTTAATCATTAAGATAGAGTTTTATTTGGTGTTAGTTTCTTTTATAATTTTTTAGATTCGATATATTTAAAATACACCTAAGTTTTGTCAAAAGTATTACAAAATAATGACAAAAATATAATTAATCTGATTTCTAATTTCCAGTTCTTCTTATTTTTCTCATCATGCATCAAAATACTTGTAGTTTGATTTTTCGGATTTGGATTTTGAATAATTTTTGAATTTAGTTTAAGACCAGACTTAGTAACTTCACTTATTAAAGTATTCTATAGCAGGGATAATGTAAGCCTTTGGATTATCTCTGACGAATAAGAGATCCATAGAATCCAAAGGCTATGCTCAAAGATTGCATAGGTAATGCCAAAATATTTATTTAGCAGAAATTATTTCACATTCCTGTAATAAAATTTTCACATCTTTATGTAGTAATAATAAAATATAATAAGGTTTATCTTAACCAAAACGCCTTACAAAAATCTTTGGAAATTTCTATGACTTTATTACAAAGTTCCTCTGTTTAAACGCCTAGATTTTCCAAAGGTTGAGGTCACACTATGAATAAAATAACTGTAGAATTTAGATCAATTAAAGAGATGTGTGACCTATATAAAGTTACACCAAGAACACTAAGATTTTATGAATTTATGGAGTTACTTTTTCCAATTAGAGAAGGAAAAAGAAGACTATTTACAAGAAGGGACCAAGCTAGATTAAAATTAATTTTACAAGGTAAGCGTTTTGGATTTTCTTTGGAAGAAATCAGACAACTTCTAAATCTATATGATATAGGTGACCAACAAAAAACTCAATTATTAAAAACTTATGAACTTGCAAACGAGAGACTTAAAGTAATGATGAACCAAAAAGAAGAACTAGAGTCAGCTATTGAAGATTTGAAAAAAATGTTAAAATGGGGAGGAGAGGTTTTGGCATCAAAAGGAGTGATGTAACTCTCCTAAGTAATCCTAGAGTTATACATAGCACATATCTTTATAGGCGCTTACAATCTTCAATGCAATGTGACCGCTTTTGTGCACTATAGAAGATAAGGTCTATTAATCGCTTTTAGCTTTCTTTCAGATTAAGATGATGCAAAACTTCAGATTTGTTTCAAGAATTGGATTCTGTTCTGGGAAAGGAAATTATAATGGTTAAGTTAAGTAAAGATAAACCCCTGATTCATAATGAGTGCGAAATTAATGAAACTTCTTTTGGAAAATATGTAGAAATAGGATATGGAAGTAGACTTAACAATTGTACAATTGGAGATTATTCTTATTGTGATAGGTATACAGATATAGCCAATTCAAAAATTGGTAAATTTTCTAATATTGCAAGTTTTGTTCGGATAGGACCAACTGATCATCCAATGGAAAAAGCGAGTCTTCACCATTTTTTATATCGATCTTCTGATTATTGGGATGATAGTAAACATGATGATAGTTTTTTTATACAAAGAAAATCTAAAGTTACTGAAATTGGGCATGATACCTGGATCGGGCATGGTGCAATTATCAAACCTCAACTCAAAATAGGAACTGGAGCTGTGGTGGGTGCAGGATCAGTAGTAACAAAAAATGTAAAACCTTATACTATTGTGGCTGGAGTGCCAGCAAAACCAATTAAAAAAAGATTTAGTGAAAATATAATTGAAAAGCTTTTATATCTGTCCTGGTGGAACTGGAGTCATTCAAAAATTAGATTAGCTTTAGATGATTTTAGAAATGATAATATTGAAAACTTTTTAGATAAATATTCATAATCTAATAAAAAAAATAATAAAGAAAAGTATAACTAAATCCATTATCAAAGAAAAATAACAGAATTTATATATAAAAACAGTTACTTAAAATAAAAAAAAAATTAAACATTTTGTTATATTTTATACATTTTTTTTTTTAAAAATAATTATTAGTTTTTATTTTTTCGTTTTTAAAATGTCTGGAATTTTTCTCAAAAAGATTAATAAATCATTTGGAAATACCTTAGTATTAAATAATGTAGATTTAGAAATCTATGAAGGTGAATTTTTAACTTTAGTAGGACCATCTGGCTGTGGAAAATCTACTCTATTAAGAATACTTGCAGGATTAGAAAGCTCTGATAGTGGTGAGGTTTTTATTGGAGGAGCTGATATGACTAAGGTAAAACCCGCTGATAGAAATTTGGCCATGGTATTCCAATCATACGCTCTCTATCCTCATTTAACAGTTTCAGAAAATATGCTTACTCCTCTCAAACTTAGACATTTAAGCACTTTAGAAAGATTTCCTTTAATAGGTCCATTTATTTCAAGAGAAAAAAGAAATGAATTAACAGAAAGAGTAAGAAAGACTGCTAAAATTTTAAAACTAGAATCTTTTTTAAAAAGAAAACCTGGGCAGTTATCTGGCGGTCAGAGACAAAGAGCTGCACTTGGTAGAGCAATGGTTAGAAATCCTGTTGGATTTTTAATGGATGAGCCACTTTCAAATCTTGATGCTGCTTTAAGAGTTCATATGAGATCTGAACTATCTGAACTACATAAAGCATTAGGTTCAACATTTGTATATGTTACACATGATCAAGCAGAAGCTCTAACTATGTCAAATCGTTTAGCTGTTATGATGGACGGTAATATACTACAATTAGGGAAACCAAGAGAAATTTATGAAAAACCATCGGATATTAGAGTTGCTGAGTTTATTGGATCTCCCAAAATTAATATTTTTTCTTGTAATGTAATAAAATCTAATCAGGTAGAGATCTGTGGATTTAAAATTCAAGGAAATTTTCAACATTTCATGGATAAAAAAATATCTATTGGTATTAGACCAGAGCACTTATCACTAACAAATGACAGAAATTGCATTAAAGGAATAATCAAGCATAGAGAGAATTTAGGTTCTGATTTTTTTATGCATGTAGAATCTCCAAATATTGAAAAAAGAATAATATTAAGAGTATCACCTGAAGAAGCATTAAATTTACAAGTAGATGCCAAAGTCAACTTCAATTTTTCACAAAAATACGCTCTATTTTTTAATTCAGCAGGTAAGCGAGTTGAAGTCTTTGATCCAAATAATATTACCAACAAGAAAATAGCATGAATTCAGTTCATAAATCCGCTTACTGGTTTTTAGCACCAGCTATTATTTTGATGATTATTATCTTTGGGATACCCATAATTATGGCTTTGGGACTGAGTTTAACAGATTACTCCCTAGGGAACCCTGGGGCAAATTTTGTGGGACTGGATAATTATGAAAAAATTTTTACAAGATCATCTTACGAAAAAATGTTTGGTGCAACTTTTCGCTATGTCTTGGTAGTAGTACCTTTAACCGTAGGTTTAGGTCTTGGTGCTGCATTATTAATTAATTCTATCACTCGATTTGGAGATCTATACAAAACAATATATTTTCTACCTGTAATGGCTACTTTAATGGCAATGGCTATTGTATGGCAAATCATGCTACACCCTTCTATTGGAGAAATAAACAGGTTTTTACAATCAGGCTGTGAAATTGGTTGGCTTAAAAATTTACTAACTTTATCTTTTTTAGGTTTTGAAAAAATGGATACCTGGTTCGGTAGATCATGCGAAGACGGCATGCCTAATTGGCTTGGTGATAAAGATTATGCCATTTGGGTTGTTTGCTTTATAGGGGTTTGGCAAGGTTTTGGTTTTAATATGGTTCTTTATCTTGCTGGTCTTACAAGTGTTTCTAGAGAGTTATATATGGCTGCAGAAATGGATGGAGCCAAAAGTAGTTGGGAAAGATTTAGATTAGTCACTTGGCCTGCTTTAGGACCAACAACTGTTTTTGTAGTTACAATCTCATGCATAAAAGCATTTCAAGTATTTGATATAGTTGAAGCATTTTGGACTAGGGGAGCTGGTCCTTCCAAAACAGCTTATGTAATGATGTATGCAATTTTCGAAAAAGGAATAAAACAAAACTTAATAGGAATAGGTGCTTCAATAACAATTATTTTTTTAATTTTTGTAATGATGATTACTCTGGTTCAAAGATATTTAGTGGAAAAAAGGGTTCACTATTCATGAACTTTTCTATTGGACAAACAATAAAACACGCCATTCTTATTTTGGGAGCGCTCATTGTAATAGCCCCTTTTTATACTATGGTTAGTTATTCCTTTAAGTCACAACGTGAAATAGAAACAGGAGCTGATACGGGATTTTTCGGATCACAGGAGGTCATTATTGATGAGTTTTGTGTTCATCGAGGACAACCAGAGAGAGAAGAAGTAAAAGATACATTAGAGCTATATCCTGAAAAAACTGAAAGAGATGTTTATAATATCTTACTTGATGAAGTTAAAAAGAACTGTACAAAAAAGCCTGTTTTTTTTAATTATCAATCTGCTTTTACTTTTGCACCACTTTTAAGATACTTGCTAAATGGTGTTATAGTAACTGTTTCTATATTTCTTATTCAAGTAATTGTTGCTCTTCCAGCAGCCTATGCATTAGCTAAATTAAGATTTTGGGGAAGGGACTTTGCATTTTCATTAGTGCTATTTTGTTTGTTAATCCCAGTTCATGCAATAGCCCTTCCCTTATATATAATGTTAGCAAAAGTGGGACTTACGAATACATATGCAGCTTTAATTATTCCATGGACAATTTCAGTTTTTGGAATTTTTTTAATGAGACAATTTTTTATGACAGTCCCTGATGACCTTATAGATGCTGGTCGAATGGATGGGATGTCAGAATTTTCTATCATTTGGAAAGTAATGCTACCAACAGCAATACCTGCTCTATTAGCCTTTGCTATTTTTTCTGTTGTAGCCCATTGGAATGATTATTTCTGGCCTAGAGTTGTTATAACTGGAGAAAGAAACTTATTTACCCCTCCAATTGGAATGAGAGAATATAGAGCCGACTCTGATGGAACTTTTTATGGACCAATAATGGCAGTTTCAACAGTTATAGTTACACCATTAATTGTAGCGTTTATGCTCGCACAAAAGAGATTTATTGAAGGAATTACTTTAAGTGGAATGAAATGAAACTTAAATCACAAAATTCGATAAGTAAAAACTTATTGATGTTAACAGGGGTTCACAAAACTGTGAATTTTGTAAACCCCATAACCAAAAAAGAGGACATACAATGAAAACAAAATATTTATCCACTCTTCTGGTAGCTCTTCTTACTCTACCAGGAAGCTTATTACAAGCAAAGGTAGTAGTAGAGTTTGCTTATCCTTATTCTCAATTATTTGATGTAACATATGAAAAAATTCTTCCTAAATTTTATGAAGCTCATCCAAACATTGAAATAAAAATGAGAGCTGCTTATGAAAATTATGAAGATGGAACCAATACTATTTTAAGAGAAGCAGTTGCAAATAAACTCCCAGATATCACCATGCAGGGTTTAAATAGACAAGCCATATTAGTTGAAAAAGGGATCGCTAAATCACTTGAACCATTCATAGCTAAAGAGGCTAATTTTTCAAAAGATGGTTATCATTCTGCAATGTTGAAATTATCAACTTTTGGAAATGATGTATATGGATTACCTTTCTCTATTTCATTACCAGTTGGTTACTACAATATGGATGTTATGGCTAAGGCTGGTGTTAAATCTGTAGATGATTTACCTAAGACATGGGAAGAAGTTATTGATGTTTGTGGAAAACTTATGGATGCAGGCGTTAAAAACCCAATGTTTTGGGGATGGAATATAACTGGAAATTGGTTCTTACAAGCTCTTATGTGGAGCCAAGGACAAGGAGTAATGGAAAACGGAAAATTTATGATTGATACACCTGAAGGTTTGCAAGCACTTGAAACCATGAAATCTATTTTCAGAGGATGTAAAATGCCAAATCTTTCGACTTCAGATGGATCAACATTATTCACTTCTGGTGAAGCTGGAATGTTTTTCTGGTCAACATCTTCCGTAGCATCTGTGGAAAGAGCAAAGGCTGATTTTGATTTTAAAACCAATGAATATCCAGGTCTGATGTCTTCTGGTCCAATGGGATTACCAGCCGGAGGAAATGCTGCTATGATGGTAAGTCAATCCGACGATCCTGAAGTGATTGATGCTGCTTGGACTTGGTTAAAATTCATTACATCTGGTGAAGGTGCTGCAGACGTTGCTAGAACTACAGGATATATGCCTCCAAATCAGGCAGCAAATGAAATTATTCTCAAAGACTTCTATTCAGAAAATCCTAATAAAGCAACAGCTGTAAGACAGTTACCATTATTGAGCGATTGGCAAGCTTATCCAGGTGATAATGGTTTAGCTATTACTCAAGTGATCTATGATGCTATTGAAGGTATAGTAACAGGAGAATATGAGGATATGAAAGAACTTCAAGAGCAATTAGCCGAAGAAGTGGGAGATCTCCTTCCTTAGTTTCTAATAAATATAAAGGAGCCATTTTTTGGCTCCTTTTTTTTCGAAAGATTACGAAATGAAAATTATACAAATTACAGACATTCATTTGACTACTGAAGGCAAATCTATTCTGGGTCGAGACCCAAATCTCAATTTCCAAAATGTTTTAAATCACATAAATGAAAATCAATATGATGCTGAAGTAATAATTATAACTGGTGACTTATCAGATTGGGGAGAAACATCAGATTATTTAAGACTTAAGAATATAATAGAAAAAAATAAAATACCTATTCACTTATGCATTGGGAATCATGATGACAGAGCAAATTTTTTAAGTGTATTTCCTACATTATCAGATAAAAATGGCTTTATTCAAAATGTAGTTAAGTTAAGTAAAGGTTCTGCAATACTATTAGATACTTGGGGTCCAGAAACACATGCTGGTCACTTTTGTATGAAAAGAAAAGATTGGTTAAGAGAAACTCTTAATACAGTAGATGAAGACGTATTTTTATTTCTTCATCATAATATAGTTGATACAAAAATCAAACCAGTAGACCAGATCAAACTTTTAGATACTTCTTTATTAAGAGAAGTATGTAATGAGTTTAAAGATAAAATAAGATTTATTTTTCATGGGCACTGTCATTTAATTTTAAATGGTTCTTTTTCAGGTATACCTTTTTATTCTCCAAGGGGAACAAACCATGCTGCATGGCCAGCATTTCAAGAAAAAAAATTCTTAAGTTCTGCTGATTTAGCAGAAACATATTCTGTTATTATGGTAGAGGATGAGGATATTATGGTCCATACTATTGAATTTAACTATAGAGGTGAAATTAAAAATGAAGGACTTCCAGATTACAATACTTGGGACAAAAATTCCAAAGAAAGATAATTGTGTTTGAAAATCATAAATTCATAAATCAAGGTCTAAAGCCATTAGAACAATTGATAAAAAACTTTAACTCAAAAAAAATTTTTATCATTAATTCAAAGCAGGCTTATCATTCCTTACATAGTAAAATCTCACCTTTTTTGAAACCTTATGACTGCCAATTTTTTGATAAATTTGAAGACAATCCAAACATTGAAGATATAAAAAGGGGAATTAAACTATATAATGATTTTTCTCCTGACCTATGTGTTGCCATTGGCGGAGGTTCAGCACTAGATATGGGAAAATCTATTAATTTTTTGGCCAATCAGTCTGAATCTATCGAAAACCTTATTATGGGAAAATCAAAAAACTTTTTAGAACCAAAAGTTTCTTTAATCGCCTTACCTACAACTGCTGGAACAGGCGCGGAAGAAACGAGTTTTAGTGTAATTTACATAGAAAAAACAAAATACTCTCTTTCTAGTAAATTTATAAAACCTAATTCTATTATAGCTGATATCTCCTTAGTTTACGATATGCCTAAATATTTAGCTGGATGTTCTAGTTTTGATGCTTTAACTCAATCTATAGAGTCTTATTGGGCAAGGGGTTCTGATAGCAAAAGTTCATTTTATGCAATAGAATCAATAAAATTGATAATGGATAATATGATAGATGCGGTAAATAATAAAAAAACTTCGAATATAAAGAAAATGGTCTTAGCCTCTAACTTCTCTGGAAAAGCTATAAACATCACTAAAACAACAGTTGCTCATGCTTTGTCCTATTCACTTACTTCATATTTTAAAATACCTCATGGTCACTCTGTAGCTTTTTTTTTACCGCCTTCCTTGAAAATTACTTTTGAGATTGCCGATCAAAAAGTTAAAAATAAAATAAATAACATTTTAAATTTATTTGGTGTTTATACCATTGATGACTTTATTAAAAAATGGAAAGAACTAATGAAAACTTGTGATCTAAATACTAATATATTTTCATACGGACTTACTTCAAATGATAAAGAGTTAATTATTTCAAAAGTTAATCCAGAAAGAATGAATAATCATCCTGTTGAATTATCTAGACAAAACCTGAAGCAAATAGTCAGTGAGATGTTCTATATTTTTAGTTAAAAAAATATAAATTTATTAAAAAATTATACTTGAGAATTAGAAAGTCTTATTAATGAAAAAAGAAAATGAGTTTGAAATATACGGTTTAAAGTATGTTTTTCCAACAAAACCAACAGTGGTTGTGTGTTTAGATGGAAGTGAACCAGAATATATTAATTTTGCTATTAAAAAAGGATTAATGCCAAACGTTGAAAATATGATTGAAAAAGGGGAGTACCACATAGCAAAATCAGCCATTCCATCTTTTACAAATCCAAATAATATTTCTATAGCCACAGGGACACCTCCAAAAATTCATGGAATAAGCGGTAACTATTATTATGACCCTAGTAAATGTGAAGCTATCATGATGAATGACGTTAAGTTTCTAAATACTAAAACTATTTTTTATTATTATCAAAAATTAAACGCCAAAGTTGCAATTATAACTGCAAAAGACAAATTAAGATCACTCCTTGGAGCAGATTTAAGTTTCGAACATGATATGGCAGTATGTTTTTCAGCTGAAATGGCAGATCGAGCTACTTTTACTTCTAATGGTATTTCAAATGCTTCTAAATGGTTAGATAAACCAGTTCCTTGTGTTTATTCTTCCGATTTATCCGAGTTTGTTTTTGCAGCTGGTGAAAAGCTACTGAATGAATTTAAACCAGACATCATGTATTTATCTACAACTGATTACATACAACATAAATATGATATTGAAGATAATAATGCTTTAGAATTTTACCAAATGGTTGATAAATATATTGGTAAATTTCTTGAGAATAATATTAGTCTTATAATTACAGCTGATCATGGAATGAAACCTAAGCATAATAAATTTGGAAAACCAAATATAATCTTTCTTCAAAATATTCTAGATCACTATTTAAAAGAGAAATGTTTAAAAGTTATTTTACCTATTACTGACCCATATGTAGTTCATCATGGAGCACTCGGGTCGTTTGCTACAATTTATTTTCATGAAGAACTAGATATTGAAAAAATTTCTAATTTTTTAAAAAATAAGCAAGGTATTTTGGAAGTTTTAAATCGACAAGAGGCATCTTCTAAGTTTGAATTACCTGAAGACAGAATTGGAGATTTAACAGTCATCTCTGAAGAAAATATGACTTTTGGAACTTCACCAGAAGATCACGACTTATCTCTTCTGAAAGAACCTTTGAGAAGTCATGGAGGAATTACTGAGCAAAATGTTCCTTTCATTATAAATAAAAAAATTAATATAACTAATACTAAATCCTTGAGAAATTTCCATGCATTTCATTATGCAACTTTGGCTTCAAAAATATGAAAGACTGAATTGATGATAAAAAATAAAATAATTAATGAATCAATGAGAATAGGTGGACAGAAAATTTCTACAGATAATAAAATTGATGTATTTTATCCATTCACAGGTGAGCTAGTTGGTACTGTTCCGGCAGGTCAAATTTCCAACGTACAGGATGCCTTTTCTATAGCATCTGAATATAGTTCAAAACTTAACAGATATGAAAGACAACAAATTTTATTTAAAACAGCTGATTCAATAAAAAATAAAAAATTAGAGTTAGCTAAACTTTTAACATTGGAGTTAGGAATTAGTCATCAACACGCAATTTATGAAACAAGTAGAGCTTATGACGTTTTTATGTTTGCAGGACAACTTTCAACATTTGATGATGGTCAAATATTTTCTTGTGATTTGACATCCAATGGAAAAAGCAGAAAAATCTATACACTAAGAAAACCTGTTAGATCAATTTCTGCAATTACGCCATTTAATCATCCACTCAATATGGTAGCACACAAAGTTGCTCCTGCTATTGCAACAAATAATTGTATGGTTTGTAAACCGACCGAATTAACCCCACTTACAGCTATTTTTTTAGCTGATATCCTATATGAAGCTGGATTACCTCCTGAAATGTTTCAGATTGTAACTGGTTGGCCTGAAGATATTGGTAATGAAATGGTTACAAATTCTAATGCTGATATTATTACTTTTACTGGTAGTGTTCAAGTTGGAAAAAAAATTGCCAAGCTAGCAGGTTATAAAAGAACGGCACTTGAGCTAGGTGGTAACGATCCATTTATCATTTTAAATGATCTTTCTAACAATGACGATTTGAAAAGAGCTGCATCTATTGCAATTGCTGGTGCAACAGGTAATTCTGGTCAGAGATGTACTGCTATAAAAAGGATTTTAGTTCAAGAAGATATTGCAGATTTTTTTGTTGAAATATTGTTGGAAAAAGTCAAAAAAATTAAATATGGAGATCCCCAAAATCCAGATACAGAACTTGGCTGTGTAATCTCAAAAGAAGCTGCTAAACTTTTTGAGGAACGTGTTATTCAATCACAAGAAGATGGGGCCGAAATACTTTATCATCCAGAAAGAAAGGGCGCATTACTACCTCCAATTGTTGTTGATAAAGTTCCTTATAAATGTGAATTAGTGGTTGAAGAAACTTTTGGACCAATAGTACCTATAATAAGAGTACCTAATGATGATGATGAAGTAATTAAAATATCTAATTCAACTGCATTTGGATTATCCTCTGGAGTTTGTACAAACGATATAAACAGAGCAATTAAATATATCAATTCATTAGACGTTGGAACAGTAAATATCTGGGAGCAGCCTGGCTATAGGATAGAACTTTCCCCTTTTGGAGGAATAAAAGATTCTGGGAATGGTATAAAAGAGGGTGTATTGGAGGCCATGAAGTTTTTTACGTATATAAAAACATATTCCTTACCATGGCCGACATAATAAATCATTTAGTTATTTTCTATGTATATTTCTACTCGACTTCCCATAAATAAAGTATAGCCAAACTCAATTGGTTCTTTTTTATTATTAACATTTAAATTTTTAGTACAAATCAAGGGTTCACCTTGCTTACATTTTAAAAGAAAAGCTTCTACAGGATTTGTTAATTTAGAAGATATAATACTATATGATCTAATATAATCTTTAATCCCAGAATCGAAAAGTGCTTTTGAAATTGATGAATTTTTTTTAAATGATGCCATCAACCCTGGTATTCTATTGCTCGGAAAAATTTTTTTATAAATACAAATAGGCGTATTATTTCTGTAACCTATTCCTTCTAAGAATATCACCATTTCTTCTTTTTTAATTTTTAAATTTTTAGCCTCTTCTTCATTAGGCTTTATATATTCCAATCGTATTATTTTTGTTAATGGAGTATCTCCTGAAGCGACCAAGCTTTTAGTAAATCTTGGTCGCTGGTTAATAAAATGGATTGTTTTTTTTTCAGAAACGTAAAAACCTGAACCTTTTCTAGAGTATATATATGATTTTCTAATTAATTCATTAAGGGCTCTTCGAATAGTATGCCTGTTGACACCAAATCTTAACGAATATTCGTTTTCTGTTGGTAGTTTTTGACCTTCTAAATATCTACCTTCATCTATTTCTTTATATATTTGATCACTAATGTATTTCCAAGCAAAAGTTTTCATAAAATAAAAGTTGTCACTAAATTTTCATATTTTTGTGGTTGAAATAAATATATCAATATAATATAATTTGTCTAGTTGTCTAGTTATTTGGTTTTTTTTATGAAATTAGATCGTTCCAAATGGATGAGTATCCTTTCTAAATCTTCAGATAAATCTTTAGCTAATTTATTCCAAAGCACAGAAATTTATTCAGATTATAAAATACTAAAAAAACCAGAAATTGGCTCAGTAATGGTTAGAGGAAAAATTGGAGGAACTGGTGAATTATTTAATGTAGGTGAAGTCACAATTACTCGTTGTTCTATACTATTAAACACAGGAAAAATGGGATTTAGCTACATTCAAGGAAGAAATAAAAAAAAAGCAATAACTGCTGCTATTTGTGATGCTCTTATGCAAACACATTTATCACCTCAAATTAGAAATAAAATATTAATCCCATTGATAAAGGAAGAGGAATTACGAAAAAAAAATATTGCGAAAAAAGCTAAAGCTACAAAAGTTGATTTTTTTACCCTTGTAAGAGGTGATAATTTATGAATAGCTCAAATAATCTTTACGCCTTAGAAAACCCAGAGATTGAAAATGCCTTCTTCTTTAGACAAGCCTTAAATGCAATTTCCACCCCTGGCAAAATTTTTGATTTATCTTGTAATCTAAATACACCAAATGGTCTTTCTAAATCAGCTGGTAGTCTATTATTATGTCTTTGTGATTTCGATACCCCAATTTTCCTGAGTGAAACATTTAATACTGATGAAATAAGAAAATGGATAACTTTTCACACAAATTCAAATTTTACTGAAAAAGGGAATTGTAAATTTGCATTAGGAAACTGGGAAGAACTATTACCTTTTGAAAAATATCAATTAGGTACTGACGCCTATCCAGATCGGTCTGCTACACTCATTATTAATTATGAAAAGATTTCAAATAATGGAACTAAACTATTTGGGCCTGGGATAAAGAATTATACATATTTTAATCTTCCAGACGAAAAAAAGTTTAAGAATAATAATTCTTTATTTCCTTTAGGATTAGATTTTTTCTTCTCATATGAAAATAAATTTGCAGCTATACCTAGGTCTACCAGAATCGGTGAAAAATAATGTATGTAGCAGTTAAGGGTGGTGAAAAGGCAATTGAAAACGCTCATAGATGGTTATCTGAGAAGAGGCGTGGCAATACTGATTTAAAATCAATAGAATTAAAACAAATTTCTGAACAGCTATTTCTTTCTGTTTCAAGGGTAATGGCAGAGGGTTCATTATACGATAAAGAATTAGCATCACTTGCAATTAAGCAATCTAGTGGTGATTTAATTGAAGCTATATTTTTACTAAGAGCATATAGAACAACCTTACCAAGATTTGGATATTCAAAAGGAATTGAAACTGATAATATGATTTGTTCTAGAAGAATTTCAGCTACGTATAAAGACTTACCAGGTGGACAAATACTTGGACCTACTTACGATTATACTCATAGACTACTAGATTTTAAATTAATTGCAGAAGAAGAAGTCCATAATTCTAAAGAGGTTGAAATAGATAATATCGAAAAATTATCTCGGGTGTCTGAATATCTAAATAAAGATGATTTGATAAAAAGAGAAAATAATACTTCTAAACAACCAAAAGACCTCACTAGAGAACCTCTAGAGTTACCCGCGGATCGTTCTCTAAGATTGCAATCACTAACTAGAAGTGATGAAGGCTTTCTATTAGGAATGGCTTACTCAACTCAAAGAGGATATGGAAGAAATCATCCATTTGTTGGAGAGTTGAGAATAGGTATTGTAGACGTATTTTTTGAAATTTCTGAACTTGGAATTGAAATAGAAATTGGTGAAATAGAAATCACTGAATGCGAAACAGTAAATCAATTTATGGGTTCAAAAAAAGAGCCTCCACAGTTTACAAGAGGTTACGGTTTAGTATTTGGACAATCTGAAAGAAAAGCGATTTCTATGGCTTTAGTAGATAGAGCTTTACAATGGAAAGAATTAGGAGAAGAAAATCAGAATGCTCCTGCTCAAGATGAAGAATTTGTTTTATACCACGGTGATAATATTCAAGCCACTGGTTTTGTTGAACATATAAAACTTCCACATTATGTTGATTTTCAATCTGAATTAGAACTTATCAGAAAAATAAGAAAAGATGCTCAAAAGTCAGAAAAATAAATATACAAAAGAAGATCCTTTAGAGCATGATGAATATAATTTTGCTTATTTGGATGAACAAACAAAAAGAATGATCAGAAGAGCAATATTAAAAGCTATTGCAATTCCTGGATATCAAGTACCATTTTCAAGCAGAGAAATGCCTATGCCTTATGGCTGGGGTACAGGTGGAGTACAAGTTACTGCTTCATGTTTATGCCCTACAGATACTCTCAAAGTAATCGACCAGGGAGCAGATGACACAACTAATGCTGTTTCAATAAGGAAATTTTTTGAAAAAACAGCAAATATTAATACTACAGATGATACAAATTCAGCTTCGATAATACAAACAAGACATAGAATACCAGAAGAACCACTTAAAGAAGGACAGATTTTAATTTATCAGGTTCCAATTCCTGAACCATTAAGGTTTCTAGAACCTAGGGAAACTGAAACCAGAATAATGCATGCATTGGAAGAATATGGTCTTATGCATGTTAAATTATATGAAGATATAACAAAACATGGACATATTTCTACTGCATATGCTTATCCCATTAAAGTTGAGGAAAGATATGTAATGGACCCATCTCCAATACCAAAATTTGACAACCCTAAATTGCACAATAATGAAGCTCTTCAACTTTTTGGAGCGGGCAGAGAGCAAAGAATTTATGCTATTCCACCATACACTAAGGTTATTAGTTTAGATTTTGAAGATTATCCATTTGAACCAATGAAGGCTGAAGCAATATGTTCTATTTGCGGGTCAAATAGTTCTTATTTAGATGAAATAATAATTAATGATAAAGGCGATAAAAGTTACATTTGTTCCGATACTAACTATTGTGAAAAAAGAAAATAAATAAAATGAATAATATTTTATCTGTCAAATCTTTAACAAAAACCTACGGCCATCAAATAGGATGTAATGATATAAGTTTCGATTTACACGAAGGTGAAGTTATAGGAGTTGTTGGAGAAAGTGGTTCTGGAAAATCCACTCTGTTATCTTGTCTGGCTGGAAGATTAAAAGTAGATAAGGGTTCAATTAAATTTAAATCTAGAACTGATGTGAAAGAAGAGCTTACGGAAATTACTGAGGTAAGAAGAAGATATCTTTCAAGAACAGATTGGGCTTTTGTTCACCAAAATCCTCGAGATGGACTCCGGATGGACATTTCTGCTGGTGGGAATATTACTGAAAGATTAATGGCATTGGGACAAAGAAATTATTCTTCTTTGAGATCAAAAGCTCTAAATTGGTTAAGTAAGGTTGAAATTAGCACAGAGAGGATAGATGATAATCCAACAACTTTTTCTGGTGGAATGCAGCAAAGATTACAAATTGCTAGAAATTTGATTACAGAACCTAGATTAATTTTTATGGATGAACCAACAGGAGGTCTTGATGTTTCGGTTCAGGCTAAACTATTGGATTTATTAAGAAAAATTGTTATAGGGTTAAATTTATCAGTTATAATTGTAACTCATGATTTAGGTGTAGTTAGGCTTCTTGCAGATCGTTTAATTGTCATGAAATCTGGTGAAGTTGTTGAAACAGGTCTCACAGATCAGGTACTTGATGATCCTCAACATGAGTACACCCAACTATTAGTTTCGTCAGTTTTGCAGTTTTAAAATGATAGTGATTAAAAATGTATCTAAGGAATTTCGTCTGCACCATCAAGGAGGTTCAAAAATAAATGTAATAAAAAACTGCAATCTAGAAATAAAAAAAGGTGAATGTGTTGCACTTACTGGAAGCTCAGGATCGGGAAAATCAACCTTAATTAGAATGATTTATGGTAATTATCTATATAATTCTGGTCAAATTTCTATAGATGGAGAAATATTATCATTTAAAACCCCAAGAAAAACTATTGAACTTAGAAGATCTAAAATAGGTTATGTCTCTCAATTTTTAAGGGTGATACCAAGGGTTAAGACAATCGATACTGTCTTAGAGCCTCTGTTACTAAATAAAATAGGATACAAAAAAGGCATAATTAAAGTTAAAAAAATGTTGAAAGAATTAAATATAAACCAAAATCTTTGGGAGTTATCTCCTTCAACTTTTTCAGGAGGGGAACAACAAAGAGTAAATATAGCAAGAGGATTTATATTTGATTATCCGGTACTACTTTTAGACGAACCAACTGCAAGCCTAGATAATAAAAATAGAGACGTTGTTTTATCACTTATAAAAAAAACAAAGAAAAAGAATACAGCAATATTAGGAATTTTCCACGATCAAGAAATAAGAAAAGAAATCTGTGATCGCGAGATTGACGTAAGCTTGATGAAATAAAATGCAAAAGAACCTTAAAGGAAAAATAATTACTGTTGTAGGACCATCAGGTGTTGGAAAAGATACTTTAATACAAAATGCAAAAAAAATTCTTCCCTTTTATTTTCCAAAAAGGATTATTACAAGATTAGAAAATGAGAAAGAAAATGAAGATTTTATTTCAGTTAGTTTAGAAGAATTCAGGGATAAAAAAAAAAGAGGTGAATTTTCTTTATTCTGGGAAGCCCATGAAATACATTATGGAATTCCAATCTCTGTTGATCAAAAAATAAATGAAGGAAATATTGTAATTTTTAATGGTTCTAGAGAAGCAATACCTTTAATTAAAAAAAAATTTTCGGAATTAAAAATTATACATATTCATGCAGATAAGAAAGTTTTGGAAAAAAGGCTTCTATTAAGAGGACGAGAATCCCTAGATCAAATAAAATTGAGACTTAATAGACAAAATTTTCAAATTAATAAAGATGCGATCGTAATAAATAACAACAAACTAATCTCATTGGTTTTGAAAGAATTTATTGAAAAGATTAATCTGATAAGTAGAAGCGATTAATAAAATGGAAAAAATTATCGGCATCTTCACCCAACAAACAAATGGAGTTGAATTTAATTGGATTATTAAAAGAGGATATAAATATTTTTTTCAATTTACTCTCTATAAGTTTTTTTTCATTATCTTGCAAATGTCCTGTCAATGTCATGTGAAATTTAAATTCTTCCATTACATAAGGATATCCCCACTCTACAAGATTTTTTTCTTGCCTTTTTGTAAGACCAATTTTCCTTCTTTTTTCAAGCTCATTTTGAGAAGGATATTTTCGATATTTGTGAAAGTACTTGATACAATCTGCCGCAAAAAATTTCAATTTTTTTTCGGACTCATTAAAACAAATTGCAATAAATTGATCCAGATTTGTTATTTTACCTTTTCCCATATCAAATGCTTTTTTATTTTTAGCAAATTGATCAACAGATTTTTCAAAATCATTAAAGTTTATTTTAGACTTCAACTCAAATGGGGGGTACAAAGTACCATGAAACCCATAACGCCGAGCATTTTTAGTAATATGATCTTTGTTATTTACTTTTTTCTTTCCCGTAAAAACATCCCAACCCAACCATTTAGTTCCAGATTTATAAAACTCAGCATCCATTTCTGGAATATAGTAAATTGCATACCTTTTAAATTTCATAATGCTTTTCTAAGATATTTTAATTTTAATAGGATTATGATAAATGTCTGAACATGTTTTATCAAATGCCAAATTAGTTTTTGAAAAAGAACAATTTAAAGGTTCAATAAAATTTAATAATGGCATAATAACAGCTATAGATAAAGGAACTCAAACTTCAAAAAAATCTATAGATTGTAATGGTGACTTTGTATGTCCAGGCCTTATAGAATTACATACTGACAATTTAGAGAGGCACATGGAGCCAAGACCTGGTGTCACTTGGCCATTAGATGCTGCACTTCTATCTCATGATTCAGAACTTGCAAGTGTAGGTATAACTACTGTTTATGACGCATTAAGGGTCGGATCAATAATTTCTGAAACAAAAAAAAGCTACCCAAAATATGCAAAAAAAATAGTAAAGCTTTTTCTTGAAATGCTAAAGTTTAATTTTTTAAGAGTAAGTCACTTTATACATTTAAGAGCTGAAATATGCTCTGAAACATTAATTGAAGAATTAGATGAATTTTCAAAGGAAGATAGAATAGGTATTTTAAGTATGATGGACCATACTCCTGGACAAAGACAATTTAGAGACATTAGTAAAATGGCGGAATATTTGAAAGGAAAATATTCAATGTCTAAGAATGAAATTAATGAACATTTCAATCTGCTCTATCAACTACAAGAGAAAAATGGGAAGATACACACACAAAAAATTTTAGAGTGTTCTAAATACTTAAATACTGTTCTAGCTAGTCATGATGATACTACCTTAAACGATGTCTTGAGTTCAAAAAAAATGGGAGTTAAATTAGCAGAGTTTCCAACCACATTAGAGGCTGCAAAAGCTTCTAATAAAAATGGTTTAATGGTTATTATGGGAGCTCCTAATCTTTTAAGGGGAAAATCACATTCTGGAAATCTTTCCGCTATTGATTTAGTTGAAGAAAAAACTTTATCTATTTTATCCTCAGATTATATGCCATCTTCCCTATTATTAGGCGCTATAAAATTAGGAATCATTTCCGAAGATATGTGTTATGGTATTGCTACAGTTACTTCTAATCCTGCAAAAGCAATGGGGTTGAAGGATAGAGGTGTGTTGGAAATTGGAAAAAGAGCTGATTTATTAAGATTCTGTTTATATAAAAATAAGCCAATTTTAAAGCAAAGTTGGCTTAGAGGAAGTAAAATTATTGGTTAGATTAACTTAATGACAAGACTTTCCCAAAGCTTTAAGTCTCCAATAATTATAAGGAAGTGGAGTTATAAATCCAGCAAGAAGCATTAAAGGAACAACCCAAAATACAAGCTTAGCTTCCCCTACTAAAATATAATCTACAAGGTTCATACTTATTTCCATGCTAATCATTGAAATAAGGGACATACCCAAACTAGTCTTTAAGGCATCAGCGAAAGACATTTGTCGACATAATATAATAGTTTCTAAGATAATAGATGTGATTAAACCATTTATAATCGCTAGTGAGAAAATCAATAGAGGAGGCCATGGGATTCCAGTATATTGAAAAAAAGCAATTGTTCCTAAGTCACCGATAGCACAACCCAGCAAACACCAGGAAGTATTGTAAGAAGCTTTCTTCCAAGTATTTTTACAAGTCCAAGAGATTTTAGGTTTGAATGTAGTTGTAGTCATTAATTAAATCCTTATATTGAGAGATATAAGGTCTCCATAAAGTGGAGAGTCAAGTGGAGTTTAAAATGAATATTGGAGAAGCTGCAAAAAAATCAAATTTGCCAATAAAAACCGTCAGATTTTATTCTGATATTGGTTTAATCAATCCCAAAACTAATGAGAACTCAAATTACCGAATTTTTACAAACCAAGATATTGAAAAACTATTATTTGTTGGGAAAGCTAGAAAGTTCAATTTTTCAATTGAAGAATGTAGAGAGCTTTTAAGCCTTTACGAAAATAGAACTAGATCGAGTAGTGAAGTTAAAAAATTAACACTAAAAAAAATAGATGAAATTGATCAAAAAATGTCAGAATTAAATTCCTTGAAGAAAGAACTTTCAAGAGTCGCTAAAAGTTGCAATGGAGATCAAAGACCTGAATGCCCAATCATTGGATTTTTAGCTAATAATAAAAAAAACTAGTTTTGAAATTACAAGCCTTCTAATACGACAAAAGTACCAACAGAATTTTCAAGTCTTATTTTTGCTACTTCTTCATATTCTGGGCTATTAAGCCATTCCTTTATTTTTCTTAGATTTGGAAATTTAACTAATACCATTCTAGTTGGAGACCATAATTCGTCTAAAACGACTTCCATATGACCACCTCTGGTCAAATACTCACCTCCAAATTTTTCTATAAGTGGCTTAGCCAAGCTTTTGTATTTTTCATAATTTTCATTATTCGTAATTTTTACATCAACCAAAATGTAAGCTGCTTTTTCATCTGACATTAAAACTTCCTTTTCTTTAGTTGCAAACCATTTAATCTAATTATAATCTTTATTAGATATTGAACTACCAATTTTTTTAATTTCAAATGATTGATTTAAGAAGCGATACTGTAACTAAACCTTCAAAAGAAATGCTCCAAGCTATGTATGATGCAGAAGTTGGAGATGATGTTTATGGAGAAGACCCTACCATCAATAAATTGGAAAAAGAGTTCTCAGAACTCTTGGGTAAAGATCGAGCTGTTTTTATGACAAGTGGAACTCAGAGTAATTTATCAGCAATTTTATCTCATTGCGGTAGAGGTGAAGAAATGATTGTTGGAAATGTATACCATACCGCATTAGATGAAGCTGCTGGTGCTTCAGTACTTGGTGGTGTAGCTATAAGCACAATAGAAGTAGAAGATTGCTTATCTATAAAGCAGGGATCTATTAAGAATGCTGTTAAACCTGACGACCCTCATTATCCCATTTCAAAACTACTTTGTTTAGAAAACACCTCTCAAGGCAGAGTCATACCTATTGAAAATTTAAAAAGAAATCATGCTGAAGCCAAAGAAATGGATTTAAGTATACACTTAGACGGAGCTAGATTATTTAATGCTATTGAGGACCTAAAATGTGAACCCAATGATGTTGTAAAATATGCAGACAGTGTTTCAATTTGTTTTTCAAAGGGTTTAGGAGCACCTGCAGGATCTATACTTTGTTTTCCTGAAAACATGGAACATAAAGTTCGTCGTCAGAGAAAGATTTTAGGGGGTGCATTAAGACAAGTTGGAGTATTAGGCGCAGCTTGTTTGTATGCAGTCAAAAATAATATCAAAAGATTAAAAGAAGATCACGAAAGAGCATCCTTTTTGGCCAAAGCTTTAAACCCATATCACTGTAAAAAAAATGGTAAAGATTTACAGAATTTTACTAATATGGTTTTTTTTGAACCGATTGAAAAAAAAGGTTCAGATTTATTATCTTTTTTGAAAAATAGAGGGATTATAATTTCAAAACCTAGCCCTCAGACCAGATTAGTTATGCATTTAAATATTACTGATGAAATTTTGAATAACTTTATAAAAACAGTTAAAGAATTTTACGGAGATTAAAAATTTAATTAGATTAATAATATTTTAAATCTGATTTGGAAAATAATCCTCACATTTTCCTTCCCTATATACATCGGCAGTACAACAATGAAGTCCTCCTCCAAAGGCATAAGCATCTCTTAAGTCTACCTCAACTACTTCCATGCCCAATTTATCCAACTGCTCAGCTTGATAAACTTCAGACTTTTCAACACAAACTGTTTTAGGGTTTAAAACTAAAACATTCATGCTTAACCAAACTGAAGAATAGCAAAGAGCTGGAGGAGAATTATGTGCAGGAGGTGCAGCATCAACAATTTCCCAATCATTTTTTTCAAACAATTTTTTTTGATCCTCTGGTAAACGTCTTTTTGGATTATTAAGAATTAAACCTGGTCTTATAGGAGTAAAAGTAGCGTCTATATGAATAGGATAAGGATCACCTGGAAAATTAACTGAGTGTACTCTGTGATTAGAATAATGCCTTCTTAACCATTCAATACCCTTTTTATTTGTAGTAAAACCGTGTTGAACTACTAAATCCTTTCCGAAACGTAAAACATCAGCAGCATCAAATAACGGTTCTTCTTCTGTGGTTACAAAAAACTTATCGGCAGTCCATTCTAATCTTTTTTGTTCACCAATTTTTTCTGAAAGATAATCAGGGCGATAATCTTCATCAGTTAATCTTGGTTTAGGTGCAGACTCATGTCTAAAATTAGGATCGTTTTCCCAATACTGTTTAAGTAAAGGTCTGTAGCACAAATATTCAAACCACCTGCATCTGTAAGACATTGTAGCTTCTAAAATTTCAGAGCCTACAGTCAATAAAACATCTCTAGGTGGCATACAGCCAAATTGACTACCTGTAGTAAAATCAGGAGTACTGACTGGCAATGAAAAATCAACTGGAGTTGGTCTATCTACTTTGATTCCTCGACCCTCTAGCATCTTTGCAAAGTTATCTAATAATTCATTACCTTTATCAATGGTTTCTTGGGGTCTCTTACCCCATTGACCTTTCATGTCACTATTTTCAGGTACCTTTGCATCAAGAGCAGGTTCTGGAGGAGGAATATGGCAATTATCGGCTTTACCTACTATAACATGTTTTAGTGGGTCCCATTCATTCCAACTACTTACTTTAAAATTGTTTTTTTCCATTTATATATCGCCTGCCTTCCTCATCAAATAAATGCATTTTGCCTTTTTGAATTTGAAAAGAAACTTGATCTCCTTTACTAATCTTTGGAGTACCCAACAGTTTTGCAATAATATTTTGATCTGACTTAGATCCCGGAATAGTAGCATAAACTAATGCATACTCTCCCAATGACTCCACTAAAGATACTCTAGCAGTAAATGAATTTTTATCTGTTTTTGCAAGCATTAAATTTTCAGGGCGAAAACCTAAATTAAATGCTCTTCCTTTATCAGAAGAACTGAATTTTGTTTCCAAGGTTATTTTTATTTTATCACTAATTTTTCCTACTGAATTCACACCTGTATTAAATATTTCAATTGGAATTATATTCATGGCAGGAGAACCTATAAATTTTGCAACAAATAAATTCTCTGGTTCTTCATATAATTCTAAAGGTGATCCAATTTGTTCAATTTGACCTTCAGAAAGTACCACTATTTGATTAGCTAATGTCATTGCTTCAACTTGATCATGAGTTACATAGACCATCGTTGCATCAGGCATTGAATCATGAAGGTTCGCTATTTCTATCCTAGTTGCCACTCTTAAAGCAGCATCTAAATTTGATAGAGGTTCATCAAAAAGAAATACTTTTGGATTTCTAGTAATTGCACGACCTATAGCTACACGCTGTCTTTGGCCTCCTGATAGTTGCTTTGGTTTTCTATCTAATAAATTTTCTATTTGGAGAATTCTTGCAGCTTCTTTTACCCTTTTTTCGATTTCTAATTTAGATTTTTTTTCTAATTTTAATCCAAAAGCCATATTATTAAATACTGTCATATGTGGATATAACGCGTAAGACTGGAAAACCATTGCAATTTCACGGTCCTTAGGTGGTAAATCATTTACTGTTTTACCAGCTATTTTAATTTCTCCAGTATCTATTTTTTCTAGACCAGCTATCATTCTTAGCAATGTTGATTTTCCACAGCCACTTGGTCCTACAATAACGGTAAAAGAACGACTTTCTATTGAAAGGGTTATATCCTTAATAACCTTTGATTTGCCAAAAGATTTACTTAAAGAATTTATTTGTATTTCAGCCATTTTATCAATGCAGTTATACTAATTTAAATAAGAAAGATGCTTATGCTGAACGCTAATCATGTTATTTAATAGCTTTTCAGCATCCGTTACACTAGTAACTACAGGATCAGCTAATAATGCTAAATAAGCTTTATGTTTTGATTTTTCTAAAACTGCTTGAGTAGTTAATTGAATAACACCTGATTGTAAGTTTAATAAACTTCCAAACGTTTTAGGGTAATTTTCAAGAGTAATACCTTCGATACCCTTTTTATCAATCATAGCAGGTACTTCAACTACTATATCTTTTGGTAAACAATCTATAAAACCATTGTTAGGTATATTGACAGATGACTCCTCTATTCCTTGATCTTCAATAATAGCCTCTGCTATTGGAACAAATCGCTCGTGAAAACGATTATTTTCCAAATCAAAAAAAGACGAATAGATCTTATCATTTTCAAAAAAGTTTAAACATTTCTTTTTATAATTATCGTAAAAATGTAATATAGCTTCATGATCAGCAACACTATACGCCCATTGAACATATTCTCCTAAATGACTATCCGTAGTGATAGGCAAATATTTAAAATCTTCATATATTTTAAAAAAAACTCCTCTCTCAGCACCTGGCTCTGACTCAAAGCCTTCATGATCATTTACTAAATCTTTAAAATAATTCCAAAAATTCTTTTTTATTAGTGGGTAGCCATCTTTACCATTATTTTTAAATTTTGCATCTAATAATATACTGAAATGATTTAATCCACCTGCTCTAAATTCAATGTTGGATAATTCTGTTTCCATAAGTGTAGGAAGCTGACGGCGCATAGACTCAATTTCATGGCACAAACCGATAAACTTCAAATCTGGAAATTTGGTAGTTACTGCGTGACATACTCTTTGCATAGGGTTTGAATAATTGAACACATAAGCATCAGGGCAAATAGCTTGAATATCTTCACAAATTTCTAGAATTGGAGGAATAATTCTTAGAGAATGAAATAAGCCGCCAGGTCCTCCATTTTCACCATAAACTTGCTTAACACCATATTGAAGTGGTATCTTCCAGTCTTGATCCCATAAGTCAAACCTATTTCCAACTTCAATTGAAATTAGACAAAAGGAAGCTCCCTTTAGAGCTTCTTTTCTTGAAGTAGTAGACTCAATAGTAATATTTATTCCAAGTTTTTCTTTATATTCAGAAGCAATTTTAAAAGTATTATCCAATGCTTTTGCATTAATGTCGTGTAAAATAATTGTAGATCCTTCCAAAAAATTTGATTTGAAAATATCCCCCACGACGCCCAATCCGAAATTTGTACTTCCGGCACCAATTAATACAATTCTATGCATAGTTTTTACCTTTGTATGAGTTCTTATTTAGTTTTATAAAATATCATTTGAATAAAATAAATATAAAACATGCACGTTTATAAAATAAAAAAAAACAGAAAAAAATATGCCTATTTTTTAACAGAAATTTATCCTTTTACTGATCCAGCAACTAACCCTCTTATAAAGAAACGCTGTAAAGAAAAGAAAATAAATAAGGGGACTGTCATGGATATAAAAGCTCCCGTTGTTAAAATTTCCCAATTTTCACCTCTAGATCCTAATAACTCTTTAAGTTTTGCAGTTAAAATTATTTCACTTGGATGTTTATCTAAAAAAACAAGACCAACTAATAAGTCATTCCATACCCAGAGAAATTGTAAAATAAATATAGATGCAAATGCAGGAATAGATAATGGAATAACTATCCTAACAAAAGTATCGTAATGTGTAGCTCCATCCACTTTCGCAGCCTCTAACATTTCGTTAGGAAGAGATTTCATAAAATTCCATAAAAGAAAAGTAGTAGAAGCTAAACCAAAACCAGTATGCGCCATCCAAACACCTGGGAATGATTTTGCCTCAACATTAAAAAGAGCTCCCAAATCATTATAGATGGTAAGAATTGGTATTAAAGACATTTGCAAAGGGACTACAAGTGAAGCAATAATTGAAGCTAATAATAAATCTCTACCAAAAAAATTCATCCAAGTTAAAGAATAAGCAAAAAAAGAGCAGATAATTAAAGGAATTAATGTAGCTGGTAATGCAACAGCAATTGTATTCAAAAATGCTTGACCCAAACCTTCTTTAAAAATTACCTCTTTATAATTGTCTAAAGTAAAACTAGGTGGACTTGTGGCAGTAATAAATAATCTTCTACCTTTTTTCTTTTTAAATTCACTTTTAGATTTCCATTGATAATCACCATTTTCAAAAACAATGATTTCTGATTTATCTTTTAAGATAGCAACTTCACCTACTTTATAGGCATTGATGTCTTTGGATGTAATCCCATAACTTAAGACTTTTTTTCCTTCTTCGTTATCAAATAGATTACCTCTTATAAAAAAAATCCCTTCTTCCTCGATCTGAGCTTTATTACCTTTTGTTCTATGTATTTCATTAACTTCAGTAGTAACAAGCGAAGTCCACCAACCGCTAATAGCCAGTTGATCTTTATCTCTGAATGAACTTATCAAAAGTCCAAAGGTCGGAGTAATCCAAAGTATAACAAAAAATAATAACAGTAATTGCGAAAAAATAGACGATAGATTCAATTTAAATTTCATTTTTTTGCTCTTGCCTATGTCTATATAAATTCCAAACAAGTATAGGAATAACTCCTATCATTATGCAAAAGGCTAATACACTACCCCTTCCAGAATCCCCTCCTCCTCTAAACATCCAATCATACATAAGGTTAGCCAGAACTTCTGTTTGCCATTCCCCATTGGTCATTGCATATATAATATCGAATACTTTTAAGACTAAAATTGTGATTATAGTCCAAATAACTAGAATAGTTCTTTCTAAAAATGGTATAATTATGGACCAAAAAATTCTAAATTCGCTTGCCCCATCTATTCGTGCAGCTTCAAGTGTTTCATTTGGAATACCTCGAAGAGCAGCACTAAAAATCACCAAAGCTAAACCAGTTTGTATCCAAATCATAATGGCCATCAAAAAAAGATTGTTCCAAATTGAAATTGTGAGCCATGCTTGCGGCTCCATCCCCAGAGAAACAACAATTGCATTTAACAAACCTATTTGGTGATCACCTGTTCCTCTATAATCATAAATAAATTTCCAAATTACTCCAGCTCCTACGAATGATATAGCCATAGGCATAAAAATAATTGACTTTGCAATAGTTCCCCACCATATCTTGTCAGTTAAATTGGCAATTACTAAACCAAAAAAAGTACTGAGTGTTGGAACTATCAAAAGCCAACCCAAGTTATTTAAAATGCTTCTTCTAAAGTTTGGATCATTTAATGCCCATAAATAATTGTTCCAACCAACAAATTCGCGGCCGAATTTATCAAAAAAACTTAATCTCACTGTTTCAAAAACAGGATATAAAATAAACATAAACAAAACCAGAAAAGCAGGAGCTATGAAAATTATAGCTCTTACAGAATTTTCAAGAGCTACAGAATTACTTTTAAATTTACAAACTAAATCTAAAATAAAATTTGATAAACCAAAGTAAATGATAAAAAACAAAACGCCAACTATAACAGTTGATATTAATGAAAAAAAACTCATGATGATTTTTATTATAAAAAGAAAAGGCGAACAAGTTTATTGTTCGCCTTTCATAAAAATTTAATTATTTAATTGCATCCCAGCTAGATTGTATAGCGTCTGCAACGTCTTTTGCTGATTTTCCATTTGTATAATCAACCATACCAGTCCAGAAAGAACCAGCACCAACAGCGCCTGGCATTAAATCTGATCCATCAAATCTAAATGTAGTCGCACCAACTAAAATATCGTGTAATCCTCTGAATGTATCACTCGCATATTTGCTTTTATCAACACCTTTATGTGGAGTTAAAAAACCTCCCTTACCCATAAATCTCTCATGAGCTTCAGGATGCATTAAAAACTTCATTAGTTCTGTAGTTGCTGGATCATTGTTTGTAGCTGTAATAACAGTACCTGCTCCTAACACTGGACGTCCAAGATCTTTTGAAGAATAAGCTGGAAAATAGAAAAAGTCATAATCTACACCTGCTTCTACTCCTTCAGGAAAGAATGCAGGAATAAAACTAGCTTGTCTATGCATCATACACTGTGGTGGTGATGTAAATAAACCTTTTGGAGAATCTCTAAAACCAGTTGTTGCAACTGCTTTTGAACCACCTGCTACAAAATCGTCATTCAATGCAAATGTACCAAAAAATTCCATTGCATCTATAACTTTTTGATCATTAAATGGCATTTCATTAGATACCCATTGGTCATATACTGATGGTGGATGAGTTCTCAACATTATTTCTTCCATCCAATCAGTTGCTGGCCATCCTGTTGCTCCACCTGATTCAAGTCCAATGCACCAAGGTGTATTACCGTCAGAAGCCATTTGTTTTGTGAGTGATAATAACTCCTCCATTGTTTTAGGAACTTCATATCCATTATCTTCAAAGTTATCAGGTGAATACCAAACAAGGCTCTTCACATTAACTCTAAAGAAAATTCCATAAAATTGATCTTTTCCATTAGCATCTGCATAAGTTGTCAAATCAACCCATGATTGACCAGCTGCATAATCATCCAAAACCATTTGCTTTAAATCATTACCTTGTGGAGCTAGACAACCAGTTGCAGCAATATTTGCAGCTAAACCAGGTTGTGGAAAGACTGCTATGTCAGCTGGATTACCTGCTTTACAGTCAATATTGATAATTTGCTCAAATTCATCTGATCCACCATATTCAACTGATGCACCTGTTTCTTTTTCAAAAATAGATAAAACATCTCTGAAGCTTTCATCTTCAGGTGCTAACCAAGGTCCAAAAATTTTAATTTTGGCTCCAGAGATATCTGGACCATCATAATGGTAATGACCACTACCAGCAAATATACTTGTTGGAAAAACAACTAGTATAGAAGCTAATAGGAGTTTTTTAATTTTTAAAATGTTCATATTTCCCCCATTTTATGTAATTTACTTAACGTAAGTTATGCATTAGTACACATATAATCAATTTCTTACAGTCTAATTACTATAATAAAACTAAATAAATTTCAAACTGCCTGAAAAAAAGGCAGTTTTATTATAAATCATATTATATTTGAATATCGCCAAGTTAATATTATTGTATATTTGAACAATTTAAAAAGTTAATATTCATCTAAAATGCCAGATCTAAAAATAATAAAAGATTTCCCTGATAATTTCACTTTTGGTGTTGCAACATCCAGTTATCAAATAGAAGGTAATAGTTTTGGTAACTCTGGTTTAAGTCATTGGGATCATTTCTCAAATATAAAAGGAAATGTTTATAATAATGAGACAGGCAAAATCGCTTGTGCTCATTTTCTAAATTATAAAGAAGATATAAAGCTCATAGCTGAGGCAGGATTTTCTGCATATAGATTTTCTTTTTCATGGCCTAGAATTCTTCCTGATGGGAAAGGTTCTATCAATAAAGAAGGGATTTCCTTTTACGATAAATTGATTGATGAACTTCTAGAAAATAACTTAGAAACATTTTCAACACTTTATCATTGGGATTTACCAGAAATTTTTATTTCAAAAGGTGGATGGAAAAATCGCGATACAACTAAGTGGTTTGCCGATTTTACAGACATCATCATGAGAAAATTTTCAGACAGATTAAACTCAATTGCAACAATAAACGAACCGTGGTGTGTTTCTTGGCTTAGCCATTACCTTGGTGAACATGCTCCTGGAGAAAGGAGTATAGAATCAGGCGTCAAAACAATGCACATGATATTGGTCGCTCATGCTGAAGCTATGCAAGTAATAAGGAGCCATAATTACAATAATGCTGGAATTGTACTAAATAAACAGTTTGTGCAACCATTTGATGACATACCTGAAACTTTAAAATTCACTAATTTAGCAGATGAAATTCATAACCTCTGGTTTGATGAAGCCATTTTTAATGGTGTTTACCCATCTCAAACACTTGATCTTTTTTCTCAATATATGCCAAATAATTATGAAAAAGATCTAGTGAAAATTTCGCAACCTTTAGATTGGGTAGGAATTAACTATTATACAAGATCATTGATTAAAATTGATTCAACTGAAACTTTTTTGGGCTACAAATCCGTCAACGGTGATTTAGATGTTACAGATATGGGTTGGGAAGTTTTCCCTAAAGGACTCAAATTTATTATTGAAAGATTTCATAACAAATATTCAAAAAAAATTCCAATTTATGTCACAGAGAATGGTATGGCCAGTAACGATGTTATCCAGGATGGAAAAATAAAAGACTTTAAAAGAATAAAATTTTATAGTGATCACCTCATTGAGTGCCTTAAGCTTTTAGAAAAAGATATTCCTTTAAAAGGTTATTTTGCTTGGTCTTTACTTGATAATTTTGAATGGGCTTATGGATATAGCAAAAGATTTGGCATTGTCTATGTTGATTTTAATAATTTAAAAAGAATACCAAAATTGTCTTGGAAAGAATTTAGAAAGCATTTGAAATGAAAAAAGAATGAAATTTTGAAAAAATTGAATGCTTGTATTTTTTTTTTAGGATGCCTATCCTCTGAGCTGAGATTGCTTGTTTCTCAATAAAATTAACCAATCATATTTAGGAGGAAAATATGATCAAAAGAATTAAATCATTAGCTGCTGCATTATCAATATCATTCTTTGCAGCTACAAGTTTGTTTGCAGCTGAATGTATTGCCCCAGCGAATCCTGGTGGTGGCTGGGACTTTACTTGCAGAACTATTACTAAAATTATGTACGATATTGGTGCTTATGATTCACCAATTCAAGTAACTAATATGGCAGGTGGAGGTGGCGGCTTAGCCTATGGTCACGTAGTAAATGAAAGAAATACAGATGACGACTTAATCGTTGCTGCTTCTTCTGCTACAGCTACAAGACTTGCACAAAATGCTTACTCAGGGATGACCTATGACCAAGTACGTTTTCTTGGAGCTATTGGTGCAGACCCAGGAGTTATAGTTGTTGCTGCAGATTCACCTTATAAAAACCTAAATGACTTACTTGATGCAGTAATAGCCGATCCAGCTAATCATGCTTTTGCTGGAGGATCAGCCGCAGGTGGTTTTGATCATTTGAAAGTTTTAATGGCTTTAGGAAAAAAAGGATTTACAGATATTGCTAAAGTAAAATATATAGGTGTTGATGGAGATGCCGACGCCATTACTCAAACAGTAGGTGGTTTTACCGCAGCAATGACAGGTGATATTTCTGGTGTTGTTGGATTTATAAAATCAGGTGATGTAAGAGTTCTTGCTTCTTTTACTGATGAAAGAATTCCTGGATTTGAAAATATTCCAACGGCAAAAGAACAAGGAATTGATGTTGTTGCTGTAAACTGGAGAGGTTTATATACCCCAAAAGGGGCATCTGATGCTTCTTATAAAAAATGGACTGAAGCTCTGAGAAAAGTTGGTGATTCACCAGAGTGGAAAAAAGCAATGGAAGCTAACGGTTTGGCACCATTCAATAAAGTTGGTCCAAACTTCCAAGATTATGTAGTTGGAGTTATGGCAGAAGTCCAAGCTTTATCCAAAGAACTTGGTGTAATGAAATAGTGTCAGACCGAATATTCGGCTCTATACTTACTATGGTAGCACTGACATTGTTTGTCAGTGCTACCAAGTTGGAATCACCTTTTTTCGCTGATCCATTAGGACCAAAAAACTTTCCTTTTATAGTTTCTGGTGCTGCTTTGATTTGTTCTTTAACAATGATAATAAAACCAGATAAAGATCCATCGTGGCCAGATATTAAAACTTTAATAAAATTATTTACAGCTTTAATTGTATTAATTTTATATGCTTTTTCATTAAAAACATTTGGTTTTCTCTTACCTACAGCATTGGCATCAGCTGCTTTGTCCTACTTAATACAACCTAGTATATTTAAATCGTCAGCAACTGGGATAATTTTATCTTTATCATTATTTGTAATATTTAGATTTGGATTAGGACTAAGTCTCTTTCCTTTTCCAAGATTTCTAATAGGTTGATCACTCATGGAACTTTTTCAAAATTTAGCTCTTGGTTTTGGCATTGCACTTACATTAACTACTCTAAGTTTAGCTATTATAGGATGCATTCTAGGGACAATAATTGGAGCTTTACCAGGACTTGGACCTTCCAATGGAGTCGCAATACTCATACCTCTTGCCTTTACATTAGAGTTAGATGCAACACAAGCTCTCGTTCTTATGACTAGTGTTTATTATGGCGCCATGTATGGAGGAAGAATTTCATCGATACTCTTAAATATTCCTGGTGACGAACCAGCTATGATGACTACTCTTGATGGATATCCAATGGCCAAAAAAGGGAGAGCAGGTGATGCTCTTGTACTTTCGGGTGTATCGTCTTTTGTGGGGGCTTTTCTTGCTACAATAGGATTAATGCTTTTAGCACCAATTTTAGCAAGAGTGGCATTTTATTTTGGCCCAGCTGAATACTTTGCTTTATATCTTCTAGCATTTTGTACACTTGGTGGTATAGGCTCAGAGAATCAAGCAAAATCAGCAATTGCTGTATGCCTAGGATTAGGTATTTCAATGATAGGCGTAGATAATTCAACTGGAATGACAAGATTCACTGGAGGAAACCTACATTTATATGATGGTGTAGATTTTTTAGTAGCAATTGTTGGTCTTTTTGCAGTTACTGAAATATTTGTTTTTATTGAGAGTAGAGGAAAGGATTCTGCTATTGGAGTAAAACTAGGAAAAATTTCTATTCCCTTTAAAGATATAATTGCTACAAGATGGACGATGCTAAGGGCAACAATTGTAGGTTTTATAGCGGGAGTTCTTCCTGGTGCAGGTGCTTCATTAGGTAGCTTTCTTGCTTATATGAGTGAAAAATCTTTAGCAAAAGAAAAGAAATTTTTTGGAACAGGCGATATTAGAGGAGTAGCTGCACCAGAAGCTGGAAACAATGCCGCTGCTGGAGGTGCACTTGTTCCAATGTTAACTTTAGGAGTTCCTGGTTCTGGAACTACTGCTGTTTTACTTGCTTTATTAATGACACTAAACATAACACCAGGGCCTCTTCTTTTTAATGAAAGACCTGAGGTGGTTTGGGGTTTAATAGCTACACTATTAATAGCTAACTTTGTGTTATTGATTTTGAATGTTCCTTTAGTGAAAATATTTACAAAAATTCTTCAAGTACCTGCATCATTTTTACTTCCTGGTGTAGCTATGGTTTCTTTTGTTGGGATTTATTCCTTATCTGGAAGCTATTTTGATCTCTTGTTGATGATAGGATTTGGTGTTTTAGGTTTTACCTTACGAAAATTAAAAATTCCTGCAGTGCCTGTAATACTTGGAATTTTACTTGGAGGACACATGGAAGTAAGTTTGAGAAGAGCAATGGTATTATCTAATGGTGACTGGACCTACCTATTTAATTCTTATATTTCGGTAGGGTTGTGGATTGCAGCCTTCATAGGTTTCGTTGCACCAATTTTTTTAAGATCTTATCTAAAAAAACCAACACCAATAGGATAGTAGAATGAATACAAAAGTTTTGATTCCTACTGGTGCTTTAGGAATTACTTATTGTAAGAAAGCATTAAATAACGGCTTAAAAGAAAAACCAGATATCATAGTAGTAGATGGTGGATCAACTGATTCTGGTCCTGCCTATCTTGGAAAAGGAAAATCTAAATATTCTAGATCTTCTACTAAATCTGAATGGAGAACATTAATGGTTGCCAGGGAAAAATTAAAAATTCCCTTATTAATTGGAAGTGCCGGAACTTGCGGAACTGATAAATCAGTTGATTGGTTTTTTGAAATAACAAAAGAATTAGCTAGAGAATTAAATCAAAAAATTAAAATCACCTTATTAAAATGCTCTCAATCAAAAAAAGATATTAATAAAGCTTTTTTAAGTAAAAATCTTTTTCCCTTAAGTAATGCACCTAAGATTTCATCAAAAAAAATTATAAATTGTACAAATATTGTTGGCCTTGCCGGTGTTGAACAAATTACAGAAGCAATAAATACCAATGCAGACATAATAATTTGTGGAAGATCTACAGATGCATCCTTAATTGCAAGCCTTCCTATAATGAATGGTGTTGATAAAGCAGTCGCCTGGCATGCTGGTAAAATAGGGGAATGTGGAGCTTTCTGTACTACAAATCCTAAATCAGGCGTTATCTTGATTTCCTTTAAAAAAAATGGCTTCTTCATTAAGCCAGTTAGCAACAATACGAAGGTAACACCTTATACAGTATCCGCTCATATGGTTTATGAAAATTCAAACCCTTTTACTTTGATCGAACCTGGAGGGTGTTTAGATGTTAAAAAAGCAATTTATAAAAAACAAAAAGATGGTTCAGTATATGTTACTGGAGCGAATTGGGTACAGGACACTAATTATAAGATCAAACTAGAAGGAACACACGTTGTTGGATATCAATCTATTTCTATGGTATTGATAAGAGATGAATCTTACGTCAAGAATATTAACAAATGGTCAAAACAGGTAAAGAATAAAGTAAAAGAAATTATTGAAAATTCCTTATCATTGAAGAAGAAAAGTTACGAAGTACAATTTAGATTTATTGGAAAAAATGCAACTTTAGGTTCTTTAGAAAGAAAAAATTTGGAACCTAATGAAATAGGGGTTTTAGTCATTGTGACAGCAAAAACACAATATGAATGTGAAGAGATAAGTAAAATTCTCAATCCTCTACTATTGCACCATTCAATTTATAAAAATAGAGAGTTACCAACCTTTTCTTTTCCTTTGTCACCACCTTCATTCAAAATTGGAAAAAAATACGAATTTTGTTTAAATCATGTTATGAGTCTTCAAAATCCAATGGATATTTTTAAATTAGAAAAATATTCAATATGAGATTAAAAGAGTTAGTAAAAAAAATTAGAAGTAAAAATGCAGGGCCATTTTTATTAACAATTGATATTTTTTGTTCAGATAAAAAAAATTTTAAAACGATAATTCAAAATATATCAAAAGTTGCGATTTCTAAACTTTATAAAATACCAAAAAACCAAATAAATATTTTCCCAATGAAGCAACTAAATATAATCAAAATAACCATTCCAAGACCTAATATTCAAGGATCTTCTAAAGATAGGGATCTTCATGGGGCATCCTTTGGTATTATTTTAGAGGAATTAAAAATAAATAATGCTCTCATCAATAAATAAAAAAAATACAATTGAATTAATTGTATCGATTCTATTGGGGTCTTTAGGAGCTTTTTTGGCATGGTATATGAAATTACCAGCACCATTTCTTCTAGGTCCCACAATAGTTTGCTCTATAGGTGCAATCCTAAGATTAAAATTCTCAATTCCTATTTTCCTTAGAAATTTTGGGTTTACAATTATTGGTATTACAATCGGTACAAATATTACTCCAAATTCATTAGCCCAAATTTACACCTGGCCAATAAGTTTATTAATGATGGTTAGTACGATTGTTCTGATCACTTTATTCGGAATACTTTTTCTACCCTATTATTCATTAGACAAAAAAACCTCCATATTAGCTTCTTCTCCTGGTCATTTAAGTTTTGTATTAAGTATTAGCAATGATATCAAAACAGATACTCCCAAAATTGCTATAATTCAGTCTATCAGAGTTCTTAGTCTAACTTTGCTTACACCTTTATTAGTTATTATGACTTCTGAGACTGAAATCTCCAATAATTTTGAAATAAATGAAAAAACCATATCCTTAGTACAATTAATCTTAATTATTATTTTTTCATTATTAATTGGACTTGCAATAATGAACACAAAAGTTCCAGCTCCATTTCTGATTAGCGGTATGATTTGTACAACTGTTAGTCATGGCAGTGGTATTACAACGGGATCGATGATTCCTATTTTCTCTATTTTTGCTTTTATTATTCTTGGAATTGTAATAGGTGCCAGATTTGTTTCTATAGATTTAAAATTGTTAAAGACTTCGTTTTTCAGTGGATTTTCACTAACATTAGTTGGGGCACTATTTTCTTTATTTTTTGCATACCTTACATCAAAAATTACAGATATCGAATTAGTAGATGCAATCATAGCCTTTGCTCCTGGTGGATTGGAAACAATGATTGCAATGGGAAGTATAGTTAATGCAGATCCAACTTATGTAGCCATACACCATGTAATAAGAATTATTTTTTTAACTTTTTTTGTTCCTTTTCTAATTTTTAGAATTAAATAATTTATCAAAAATGTAGTGTTTTAAATTCTTGAAAATCCTCCAAACCTAAATCGCCTCCTTCTCTTCCATTTCCTGACTGTTTGTATCCACCAAATGGAGAACCATAGTTAAGGGGCCCTCCATTAATGTGTACAGATCCTGCTCTTAATTTCGATGCAACTCTTTCAGCTCTTTCTTTATCACCTGTCTGTAAATATGATGCTAGACCATAAGGTGTATCATTTGCAATTTCTATAGCTTCTTTTTCGTCCTCAAAAGGGATTATTACCAAAACTGGTCCAAATATTTCTTCTCTAGCAATCTGCATTTTATTATCAACGTCATAAAAAATTGTTGGCTTTACATACCAACCTTTATCAAAACCTTCTGGTTTACCTAATCCCCCAATCAGTAATTTTGCACCTTCGCTGATTCCTAATTGAATCATATTTTGCACACGATCAAATTGTATTTTATCAAATAATGGTCCTATATGATCTCCATCTTTGTTGGGATCATCAACTTTTTGATTTTTAGCAGTATTTTCTGCGATTTTTAATACTTTATTATAACATTCTCTCTCTACAAGTAATCGGGTAGGAGCATCACATGATTGACCTGAATTAGAAAAACATTCCAGAACAGATTCATTTACTCTTTCTTCTAAATTACAATCCGAAAAAACGAGGTTGGGAGATTTACCTCCTAATTCTAAGGTAACTCTTTTTACTGAATCTGCAGCGTTCTTTGATACTAAAACCCCTGCTCGAGTGGAACCTGTAAATGAAACCATATCTACATCTTTATGTTTAGAAAGCAATGTGCCAACAGTTGGACCATCACCATTTATTAAATTGAAAACACCAGGTGGATAACCTGCTTCATCTATAATTTCAGAAAATACTTTAGCAGATAATGGAGTATGTTCGGAAGGTTTTAAAATACAAGTACAACCAACAGCTAATGCTGGGATAACTTTAAGTGTAATCTGATTAATAGGCCAGTTCCAAGGAGTGATTAATGCACAAACGCCAATAGGTTCACGAACCAATATATCTCCATTAGAAATGACCTCTCTTTCTGATTGTTTTTTTAATGATTCAATAAAACCTTTCAGATGACCAATACCACTGTCAGCCTGAGAATTTCTTGAAAATTTAATTGGCGCTCCCATTTCTTTTGTCATTGATTTGGCTAAGTCTTCAAATCTCCTTTCCATTACCAAAAGTAACTTTTCTAATAACCTTAATCTTTCATCTTTTGAAAAATTAGAAAAACTGTTGAAAGCTTTTTTTGCAGCATAAACAGCAGCTTCTACATCCTTATTGTTTCCCAAAATTATTTCTGCAAAAGTCTTTTCATTAGATGGGTCGATAACAGGAAATATATTTGTAGAATTTGGTATTATCCATTTTCCATCTATAAAAAATTTTTTTAAATCATCCATCTTTTTACCTCAATAAAACTAAACGTTAATAAATAATAATTGTTAAGAATAATTTAAAGTTCATAAGATTTTTATTATTAAATATCCCATAATATTTTGGTTATGATTCAAGCTTAAAAAGTTACATATAATTTCAACAAACTAATTAATTTGGAAAAAATTGTGGTTTTGATAAATTACTCCACTTATTATATTTAATTTGAATACGATTAAAAATCTCAGAACTAATAAATGTGTTCAACCACTTTTTTACATTTGGCCAATTTTGTTTTTCAAACCACTCAGAATCAGTGTTTGCAAATTGTCTAACAAAAGGTAAAATTGCCATATCAGCTAGAGAAGGACCATTACCAAATAAATAATTATTATCCATCATATTTTCCAATTTAATCAAAAAAATTGACGCTTTTTTTCTACTTTCTTCAGGGTTAATTTCTGGATATCTAGAATAGTATTTTGTCTGATCTAAGTAATGTTTAAAAGGTCCATCATTCTCTTTTATAAGATCAAAACCTATTTTTGGCATTTTTAACCAGTTTTGTGGATCGTTTTTCTTTAGAACCCATAACATTATATCCAAGCTTTCATCTATAATTTTCTCTTGAGTAACCATGCAAGGTACAGTAGCTGATACAGAAGAAGCCAAAAATTCTTTGGGTTTTTCTTTCAAGTAAACTTCCCTTAATTCAACTCTGGTTTTTGAAATAACTAAACTTAAACGAGCCCTCATTGCATAAGGGCATCTCCTAAAGGAATAAAAAATGGGGGGAGATTCTTTTAATATTGACATTTCTTTAGTATATTATTTTTTCATGATGCTTTGGCTAGATGTATCTATAACAACTAAGTAAAATAAATAGTAGTTTGATCAATCTTTTTTTAAAAATAAACCCTAAACCATATTTTAGTGGATTAATTATTGTTATATTAATTTCTACTATTTCATTATTTTTGTCTTCTTATTACTCCACACCTAAGCTTTTATTTGCCATTCTCATTGGAATGTCAGTAAGTTATCTATCAAATAGAAAATCCTTTGAAAAAGGTATCTGGCTAGCTTCTGATCCAGTTTTAAAATTAGGTGTTAGTTTTTTAGGTTTTAGATTAAGCCTTGAAAACATTACACAACTTGGTGGAGCTTCTTTATTTTTAATCTTTATTCTTATTTTTATTACTATTTTATTTGGTTATTTTTTTTCACTTGTTCTTCTTAAAAACAAAGACTTTGGTCTTTTAAGCGCAGGATCAGTTGCTATTTGCGGTGCATCTGCAGCAATTGCAATATTTTCTATTCTCCCCAAAAATAAAATTGGAACTAAAGACTTATCTTTAGTAATTATCTCAGTAACATTATTATCCACAATAGCCATGATTACCTATCCAATAATTTTTGATTCTATTGGAGCTAATGAGAATCAAAAAGGTTTCCTGATTGGTTCAACCATACATGATGTTGCTCAAGTTATTGGAGCAGGATACTCAGTTAGTGAGCAAACTGGCATTATAGCTACTTTTGTCAAAATGATTAGGGTAAGCATTCTACCTTTTTTGATTTTATTATTGTTGTTTTTATCAAAAAAAGAAAATGAAAAGTCTTTTTCAATACCGTGGTTTTTAATTCTTTTTTTTATTTTTTGTATATTAAATAACTTATTCAGTATTCCTGATAAAATCATCAGTTTAATCAATAATTTGTCTAATCTATGTATATTGTTGGCAATATCAGCAATTGGTGTAAAAACAAATTTTTCACTATTTGTAAACATTAGCTACAAATACTTTACATTAATAGTTCTCGAAACTTTTTTCCTTTTACTTATTTCAATTTTAATCATAAGAACTGGATTCATTAACTAGTTAAAAATAAAAGGTTATTATGAAAATTATTTATTGAATTGATGACCTAATTTTTTCATATGTATGCTATTGCTTTATTCTTAAATTATTCTAACATTCATTTACAGAGTTAGATATATAATTAAGTTTGGAGGGAGATTTTTATGAAATTTTATTATAAAATAGGATTAGCTTTATCCTTATTTATCTCTAGTTTATGTTTCAGTTCGATTGCTTCTTTTGCTGAAGATTGTAATAGAGGTACTTTGGATACTGCTTACTGCGACAGAAATTTTGATCAAGTAGCTGATTTGCCATTAGATTCTAAAGATTGGGTAGATCCAAAAACAATTATCTTTACCTATACACCTGTTGAAGATCCAGCTGTTTATGCGAATATTTGGCAAAATTTTGTAAAGCATCTTGAGAAACATACTGATAGAAAAGTTGTATTTTTTCCTGTTGAATCAAATGCTGCTCAACTAGAGGCCATGAGGTCAGGTCGTTTACATGTAGCCGGTTTCAATACTGGGTCCAATCCAATAGCTGTTAGCTGTGCTGGTTTTGTACCTTTTGCAATGCATGCAAAAGATGATGGTTCTTATGGTTATGAAATGGAGATAATAGTTAAAGCAGATAGTCCCATTCAGTCTCCAAGTGAGATTAAAGGTAGGACTCTTGCATTTACTTCCCCAACTTCAAATTCTGGGTTCAAAGCACCATCCGCTATATTGAAAGGTGAATTTGATTTAATTGCCGATAGAGATTTTACACCTACATTTTCAGGTAAACATGATAATTCCATTCTTGGAGTTTATAACGGAGACTATGAAATAGCATCTGTTGCTAATTCTGTTCTTCAGAGAATGATAAGAAGAGGTGTTATTGAAGAGGGAAAACTAAGGGCTGTATATCGTTCGCCTACTTTTCCCACTACAGGATACGGACATGCTCATAATTTACATCCAGAGTTAGTTGCAAAAATCAAAGCAGCTTTTTTTACATGGGATTTTGACGACGACCCACTTTATAAAAAAGAATTTGCAAAAGCAGATCGTTTTATAGGTATTCGCCATATGAATGACTGGGCTGTAATTAGACAAATTGATAAAGCAAATGGAGTTAGCTACGACTGTAAGTAGCATTTCTATTTCTATTAAATTGAGCCAGGCTTTTTGATGAGCCTGGCTTTTTAAAAATGAGTAGTTGATGTTAAAATTAGAAAATTTGACAAAAAGATATAATACTGGTGATCTTGCCTTGCAAGGCATTGATTTAAGCATTCCTAATGGACAAGTACTCGCACTCATTGGACCATCAGGAGCCGGAAAATCTACTTTAATAAGGTGTATTAATAGATTAGTTGAACCTACAAATGGTTCAGCCATTCTAAATGAAGTAAATTTAACTAAATTATCGTCAAGAGCATTAAGAAAATCACGTAGAAAAATGGGCATGATTTTTCAGGAATATGCCTTAGTCGAAAGACTAACTGTAATGGAAAACGTTTTATCAGGACGTTTGGGTTATGTTGGATTTTGGAAAAGTTTCTTAAGGAGATTTCCTAAAAAAGATGTGAATGAAGCGTTCAGACTTTTAGATAGGGTTGGTCTTTTAGAAATGGCTGACAAAAGAGCTGATGAATTGTCTGGGGGACAACGACAACGAGTAGGGATTTGTAGAGCTTTAATTCAGGACCCAGATCTTCTACTAGTGGATGAACCAACAGCAAGTTTAGATCCTAAAACCTCAAGACAAATTATGAGACTAATCAATGAACTTTGTCAAGAAAGGGGTCTTACAGCAATCATTAATATACATGATGTTTTATTAGCTCAGATGTTTTCACAAAGAATAGTAGGTCTCGCTTTAGGAAATATAGTTTATGATGGTAGTCCTGAAGGCCTAACTCCAGAAGTTTTAACTAAAATTTATGGAGAAGAGGATTGGTCTGCAACTATTGAAAAAGTAGACGATGAAGATGCGGAAGTTTAATACTTGATGAATAATGTAAGTGAAACATTATATCCAAACAACTGGAAAAAACCCCCTTTTATTAAGAGAAGTTGGTTAAGATGGTCAATAATTATTGGTTCTATCCTTTATTTGATTGCTGCTTTATCAAGTATGGATATTAATATCCAAAGAGTTTTAGAGGGTATTCCAAGAGGACAACGATTTATAGAATCATTTTTTCCGCCTAACTTTTCAGATAATCGTGGCGTGGTATGGGAAGGAATTCTTGAAAGCATATGGATGGCTATCATTTCTACAGTTGCGGGTATAGCTCTATCAATACCAATAGGACTTGGAGCAGCAAGAAACCTAGCCCCATTATGGGTTTACATGACCTGTAGATTTATTATTGCAGCTTCAAGAACATTTCCTGAAATCATATTAGCAATTTTTGCTGTTAAACTTTTTGGATTTGGTCCTTTTGCAGGATTTATTGCTTTGAGTCTTGGAACAATTGGTTTTTTTGCAAAATTACTTGCAGAAGATATTGAAAATAGCAGTCCTGCGCAAGCTGAAGCTGTAAAAGCGACAGGAGCAAATTGGTTTCAATGGATTAATTATGCTATTCAACCTCAAGTAATGCCTAGAATGATAGGTTTGTCAGTATACAGACTAGATATAAATTTTAGAGAGTCAGCAGTAGTAGGTATAGTTGGAGGAGGAGGTATAGGGGCTACATTAAATACAGCTTTTTCTCGCTATGAATTTGATACTGCTGCAGCTATTTTATTAGTAATTATAGGAATTGTTATGGTTCTAGAATATGCATCCAGTCATCTTCGAAAGTGGGTGCAATAATGGTTGTAATAAAAAAACAAGACGAATTAGTTTGGAAAAAAAGAACTACACGTGAACAATGGATTAATTGGTTTTATTGGTTAATTGGTATTTCTATTGTTTTATTTGCGTGGAAAATAATTTCAGACAAAACTGTATGGTTCTTTGTACAAGATGCACCAAGGCAAGCTGCAGATATTGGCTCTAGGATGGTACCGCCCAAATGGTCCTATTCACTTGAATTGATTAAACCTGTTTGGGACACTATAAATATAGCTACTTTAGGTACCGTAATAGCTATGATTATTGCAGTACCAGTTGCATTTTGTGCTGCTAGAAATACAACTCCTCACAGTACTGTAAGAATAGTAGCTTTATTTATAATTGTTGCATCAAGATCGGTAAACTCACTCATCTGGGCACTTATGTTAGTATTTATACTAGGGCCTGGTGTCCTTGCTGGAACTGTTGCCATAGGGTTAAGATCAATCGGTTTTTGTGCAAAGTTAATTTATGAGTCAATTGAAGAAATAGATGCTAATCAAGTCGAGGCAGTTAAAGCAACAGGTGCAAGCAATTTACAGCAAATGATATATGGAATAATTCCTCAAGTATTACCAACTATTGCAGGAGTTGGCATCTATCGCTGGGATATAAATATACGAGAATCTACAATTTTGGGTTTAGTTGGTGCCGGTGGAATAGGTTTGCAATTAAATGGATCTATTAACACGCTAGCATGGACACAGGTTTCTACTATTTTGCTCGTTATTTTAGCTACAGTATTCGTTTCCGAATGGGTATCAGCCAAAGTGCGTGGGGCAATTATATAAATATTAGTGTAAATAAATTTAACTTATCATAAAATAATTATTCTGAATCTTCTTTAATTTCTTCTTGTGGAGGTTGAACGGGTACATATATACTCTTGGAAGAACTCACTATTCCTTTTGAAAAATTAAATTTTAATAAGATTTCTTCATCAGAATCTAGTTTTTCAAAAATAGGTAAATAATCAATTTCTCTAATAGCTAACTTCATTGACTTACATGCTACTCGATGTAGCTGTTCATTCTTCATTTTTGCAAGTTTATTATATAGACGACGCTGTTCTAAATTATCAACCTCGACACATCTGCTTCTTCCAACAATTCTTCCATCTGTAGCAGTTTTTATAGCTAGCCTCGGTTTGATTTGATCTATTGATGGAATAGCCCAAAAAGCTTCGTAAGGCCAATGTGGTTTAAAAATTTCAGTTAAAGATTTATTAGAAGTTTCACCAAAGACAGTAAAAACAGAAAAAATTGAAATAAGTATTCCAAGATAAATACTGAATATAAAATTTTTAAATATAAAAAAACTCATCTTTTATTTTTTATAACAAGTTGTAGATTTATTTATTTATTATTGTTATTCAATCAATAACTTTTTTATTTAAAGATTTCCACTGAAAAATTAAGGTTTAGTTTTTGATTTAAATTATGTTTTGAAAGTTTCTTAAAATGCAACAAGTTATAGAAATTACTGCTCCTTTTTTTGGTCTAATTTTTCTTGGAACTTTTTTAAAATCAATTAAATTCCTAAATGAAGAAAAAACAACTTTTTTATCTAGGTTTGCATTTTATGTACTAATGCCTGTAATGCTTTTTTCTAATATTTCAAAAACATCATTTAACGGAAATTTTGATTTCAAGTTTATTATCAAATATGAGTTTGTTACAATTCTAATTATTTTTTTATTTGTCTGTCTAGGCTTATCATTAAAAAAAAGTCTTCCCAGAAGTACAATTATTGGACTTAATGCTGCTTATCCTAATTATGGCTACATAGGAATTCCTATGTGCATTGTTGCATTTGGTATCGAAGCTTCTTTACCACTAGGTTTAATTTTACTTGCAGATACTATAGTTTTATTATCATTTACTTCGTTCTTTATATCTTTATCTGAAAGAACGAGTACATATAATGAAATTGTTAAAAATTTAATTAAAAGAATAGTATCTCAACCCCTTCTAATTGCCGTTTGCCTGGGGATGTTTTTTTCACTTCTTAATATAAAACCCATTAACACCTTAGATAAGTTTATTGATATGATTGCTTCAGCTGCTGCTCCTGTAGCATTAATTGCCTTAGGAGCATCAATAAAATTCAATTTCCAAAAAAATGAAAACCTTGAGTTGGTTATGATATCATTAGGGAAACTTATTATTCATCCTTTTTTATTAATTTTAATTTTTTTAATTTGGCCATCTGAAAAAAATATTTGGATCCAAACAGCAATATTATGTTCTTGTCTCCCAATTGCTGCAAATGTGTTTGTTCTTGCTCAATATTATGGTCATTTTCAAAAACAAAGTGCTAATGCCATTGTTTTATCAACAGTTATTTCGACATTTACTGTACCAATTACTCTTTATATAATATTTCATATAAATTTTTAGGAAAATAAAATGCAAGATTTAAAGATTTTTAAAAATCTATTCAATGTTGAAGATAAGATTGCCTTAGTAACTGGTGGAGGAACAGGAATTGGTAAAATAATATCAGAGGTATTAGCTTTAGCTGGGTCAAAAGTTTATATCACAAGTAGAAAACTAGATATAATTAAGAAAACTGCTGAAGAAATTAATCTTAAAAAACCTAAACATCAAATAAATTTTTTTTGTAGTGACATATCATCAGAGGAAGGAATAAATAAACTTGTAGATAATTTTATTAGTAACGAAAAATCGTTAAATATTTTAGTTAATAATTCGGGTGTTTCTTGGGGAGCTCCATTAGGAGAGTTTCCATATCATGCCTGGGACAGAGTTATGAAGCTTAATGTTGCTGGCTTATTTCATTTAACACAATGTTTATTACCTCATATATCTTCGAAAGCATCCTTAGAAAATCCATCAAGAATTATAAATATTGGGTCAGTTATGGGTACTGCACCACTGGGTGACGGGCCATATTCTTACTCAGCATCTAAAGCAGCAGTACACCAAATTACAAAAATTCTTGCAAAAGAATTAGCCTCAAAAATGATAACTGTAAACGCTCTAGCGCCTGGACCCTTTTTATCAAAAATGACTGAATTTGCAGTTGGAACAGAAGAAAAAGAGAAAAAAATTGCTCAAAATGTACCTATGGGGCGAATTGGAAAACCAAACGATATTCAGAGCTCTATATTGTATCTATGTGGCCCTGGTGGCAGTTATATAACTGGTGCAATTTTGCCTTTAGATGGTGGAATACATATCGCAACTGGACCAGAGATCTTTGAATAAAATCAATTTTCGTTTTTTCGATTTTCTTCTTCTTTAGATACTTGAACTAACTCTGCATCTTCAATTTTTCTTTCGAAAGTTTTTGTTTTATTATCTACTTCAAATGGAAGTATGGCTTTATTTTCTGAAAAAACATTATTGATTTCTTGAACACCCCAGGTCATTGAATCAAAACTCTTACACTTTTTACAAACTGGTGACCAGTTTTCAGAAAAATTACATTTTTCACAAAACCAAACAGGGGGTCTAGGTGCATAGAAAGCTTTAGAAATCCAACTTTGAATTATTTCTTCTGAAGAACCTAACCCCTTCTCTATTGAAGCCATCATTATTAAAACGTTGCTATTTGGTTCTTCTTTTATTAATGGTTGAATTATTCTCTTTGCGGCGGGAAATTCCTCACTGGCAATAAGCAGTTCTGTTTTTATTGATCTTACAGTTGGATTGTTATTAAAATTTTTAAAAAGAGGGGAAAATCGATTTAATCTGTTTTTTGGTGTCTCTTCAGGGTAAAGATTAGCAAATTTTTTAGCTAGATCAGGGTGAGGATTTATTTTCCAGCATGATCTAATGTACTTTTCAGCATTTTTAATTTTACCTATTGAACTCTCTAAATCGCTAGCCAAACAAACAGCTGGTACTAAGTCTGGACTCTTCTTTATAGCCTCTTTAATAGTTTCTAATGCATTACGCTCTTCACTTTCCATCTTTCTTTTTAATGCTTCAGCATAAAGAACTAAAGCTTCTTGCCTTTGTTTGATACTTCTTGTTTTTTTATCTAAGTTTTGTTGAAGCACTAGTGTTTTTCTAGCTCCTATCCAATCTTTCAATTCAACTTGAATTTTAAACAAGGTATTTAAGGATTGGTTGTTTTTTGGTTTTAAAATAACTGATCTCTTAGCAAGTTCCAATGCTGTTACCAAATCACCTCGAGAGATTTTTGACCTAATCAGTCCATCTAATGCCGCTAACCTGGTTTCTTTTATTGGTAATAATCTCTTAAAGATTTTATCTGCATTTTCTTGATTTCCTAAATTTTCTTCTGCTTTTGCTTTTATTAAAGAAACTGCTTTTTCAAAATCTGGGTTTAATAAAGCTTTAGAGGTTTCAGCCAAAACTTTTTGATTTTCTCCCTCAACTAAAGCTATAATAGCATTATTGAGAGCCTTTTGACTTCTACGATATTTTATCCTCTTAAAAAATCTCAAAAGAGCAGTTTCTTTACCCATAAAAAAATCCACCACTGCTATCAAAAGCTGAAAAGTTTTTATCGAAAAGAAAAACAAGAATCCAAAAATCAATAGCATTAAAAGAAAAACTATAATTGAGAACTTAAATTCTTTTTCTTGTATTTCGAGAATAATTGATCCCGGCATTTTTTCAATAAAAGAAAAAATATAAGTTATCACTACCGTTAATAGTAATATAAAAAAACCCCTAATTAGAGTAAAAATCATTTTGAAACTCTAACTATTATTTTCCAAGTATCTTTCAAAAGTTTTTCTCCATTCATCCATAACTACTGATGCTTCTTTCGGTAATTTATTTAGTTCTTCAAATAATTTATCATAATTTTTATTATTTAAAGCATATTCAGCCCTTGATAAAATGGAATCCACAGTATTACCTTCTTGAGGGGTCAAAGACCTTTTTACAAATATTAATTGAAAATTATTAATAACTGTATTAACGAATCCACCTTTTCTATTCACCTTTAGATCTTCTTTAATTGCTTTGTAAGCAAAATCAGGAAATTGTCTTTTTATTAAAGACAAATCTTCAGTTACTTCAATTCTCTTTATTTGATCTTCTTCTTCACTTACTAATAAATTAGTTTGTAAAACTTTGTTATTCCTTTGTGACTTTAGTTGGCTAATTTCTTGAGTTAAAGAGCCTTCTATTTCTTCAGTTCCAATAATTTTGGTAATATTTTCTAAGGATAATTGGAGTTTCTTAAATTCAACATTAATCTTACTTATCATTTCTTCGTTTTGTTTTGAAATTGATGAAAAATTATTTTTGGATGATAAATTTTGTGTTAATTTTTTTTCTAAATCACCTTTAATTTTCTTTATTTTTTTATCTAAAATTAAACCAATTTTTCCCTCACTTATAGGCTTTGGGAAAGAATTAATTAAATTTTCAATTTCTTGAATTTTCTCATTCAAAGATAAAATCTCTTTATTAATTTCTAACATTAGCCCGTCATTAGATTTTTTTATAATAAGACCTAATCTTCCTTGGCTTATAGGTGCTGGCATTGTTTCCAACTGATTAGAAAGTCTATCCAGTATTTGGTCTTGTTTAAGATTTGAATCATAGATCCAAAAACAAAGAGAACCTATAACAAATGAAAATGGAACTATAATCAAAATAGAATATGCTAAAATTCTGTACTTATTGAAAACAATATTTATAAAGCTTTTTGAACTAAAATCTTTTTTTGATGTTGTAGAATTGTCATCTGAAACCTTAGCTTTTGGGTCCACTTTTTGAATACTACTTTTCTTATTATTATTTCTATTATTCATTCAAATATTCTCTTTAAAATTGTTAATTAAAATAATTTTCATTACAAACTAAATCAATTATACCTTCTATATTAGGTTTATCTGCCACTTTAATTATATAATCACCCTTAATATTTGACTTAATTATATTATCAGCAACCCTATCACTAATACAAAAAAACAAAAACCCATCAGGAATTATTTTGATATCTTTGCAAAAAATTTTTGCAACAGATGCTGAGAAGAAAATAATTCCTCCAATTTCTCCACTCGTGATATAGCTTTTTTGTTTATCAGAAAGTTTGTTGTTTTTTTGTTTGTAAATTATTGTTTCTTTTATTTTAAAACCTAAATCAGAAAGTTCTTTTTTCAAATCGAATGAAACTTTATTACCTCTTAAATAATGAAAAGTTTGAAGCATATCTTTATCTTTTGAGATCAGATTAATTAAACTTCTTGCATTACCTTCTTCTGGGTAGCAAATGTTTTTAAATCCTAATTGTGTAGCTATTTCTGCAGTTGACTTTCCAACACAATAAGTTTTTTTTAATTTTAGGTTTTCAAGTTCAGAAATTGCTTGAATTCCGTACCGAGAAGTAAAAATTAAATTAGTTTCCTGAATATATAGTTCCTTTATATTTTCAAAAAATATATCTAAAAGGGGTGCAGAAACAAATATTTCATTAGTATGATATTTGGGTTTCAATAAATTAAAACACTTCTGAAAATTTAAATTATCTTCCTCTGTCCTAGTGAGAAAAATTTTCTTGTTTAAAAAAGGAATCATCGATTTTTTCCTTTATTTCATTTCCTGCCATTTTACCTAAATCTTTTGGATTACCTACTAAACCTTCCCAATGTCCTGATATAATTTCTGTACCATCAGGTTTTAAAACTTGTCCAGAAAAGATGATTTTTTCACCGTCTATTTTTGAAATAGATCCTATAGGAGTCCTGCATGATCCATCTAAAACTTGTAAAAATGCACGTTCAACTAGAGCTTGAGTTTCGGTTTGTTCATGATTGAGGGGAAAAAGTAACTCTGTGATTTCATTATCATTTAATCTTTGCTCAATGCCTATAATACCCTGAGCTATTGCTGGCATCATAACTTCTGGAGAAATAGGATTTACTAAGTCTTTCATATCTAACCGTATTAAGCCAGCGCAAGCTAAAAATGTCGCATCTGCTACTCCATCCTCAAGTTTTTTTAACCTAGTTTGAACATTCCCTCTAAATTCAACAACCTTCAAGTCTGGTCTAATACTAAGTAATTGAGCCTTACGCCTAATACTAGACGATCCAACAACTGCTCCTTCCGGTAATTCATTTATTGAATTATATTTCAAAGATACGAAAGAATCCCTGAAATCCTCTCTTTTTAAAAAAGTATTAATTCCCAATCCAGTTGGGAATTCTGTTGGCATGTCTTTCATTGAATGAACAGCTATGTCTATTTCATTATGAAATAATTTGTTTTCAATTTCTTCAGTAAAAAGACCTTTACCTCCGATTTCAGTAAGCGGTCTGTCTGTAACCCTATCTCCCTTAGTACTAATACTTATTATCTCTACTGATTGATCATTTAATTTATGATGTTTTATAATTTCTTTTTTTACTTCTAGGGCCTGAGCTAAAGCAAGTGGTGAACCTCTAGTTCCTATTTTAAGCTTATTTGCTTTAAAGTCTCTTTTATTTGATTTGATAACCATATATATATGGTTATCTTGAATGCAAAAAAGATACAAGAACTCCCTTATGAAAAAAAAATCAAAAGATGAATCATATCAAGTTTTAGGAGTAGAAAGTAGTTGTGATGATACAGCTGCTTCAGTTGTAAAAATTACAAATTGTACCCATAATAAAAAAATAGAAGTATTATCTTCAATAGTTTTAAACCAAAATAGTCTACACTCAGAATTTAAGGGTATAGTACCAGAAATTGCTGCAAGAGCTCATAGTGAACGAATAGACATATGTACTAAAGAAGCACTTAAAAAAGCTAATATATCTGTAAAAGATATAGATCTTATTTGTGTGACCTCTGGACCAGGTTTAATCGGTGGTCTCTTGTCAGGCGTTATGTTCGCAAAAGGTTTGGCTAAAGGATTAAATAAACCAATAGTAGGAGTAAATCATTTAGCTGCACATTGCTTTTCCGTTAAAATGCTACACAAATTGGATTGCCCTTATTTAACCTTGTTGGTATCTGGTGGTCATTGTCAGTTTTTAATTGTTAAAGGGGTTGATAACTTTTATAGATTGGGAGGTACTATTGATGACGCTCCAGGAGAATGCTTTGATAAAATAGCATCATTTCTAGGTATTGGTTATCCTGGAGGACCAATAATTGAAACAAGATCAAAAAAAGGAAATGAAGAACGCTTTGATTTTCCAAAACCAATGTACGATAGTACTTTTAATATGTCCTTTTCAGGACTAAAAACTGCTGTAAAACGTGAAACAGAAAATTTAATAAAAAAGCAAGGTGGATTATACCAAAAAGATATAAATGATATATGCGCCTCATTTCAGAAAACAGCAACAGAAATATTCAAATTAAAAACAAACAATGCGATCAAATTTTTTTATGAAAAATATCAAAATCATAAAAGTTTAGCTATCGTTGGTGGAGTTGCTGCAAATGAAAAAATAAGAACAGAACTAGAGCAGATTGCTAATGAAAATAGTTTTAATTTTTTTACTGTTCCAGCTAAGTATTGTACAGACAATGCTGCAATGATTGCTTTCCTAGGTTTTGAAAAATATGTATCATCTAATTTTAATATTTCTGATTTAACTGTAAAACCTAGGTGGCCTTTAGATAAAATTTCTAAACCAATTCTTGGATTTGGCAAAAGAGGAGCGAAAGCTTGAAAATAGGGATTATTGGATCTGGTCAGTTTGGTGCCTCTTTAGCACATAATTTTTCCAAAAATTTAAAAGAAATTAATATATGGAATAGATCAAATATAAACAAAGATATTATTATTAGGAAATTAAATTCTTTAAGTGGTGAGAATTTGATAAATCAGTTAAGTCCCTATTTCAAAATAAGACGGTCTATACTAAATGTTGTAGAAAATTCAGATATAATTTTATTATGCATTAAAGCACAGAGTTTAATAAATTTTTTAGGAAAAAATTATTCTTTTTTTGAAAATAAACCTCTTGTTTTTTGTTCTAAAGGAATAGATTCTGAGACTTGCTTATTCCCAACTCAAATTGGGGAAAAGTTTCTAAATAAAAATAAATTATTAGCTTTATCAGGACCTGGGTTTGCAACTGATATAATAAAACAAAAACCGATCGCTTTATCTCTTGCATGTAATAATCAAAATTTAGGAAAAAAAGTACAGAATATCATTTCATCTCCAAGGATTAGAATTTATTTAAACAATGATTTAATAGGGACTCAGTTAGGTGGGGCACTAAAAAACGTTATTGCTATTGCATGTGGAGTTGCAGATGCAAAAGAGTTAGGAGAAAGTGCAAAAAGCGCAATAATCACAAGAGGTTTTTATGAAATTAGACTAATTGGTAAAGCTCTCGGGTGTCAAGTTGAAACTCTTTTTGGACTATCTGGCTTAGGTGATCTTTCCCTAACTTGTAATTCAAAGCTTTCAAGAAATTATAATTTTGGAATTAATATTTGTAAAAATATAAAAAAAAAGAATAAAAAAGAAACTATAGAAGGAAAAAAAACTGCAAATGCTGCTGTTTTAATTTCAAAAAAATGTCAGCTAGATTTACCTATAATACAGACGGTCAATGATTTAATAAATGAAAATATTGAAATAAGTAAAGCTATTAAAAACCTCCTGGAAAGACCATTAAAAAATGAGACTTAACTAATATCTGTAATGGTCAGGTTTAAACGGTCCTTCTGTTTTGACACCAATATAATCTGCTTGTTCTTTTTCTAATTTTGTTAAACTAGCGCCGACTTTATTTAGATGAAGATAAGCTACTTTTTCATCCAAGTGTTTGGGTAACACATAAACTTTCTTCTCATAATTCTTATTATTTTTCCATAATTCAATTTGAGCTAAAACTTGGTTAGTAAAACTAGCAGACATTACAAAAGAAGGGTGACCAGTAGCATTTCCCAAATTTAAAAGTCGACCCTCTGACAGAAGAATTATCTTCTTACCATCAGGCATTTCTATAAGATCAACTTGATCCTTTATATTATCCCACTTGTGATTTTTAAGTGCAGAAACTTGAATTTCATTGTCAAAGTGACCTATATTTCCAACAATAGCCATATTCTTCATTTGTCGTATGTCATCTATCTTAATTACGTCTTTATTTCCTGTAGCTGTAATAAAAATATCAGCCTTTGAAACAACTTGATCTAGTGTTACTACATCAAATCCATCCATTGAAGCTTGTAATGCACAAATTGGATCAACTTCTGTTACCACTACTTTTGCCCCAGCTCCTCTTAAAGAAGCGGCTGAGCCTTTTCCAACATCACCGTAACCACAAACAACAGCTGTTTTTCCACTTATCATAGTATCAGTTGCTCTTCTAATACCGTCAACAAGAGATTCCCTACAACCGTACTTATTGTCAAACTTTGACTTTGTCACACTATCGTTAACATTTATAGCAGGAAAAGGAAGTTCATTGTTTTCCATCATTTGATATAATCTATGAACTCCTGTTGTAGTTTCTTCTGAAACACCCTTTATTGATGACTTTTGTTTAGAAAACCAACCTGGACTTTTTTCTAAACGCATTTTTATGGTTTCAAATAAAAATTCCTCTTCCTCAGAATTTGGGGTTTTTAGAAAATCTACGTCTCCAGACTCAGCCCTTGCTCCTAATATAATATACATAGTGGCATCACCACCGTCATCTAAAATTAAATTAGCGAAACCATCGTCAAAATGAAAAATTTTATCCACATACTCCCAATATTCTTTTAAAGTTTCGCCTTTCTTAGCAAATACTGGAATTTCTTGGGCAGCAATTGCTGCTGCTGCATGGTCTTGTGTGGAAAATATATTACAGCTTGCCCACCTCACTTGAGCTCCTAGTTTAACTAAAGTCTCAATTAAAACTGCAGTTTGAATTGTCATATGGAGACAGCCTGCTATTTTAGCACCGCTTAAAGGTTTTTGTTCCCCTAGTTCATCGACGGTAGCAACTAGTCCTGGCATTTCAGTCTCTGCAATCAGAATTTCTTTTTTTCCAAAACCTGCCAAATTTATATCTTTAACAATGTAAGAACTGCTCATTATAATAATCTCCTGTAAAATCATATAATTTTGAAATGATAAAACATAGTAGACAATCATTTTCAAGCATTTTAAATTAAATTTGTTAAATTTATGTATGGTTCTATATTGATACAAAGAGCTTGGCAAAAAATGCTTTCTGGGAGAAGGCTTGATGTAATAGATCCATCACCTCTTGATATTGAGATTGGAGATATTGCTCATGGTCTTGCTTTTCAAGCCAGATGGAACGGACAAACAAAAGGAGATTTTGTTTTTTCTGTCGCAAATCATTCCATTCTAGTTTGGAACATCTTTAGTTTAGAAAATCCAAAAATAGAAAAAAAATGGCAATTAGTTTCTTTATTACATGATGCTCCAGAATATGTAATTGGTGACTTGATTTCTCCAGTGAAAAAGGAAGTGGGTAGTTCTTACATCAATTTAGAAAAAAAACTACAAGAGGCTATTCATATTCGTTTTGGGCTACCAGCACTAATACCAAACAAAATTAAATCAAAAATTAAAAATGCTGATAGAAAAGCTGCTTGGATTGAAGCAACAAAAATTGCAGGCTTTAATAAAAAAGAGGCAAATAAAATTTTTTTAGAACCTGATGAAAAAATACTAAAAAAATGTAAAATAATTTTAAAAAATCCTTTAAAAAGTAGAGAAGAGTTTTTAAATATATATAAATATTTGGACAAGTAAAATTTCAGTAAGCCGAAGGAATAAAATTGAATAACCTAGATAATATTATAAAAGAATCTAGCGATAACGAATTTATCACTGATGTTATAGATGCCAGTAATGAATATCCTGTAATTGTTGATTTTTGGGCCCCTTGGTGTGGACCCTGTAAAAATCTAACACCTAATCTTGAAAAAGCTATTAAGTCTTATAACGGTAAAATTAAGCTAGTTAAGATAAATATTGACGAAAATCAAGGAGTTGCCTCTCAACTTCGTATTCAATCAATTCCAGCAGTATATGCTTTTTTTCAAGGAAAACCAATTGACGGTTTTATGGGTGCTCAAACTGAAAACCAAATAAAAGAGTTTATTTCCAATATTATTACAAAAAGTGGCGTTGAAGTTGAAAGTGGCCTTGATAAAATTTTAGAAAATGCAAATATAAATCTCGAGAATGGTTTGTTTGAAGAAGCAAGAAATCAATTCCAAGAAGTTTTAGACGAAGATAATAAAAATATAACTGCAAATGTTGGAGTAGTAAAAAGTCATATAGCAGAAAAGAATTTTGACATTGCTCTGAACAAATTAAATTCTATTCCAAAAGAAATTGAAAAAGAACCCGTTTTTAAGGAATTAAATAGTGAGCTTGAACTTCTAATTAAAGTTTCAAAAACAAGATCTTTTGGTAATATTCAAAGTGATCTTGAAAAAAACCCTAATAGCTTAGACCTTAAATTTGAGTTAGCATTGTCTCAAATTGCAAATGAAGATTATGAGGACTCTATAGAAAATCTTTTAAATATTTTTAAAATTGATAAAAGTTGGGAAAATGGTAAAGCTAAAGACCAATTAATTCTGTTATTTGATACATTAGGAAATAAAAATGAACTAGTTTTAAAAGCTAGAAGAAAATTATCATCTATTATATTTTCCTAAAATAAGATATTAAAATGAGCGATTATAAAAATATTTCTAAATATCCTAAAAACATACCAATATTTCCTTTAGGTGGTGTTTTACTGCTACCAAAATCACGTCTTCCACTGAATATTTTTGAACCAAAGTATTTAAAAATGATTGAAGATGTCTTAGCGACAGAGCATAGATTTATCGGTATGATACAGCCTAAATCAAACAATAAAAATGACTCAGAAACTACTCCTAGTTTGAATAATGTAGGATGTGTTGGTCGTTTAATTAGTTTTACAGAGACAGAAGATTCCAGATATTTGATAACTTTATCTGGTATTTCAAGGTTTAATTATGTTAAGGAAGTCGACACTTTTAAACCATATATAAAAGCTGAAGTTGATTGGAGTAACTTCAGAAATGATGGCATGTTGGAAAAACTACCGACATCTTTTAACAAAAATGATTTTCTTAAGATAATATCAGAATATTTTAAAATTACTAATTTACAGACTGATTGGGAAAGTTTAAAAAAAGCTGATGATGAACTTCTTATTAATTCTCTATCTATACTTTGCCCTTTTGAAAATGACGAGAAGCAAGCATTATTAGAAGCAAAAACAATTAAAGAAAGAATTGCAATTTTGACTACTTTGATGGAAATGAGTATTAAAGCAGAAACTACTTTTGGCCCACTTCAGTGAAAAAAAATATCTCAGATTTTGACTTAAACTTACTTAGAATTTTAGTGTGCCCAAAAACACATACAAAACTTGTTTTTGACGAAATTAAGTTAGAACTAATCTCTAAAGCTGCTGGACTCGCATACCCTATAAGAAATGGTATACCAATTTTATTGGAAAATGAAGCAAGAAAACTGGAAGAAGATCTTTAGATTTAATGTTTAAATGATCTAATTCCAGTAAACACCATACTTACATTTCTTTTGTCTGCCAATTGAATTACCTGATCATCCCTTATAGACCCTCCAGGCTGAATTATAGCATTAATTCCATTGGCTAATGCATCCTCAATACCATCAGAAAATGGAAAGAAAGCGTCAGAAGCCATTACCGCATTTTTAAGCTTTATTTTATTGCTTTTAGTACTTAATTCTAATGCTTTTCTAATTGCTATTTTGGAGCTATCAATCCTACTTGGTTGTCCGGAGCCAATTCCAATTGTTTTCATGTTTTGGACTATAACAATACCATTAGATTTAACTAATTTTACTACTGTCCATGCAAATATTAAATCTTTTATTTCTTTATTAGTCGGTGAAAGTTTTGTTACAACCTCTAAGTTCTCTTTAGAAATTAATTTAGTATCCGGTTCTTGAATTAATGTCCCTTGTATAACAGATCTAAACTCAGTATCTTTCAATTTATTTGAGCGCCAATTATTATTTAAAGAAATGAGTCTAAGATTTTTCTTTTTGGTCAAAATTCTTTCTGCTTCACTATCAAAACCTGGTGCAACTATCATTTCAAAGAAATAATTATTTAATATATTTGCTACAACTTTTTGAACTTTTTTGTTGAAAACAACAATACCGCCAAATGCAGATATAGGATCACATGCCATTGCATTATTGAATGCTTCCAAAAGGTTTTTTCCACTTGCCACTCCGCATGGATTGGTATGTTTTATTATGCCAACAATATCCTCTTTGAAATTTTTAAAATTATAAAGTAAATTTAAACTTGCATCTAGATCCAGATGATTATTATAGGATAGTTTTTTTCCATGTAATTTTTTAAAATTTCCCCAATTTTTTCTAGTTTCTTCATCTTGAAAAAATTCTGCTTTTTGATGAGTGTTTTCGCCATAAGTAAGGTCATCTTTAAATTTACCACCATTCATTTCTAGTTTTGTGAAATCTTTTTTATTAATTTTTGAAAACCATTTTGATATCTGTAAATCATAATTACTTGTATAGTTAAATGCTTTGTGAGCTTTTTCTAAACGAAAATCATAAGTTGAACATCCATCATACTTTAAAAAGTGTTTGATAACTTCTTCATATTGGGAAAAATTAGTAACAACAGTTACATATTTATAGTTTTTGGCAGCGCCCCTTAATAAAGTAATTCCACCGATATCTATATTCTCAATACAATATTTATTGTTTTTATTTTTAAGAACTGCATCTGAAAAAGGATATAGATTACATACAACCAGATCTATTGCTTCTAATTTAAAATTCTTCAAATCTTGAACATGATTTTTATTTCCTCTATCAGCTAAAATTGATGAATGTATTTTTGGATGAAGGGTTTTTACTCTACCATCAAGTAATTCAGGATATCCAGTTATTGCTTCGATATCTGTAACATTAAATCCAAGATCATTTATGTATTCTGCAGTACCACCGCTAGCTATAATTTTTACACCTAATAAACCAAGATTTTTTACAAATTTTCCAAGACCCTTTTTATTAGATACGGAAATTAAGGCATTTTTTATTTTAACTTTGTTTTTTTTCATTTTAAATCCTTGTTTAAAAAAATGTTCTTTTACGGTTATTATTAAAACTTTTTATAGATATAGTTTCCAATTCAAAAACTGTTCTTTCTGATCAAAATTGCTAAATAAAATAATTCTTTTTCCATTTTTAATTTCCAAGTCAAGTGGATCTAAAAATTTATAGTTTTCTAAAAAAACATTTTTTTTATCTGTTTCAAACCTCCAAATTTCATTATTTATAATTTTCAATAAAAAATTGCCTGAGTTATCAGAGTTCCAAATTTCTACATCTGGATGAAAATAAAATGGTATATAAAAGAAATAGTCTTTTTTACTCGTTTGATTTAAAGATATTCTTTCTTTTCCTAATATTTTTTTCCCTGTAAAAGAAAGCTGTAACTTTCTATTGTAAGATAATGAAATTTCATTAAAAGAGATTTCTTTTTCTCCTTCAATGTAATTATTTCTTAAATCCCTGTATTGTCTAATCTCTTTAACTTTACTTTTGAATAAAATTTCATTGGAATTTTTTTCTTGAATATCTATACCTAATGTATTCATTTGATTATCCAAAAATAGTATTTCGTCACTTTTACCAACATAGCAAGAAAATGAATTATTGTTTTGCATAAATGGAATACCACCTGATGTCATTTCGAATGAAAAAGCAGAACACATAAATTGTTTAGCATCTTGGGATTTAAATTCTGTTTTCTCATCGAAAAAAAACGTTAATTTTGGTGTTTTTATTCTAATAAAACCTATTGGGTTTTTTATTATTGAAAAATCGGTTGTATCAGCATCTGATATTTCTTTTTCTAATTCACAATAAATAGAGAAACCGCTACTTTCCCGAGATCTAACTAACAACCCATTTCCAAAGCTAAGACCTTTTAATAAAGGACAAATTATATTTTGGAAATATTTAAATTTTTTGTCTAGTAGACCATTTGAAAAATCCGAGGTAGTAGAAAATTTCATTATTCTATTAATAAAAAAAAGGATTTCTAAAAGATCACTAGAATTTCTAATCTTTTTTCCACTGATAAACAAAAAATTCAGATCTTTTATAATATCTTTAAGAACTTTATTTCTTACTATGGGTAATTCTCTCAATAAAAAAGAGCAAAAAAAGATCCCCATATTTATTCTCAACCTCAGTAACCCTTTTGGAATAAAAAACTTGCAAATATTTAAATATAGAACGTGAAAAACTAATAGTTGTGTTATTAATCTTGAATCACTCAAAATATTTGTTAATTTCAAATAATTAATATTTAAACAAAATGATAAAAGCCTAGACCCTGCGATATCTGGTCTCCAAACCAGCAAACTAAAGTTATCATCTAGAATTTTTAATTTTTTAAATAAATATTCGGTACTTTTTCTTGAGTTGTGGTTGTTAATGGCAGAAAGAAAAAATAACCACTTTAGAGAATTAAGAGAAATAATTAAATTTTTGTTACCTCTTATCTTTATTTGATTAATTTGTTGATTAAAATGAGAATTTCTAAATAATCCATTTTCAATATTTTTTTTTAAATTAATTTGATTACATGGAAACGAATTAAAGTCTAAATATTTAAGTCGGTAATGTTTTTTATATCTGAAAAAAACTTTATAAAAATTAAGTGTGATGAAAAAAAGTAATTTAAAAAACAAATTTATGTAAACTCCCTACCAAAATTTAATAAAATGTATAGTTCAATAATTCATTACAGACTACTGCACTTTTTTTTTAATATAGCTGCAAAAAATCCATCCATTCCCCCTAAATCAGACAAATGATCTGGTCTTAATCTCAAAAAACCAAATTTATCTAACCAGTCCTTGTCTAAAAATTTATTTTTATTTGAAATTTTTTCAAAACACCAATCCTTATTTTTTTCAACAAATTCAATTATTTGTTTTTCACCTTCTGAAAAAAATAGAGAGCAATTGCAATATAAAATTACACCATTATCTTTAACAAATTTTTTTGCAAAGTTTAAAGAATCTTTTTGTATTTGTATTAGATTATTTAATCTCTTTTCTGGAAATAGGTACTGTATCTCTTTATTTTTTCTAATTGTACCAGTTGAAGAGCAGGGAGCATCAATTACTACGACATCAAATTTTTTTTTGGTTTTAAAATTATAAAAATCTGTTTTAATAATCTCACTTTTCATTTTCATTCTAGATAAGTTTTCTTTTAGCATTTTTATTCGAATTGAAGATTTATCTAGACATGTAACATTTGCTCCTAATGATATTAACTGCATTGCCTTTCCTCCAGGTGCAGAAAATAAATCTAATACTTCTTTTTCTTTTAAATCACCAAGAAGCTTTATTGGAATTGATGAAGAAATGTCTTGAACCCACCATTTGCCTTCATTAAAACCATTAAGGTTTGTTAATTTAACATCTTTTTTTATTCTTAAAGAACCTGTTGGTAGTATTTTGGCCTCAAGTTTTTTTTTCCAAAATTCAATTTCTTCTAAATTTTTGATAGATATGTCTACAGTGTTATTTAGAGTATATATCCTTTCTATATTATTAGCTATTTCTTTAGAATAATTTTTTGTTAAATAACTTTTTAAGGTACTTTCTAAATTACTATTAAATTCAAGCTCCTTTACTTGGTACTTTGCAACCAATTTCCTTGAAACTGAATTTATTAAACCCAAAAAATATTTTGTCTTAATACTTATCTTTGCTAAATCTACAGCAGAATTAACTAAGGCATAATTTGGTGCTTCGTTAAGTGCTATTTCTGAAACAACTATACGAAAAATATTTAAAACACTAGTGTTAGTTTTTTTTTTTAAAAATTTTAATATTTTTCTATCAATGCTTTCTAAGTGACCAAAAATAAAGCTTGTAATCCTTTCTGCTTGTGCAATATCTTTTTCTTCAAAAAAAACTTGGTTTTTTTCTAAATAATTAAGAGTTTGAGGTTTTGTTCTTCTATTTATAAATACTCCGTCTAAAATTTGATGAATCAAATATCGTGAAGAAATATTTTTTGAATTAATAAATTTATTTACATTCATTGTTTTGTTTTATAAAAATTTTATCTCTAATTTAATTCATTAATTATAAAGGTAAGATTTATATATGAACTACAAAAAAAAAACAGTTAATAATAAAAAAATCGCAGAACAGGCTCTTGAAGAAGCAAAAAAAAAAGAGAGAGAGAGGGGGGGGGAAATGACTTCAAAATTGCCAAAAGAAATAGGAGGACCGAAAGAACTGGAACCTACAAGATATGGTGACTGGGAAAAAAAGGGTATAACGAGTGATTTTTGAGTATTATTTCTTGAAATTTACATATTAAAGTGGTAATAGATCACGTGCGGGCTTAATGCCCGTTTTTTTATGCTAATGAAAAAATGAAAGATTTAATAGCAGTTTCTGAAATTGAAAAAATTTTGTTAAAGTGCTTAAATCCAATTTTTTTGGACTCTAAGTATGAAATAATAAGAATTAAGGTATATGAAACTAAGAATAAAATTATACAAATTATGATTGACCATTCTAATAAAATAATTGATATCGAAGATTGTGCTAAATATTCTCGCATGATTTCTGAATTTTTAGATAAAAAAAATTTAATATCTCATGATTTTAGTTTAGAAGTATCATCACCAGGAATAGATAGACCTTTAACAAGATTAAAAGATTTCTACAAATTTAAAGGTAATAAAGTTAAAATTACACAAATTGACTTAGAGAATAAGAGAACTAATTACAAAGGTATATTAACTGAAGTTACGGAAAAAAATATACTTTTAGACCAAAATGATAATTTGGTTTCTATAAAATTGGACAAAATATGTGATGCTAAATTATTAGTTTAAATTATTTATTATAGGTTTTATTATGTCAGAATTTAATACAAATAAAAGTGAACTTCTTCAAATAGCTGACGCAGTTGCTAGAGAAAAATTAATTGAACCTCACCTTGTTATTGAAGCAATGGAAGATAGTTTATCAAAGGCGGCAAAATCTAAATATGGCTCTGAATATGACATTCAAGCTAAAATAGATATCAAAACAGGTGAGTTATCAATGAACAGATGTAGAACTGTTGTTGAAAATATAGAGAATCATTTTATTGAAATTCTACTTAAAGATGCTGCAACAATTAAACCGGGAATTCAAATTGGGGAAGTTATTTATGATCCTTTACCTCCTTTAGATTTTGGAAGAATAGCCGCTCAATCTGCAAAACAAACTATAGTTCAAAAAGTTCGTGAAGCTGAGAGATCAAGACAATATGAGGAATTTAAAGATAGAGTAGGTCAAATAATTAATGGTCAGGTGAAAAGAATAGAATATGGAAATGTAATAGTAGACATTGGAAGAGGGGAAGCCGTTTTAAGAAGAGATCAATTAATTAATAGGGAAACATTCAGAAACGGTGATAGAGTTAGGGCATATATTAAAGATGTGAAATCTGAAGTCCGGGGACCCCAAATATTTTTATCAAGAACAGCGCCAGAGTTTTTAGCTGAGTTATTTAAAATGGAAGTTCCCGAAATTTATGATGGTATAATAGAAATTAAAACAGTTGCTAGAGACCCAGGTAGTAGAGCAAAAATTGGTGTTTTAACCACTGATAACTCTATTGATCCAGTTGGAGCATGTGTTGGAATGAGGGGGTCAAGAGTACAAGCTGTAGTTAATGAATTACAAGGTGAAAAAATTGATATTATTCCTTGGAATGACGATGCACCAACTTTTTTAGTAAATGCATTACAACCAGCAGAGGTTTCAAAAGTTGTATTAGACGAAGATTCAAAAAGAATTGAAGTTGTTGTTCCAGATGATCAACTTTCCCTAGCGATAGGCAGAAGAGGTCAAAATGTTAGATTAGCAAGTCAACTTACAGAATTTGATATAGATATAATGACTGAAGCTGAAGAATCTGATAGAAGACAAGCAGAGTTTTCCGAAAGGTCAAAATTGTTCATGGATAATCTAAATGTTGATGAAATGGTTGCTCAATTATTGGTTTCTGAGGGTTTTTCAACCTTAGAAGAAGTAGCCTATGTAGAAAAAAGTGAAATAGAAAGTATTGAAGGTTTTGATGAATCTACAGCTGAAGAGCTACAAGCAAGAGCTCATGAGTGCATAGAAGAAATAAACAATAATGCCATTAAAAAAGCTAAAGAACTAGGTGTCGTTGATTCTCTTATTAATTTTGATGGTCTTAATCCAGAAATGATAAAAACATTAGCTGAAGATGGAATAAAAAATCTTGAAGAATTTGCTAAATGTGCAGATTGGGAAATTGCTGGTGGATATACCTTGGTTGATGGTAAAAGAATAAAAGACGAGGGACTTCTTGAAAAATTTGATGTAAGCATAAAAGAAGCAAGAAACTTAATAATGAAGGCAAGACTAGAAATGGGATGGATTTCAAAAGAAGATTATGAAAAAGAGCTCTCAAACTAAGAATAAATATGAATTTGAAATTAAATTATTCATAGTAAAAAAATATGGAAAAGCTAATAAATAAAGATTTTTTTTCAACAATAAATGAAGGTTGTCTTAATAACCAAATGATTAGATTCATAATTTCAGATAATAATTTTTTAATCCCTGACTTATACAATAATTTTAAAGGAAAAGAGTTTTTTGTTAAATCCACAAAAGAGGAGCTTAAAATTTTTTCCGAAAATATTAATGAAAAATATACTAAACTTTTTAACAAAAATAATATTGTTGAAGTAATTGAAAATATAATTCTTAAACACATAATTGGTATTATTGGCTTAGCCAGAAAGGCGAAAAAAGTAGTAATTGGTTTTGATGAAATTAAAATTCAGTTAAAAAAGAATAAGATTTATCTTTTATTACAAGCAGAAAATTTCTCTAAAAAAAGAGAAAAAAAAATTAATCTTCCAGTTTATCAAAATTGTAAACTAAATTGTCTTACTAAAGAAGAACTTGGTATAGCTTTTGGTAAAAAAAATATTTCAAATGTTGGTTTTTTAAAAAGTTCTTTTATTAATCCTTTAGTTTCTGATACTTATCTATTAAAAAGCTTAAGAAATTAAGCAATTAGTTTAAAAGGATCTACTTTATAATGAATGAAAATGAAAAAAAACAATCTAATTCCAAAACTTTAAGTCTGCGGGGTGGTGGTGGAAGTTCAGTAAGAATGAATCTTTCTCACGGTAGATCAAAATCTGTTTTAATTGAGACAAAAAGAAAAAAAATAATCCTTACTAATAAAAATAATCCATCCCAAAACCAAAAAGAAAAAAATGCTTTTAAATTAGAAGATAGTAATAAAACAAATGAAAAAGTTTTCACAGAAGAAGAAATAGATAGAAGAAAAAAAGCTATAGAGGCTGCTAGAGAAAGAGAAATCCTATTAAAAGAAGAGCAAGAAAAGCTAAAAAAAGAAAAAGTTTTGGAAAATGAAAACAGAATTATAGATAAGCAAGACGAAAGTTATAAAAAAGTTGATGATAAAATAGAAATTAAAACGCCAGAAGAGCAAACATCCAAAAATAAAAATAAACAAGATCCCAAATTTGATAGCAAAAATGAAGAAAGCTCTTTTAATAAAAAGTTTAGAAAAGATGAAGAACTTAAGGAAGTAAAACCAAGCAAAGTCTATTCTGAAAGAAGACGATCTGGTAAACTCACTATTAATCAAGCCCTATCTGATCAAGGTGGAAGACAACGGTCTATTGCTTCTTTGAGAAGAAGACAAGAAAAAGTGAAACGTAGACAAGTTTCAGAAAATATTGAAAGAGAAAAAATTATAAGAGAAGTTCAAGTCCCTGACTCCATTACTGTTCAAGAGTTAGCAAATAGAATGGCTGAAAGATCTGCCTCTGTAGTAAAAACTCTCATGACAAACGGCATTATGGCTACACAAAATCAAACTATAGATGCTGATACAGCTATATTGATTGTAGAAGAGTTTGGGCACACCCCTATTAGAATATCTGCTTCAGATGTTGAAGATGCCATTTTAAAATATGATGATAGTGATGATAATAAAAACTTGGAAGAAAGAGCTCCTATTATTACAGTTATGGGACACGTTGATCATGGGAAAACTTCTCTTTTAGACGCTATTAGAAAAACAAATACTACTAATAATGAGGCTGGTGGTATTACACAACATATAGGCGCCTATCAAGTAAAGAGTGAGAGCGGCTCAAAACTAACCTTTTTAGATACTCCAGGTCACGCAGCATTTACATCTATGAGATCCAGAGGTGCACAGGTCACTGACATTATAATTCTTGTAGTAGCTGCAGACGATGGAGTAATGCCGCAAACAATTGAGGCAATTAACCATGCAAAGGCGGCAAAAGTACCAATAATTGTTGCTATTAATAAATGCGACAAAGAAAATTCAGATCCTAATAGAGTAAGAACGGAATTACTTAAATATGAGGTTGTTGTTGAATCAATGTCAGGCGAAGTACTGGATGTGGAGGTTTCTGCCTCAACTGGTAAAGGAGTAGATAATCTAATAGAAAATATTGTATTACAATCTGAAATTTTAGAGCTCAAATCTAATCCTAAACGCTTAGCAGAAGGTACCGTAATTGAAGCGAAATTAGAAGTTGGGCGTGGCCCTGTCGCCACTGTTTTGGTTCAGAAAGGTACTTTAAATAAAGGTGATATAATTGTTGTTGGTGACCAGTGGGGCAAAGTAAGAGCTCTAATTGATAGCAACAATTTAAAAGTTGAATTTGCAGGTCCATCAGTACCTGTTGAAGTTTTAGGTTTGAATGGAACCCCAGAAGCAGGTGATCTGTTAAATGTGGTGTCATCAGAAACTAAAGCTAGAGAGATTGCAAGCTATAGAAAGCAAGTTGTTAAAGATAAAAAAGATGCTTTAGGAAAGGGGAAAACATTAGATCAGATGATCGCTAAAGTAAAAGCTGATAAAGATATTTCTGAACTTCCACTTGTTGTTAAAGCAGATGTTCAAGGATCTTCAGAAGCTATAGTTCAAGCTTTAGAAAAAATAAGTACAGAAGAAGTAAGGGTCCTAATTTTACATTCAGGTGTAGGAGCAGTTACAGAAAGTGATGTTATACTAGCAGAAGCATCTAATGCTTCTATTATAGGTTTTAATGTTAGAGCTAATGCTTCAGCAAGGGATTGTGCCAACCAAAAGGAAGTAGAGCTAAGATACTATTCTATAATATACGATTTAGTAGACGATATTAAAAAAGCAGCGTCTGGTTTATTAAAACCAGAAATCAAAGAAACTATACTTGGTTATGCTGAAATTTTAGAAGTATTTAAAGTTAGCAATGCTGGAAAGGTTGCAGGTTGTCTTATTACAGAAGGAAATGCTCAAAGATCAGCAAAAGTTAGATTACTTAGAGATAATGTGGTAATTCATGAGGGGAATCTAAAAACTTTAAAACGATTTAAAGATGAAGTAGAAAATGTTCAATCTGGACAAGAATGTGGCATGGCTTTTTCAGAATATGAAGATATTAGAAAAAGCGATGTCATTGAAATATTTAAAGTTGAAAATATTGCAAGGACTATAAACTAACAATGCAATCTAATATTAAAAACTGGCATGGCACTACTATTATAGGAGTATTAAAAGATGGTGCTGTTTCAATTGCTGGAGATGGTCAAGTTACTCTTGGACAAACAATAATAAAAGGAACTGCAAAAAAAGTTCAAAAATTGAGTCCCGGAGGACTAGAAATTATTGTTGGGTTTGCTGGATCAACAGCTGATGCTTTTTCATTATTAGAGAGATTGGAAAGAAAATTAGAAACATTCCCAGGTAATTTATCTAGGTCTGCGATTGAATTAGCTAAAGATTGGAGAACCGACAAATATTTAAGAAACTTAGAGGCAATGTTAGTGGTTACTGATGGTAAAGATTTATTCATAATATCTGGTTCAGGTGATGTTTTAGAACCTGAAGGACACATTGCAGCAGTAGGATCAGGGGGAAATTATGCTTTGGCAGCCGCTAAAGCAATATATGAAATAGAAAATTCTACTGAAGAAATTTGTAAAAAAGCATTAAAGATAGCAGGTGAAATTTGTATTTATACAAATCATAACATAATCATAGAAACTATTAAGAAAAAGAAATGACTGAATTAACCCCAAGAGAAATAGTATCAGAGCTTGACAAATTTATTATTGGTCAAAATTCAGCTAAAAAAGCAGTTGCTATAGCTTTAAGAAGCAGGTGGAGACGTAAGAGAGTAGACAGTCCTCTAAAAGAAGAAATATTTCCCAAAAATATTCTTATGATTGGTCCAACTGGAGTAGGAAAAACTGAAATATCCCGTCGACTATCAAAACTTGCAGGTGCTCCTTTTCTCAAAGTTGAAGCTACAAAGTTTACTGAGGTTGGGTATGTAGGAAGAGATGTTGATCAAATCGTCAGAGATCTTATTGATAGCTCAATAGTCATGACTAAAGAAAGAATGAGAAAAAATGTTGAAACCAAAGCCCATGCAGAGGCAGAAAAACGTGTTTTAAGAGCATTAACTGGAGATAATGCTAGATCTCAAACTATTGAAATGTTTAAAAAAAAATTAAGAGACGGCCTATTGGATGAAAAAGAAATCGATATCGATGTTGAAGAATCTAATAACCCTATGCCATTATTTGAAGTACCTGGACAACCTGGAACAAATATAGGAATGATGAATCTTAATGAAATTTTTGGTAAGGCGCTCGGAAAAAAAACAAAAAAAATAAAAATAAAAATATCAGAAAGTTATAAAATATTAATAAAGGAAGAAGCAGATAAATTATTAGACGAAGAAAAAATTATACGAGAAGCTATCTCTTCAGTAGAGGAAAATGGCATTATATTTTTGGATGAAATTGATAAAATCTGTGCTAGAGCAGAAACTAAATCAGCAGATGTAAGTAGAGAAGGGGTTCAAAGAGATCTATTGCCTTTAATTGAGGGTACAACTGTTTCAACTAAATATGGCCCAATAAAAACCGATCATATTTTATTTATAGCATCTGGTGCTTTTCATGTAGTAAAGCCGAGCGACTTACTTCCAGAATTACAAGGACGATTACCAGTAAGAGTTGAATTGCAAGCTTTAAGTGAAAAAGATTTCATTAATATTTTAACAGAAACTGAAAACTCTTTAACAAAGCAATATTACGCCTTAATGCAAACAGAAGGGATTACCTTAAAGTTTGAAGACAGTGGCATTAAGGCTCTAGCAAAAATAGCTGCAGAAGTTAATGCTTCTATTGAAAATATTGGTGCAAGACGGCTCTACACAATTCTAGAAAAAGTTTTTGAAAACTTAAGTTTTTCCGCTCCTGATCAAAAAGAAAAAAAAATAACTATAAATAAAGAATTTGTAAATAATAATTTAGAAAAATTTGCCAAATCAAGCGATATAAGCCGATACGTTTTATAAAGTTTTATTATTTTTTAAATAAACGTAAAAAGCACCTTCACCACCGTGACTAATATGAGAAGAAACTATACCTAATATATAAGGTCTCAAATCTGATTCATATAACCAAGATTTAAGAGATTTTCTTAAAACACCAGTTTTTAGCCCTTCTCTGTTTAAATCATTTATTTTTATTTTTCCTTTACCAGTGATAATTAGCAATAACCTTAATCCCAGATTAAAATTTATTTTTGTAAATTCTATGGCTTTTGTTTTTGCCTCAACGGATGTTAATCCATGTAAATCTAATATCTTTTCTGGTTTAATTTTACCTCTTTTCAAAAGACTTAGTTTATTTTTATCAATTCTAATATCCTGTAATTGGTAATTATTTAAAAACTTTCTATTTACTATACTATTTTTAACAGTGTTGTTTTGTTTAAATTTATAATTCTTAACATTCTCATTATCTTTATGAAATTGATTTGTTTTTTCTAAATCTGTAATCTGATATGATTTTTTATAAAATTTATAATCTAAAGTTTTTTTTAACCTATTCCAATTTTCTAAATCTTGTTCAGATAATTTTTTGTCTTTTTTGTTTAACAAATCATATTTCCAAAATTTTTTTATTCTGTTTTAATTAAATACCAGTTTGGAATTTCTGAATTCATTTTTCTTGCAAAGGTCCAAATATCTTTCTGTTTTTTTACATTATCAGGACCACCTTCAACAATCTTATCATCTTTATCTTTTATACTGTAGGAGATATCACACTTAAAAATCATTGTAATATTTGCTTCTAAAGTTTTTTTATTAAGCTTAACATCTTTAATTCTAATATCACGAACACCCCCAAATGTGGCTTCTACCTTTAGGCCTTTTGCGTTTCTATCATCAATTACGTCTTTAAAAGTCGAATAAACTTCATTAGAAGTCATTTTTTTTATTTTTTCTAAGTCACCAGTCTCAAAAGCCATCAATATTTCTTCGTATGCTAGTTTTGCACCAGAAACGAAATGAGAAACCATCCATCCTTTCTCAACAGTTTTCAAATTGTTTAAGGTTTTAAATTGTTCTGAGTCTTCTTCAACATAATCAGCAACATCTTCATCAATTGCATTTGGTTTTAAATCTATAATATCTTCATTTTTTTTGCTTTTACTGTTTTGATTTGCTGGGTTTGATTTATTATTTCTATTTTGTTTTGGATTCTCAAAGCCCTGCCTTGACCCTAGTACTGATTTAAGTCTCCAAAACAAAAAAAATGCTACAGCTGCTAAGACTATTATTTGAACCATTAATTTATGCCTTTCAAACAAATGGATTTATACAATTGATTTATATATTTTTTTTTTAAGATCAATCCTAAATTTAAAAATAAAATTAATTCGAAATTATTTTAATCTTTTTTGTTTATCTGCGATATCAATTTTTTATGAGTAATATCCCAAATACCAACACAATTTATTTTCTTTATAAATTCCATATGACTATTCAAAATTTTTTCGTTTAAGATAGGACTTAACTCTTTCCTTCTAAAAAAACCCTTGTTTACTTTTTTCTTATTTTTTAATAATGCATTTTTATTTTTTTCATTAAGATTTAAATTTGGTTGTTTTCCACCTTTTAATTCGAGATATACTTCACTCAATAAATAACAATCAATCAAGGCACCATGTCCTTTTTCTTTCCTTTCATTTAAGTCTACGTCAAATCTTTTACATAACGAATCTAAAGAAACTGATGAGCCAGGATATTTTGATCTTGCAATAGACAGTGTATCAATAATGTTATTTTCTAGATTATTTAATCCACAAAGACTAAGTTCATAATTTAAAAACTTTAAATCAAAATCAGCATTATGTATTATTATACTGTCATTTTTAATAAAACTTAAAAACTCATCGATAATATCTTTAAAGATCGGTTTATTTTTTACCATTTCATTAGAAATATTATGTATCTGCTGACTGGTTTCTGGTATATCTCTTTCCGGATTTATATAACAATGAAATTTTTTTTCAGTGCTAATATGATCTATTAATTCTATTGCAGCTATCTCAATTATTTTGTCACCTTGAAATGGGTTCAGACCAGTTGTTTCAGTATCTAAGATTATTTCTCTATTCATCTATATTTCCAGAGTTTTAATGATTTTTCTTACTTTTTTCTCAACAGTAATTTTTTTTTGGTCGGTATTAATTAAGAAATCTGCATTTTTGTTTTTATTTTTAATTGATATTTGTTTTGATAATAAATAATTGATTTTATCCTTATTAAAATTTCTTCTCTCATACAACCTTTGCATTTGTGTTTTTTTAGAACAATAAACTGATATTACATAATCAAGCCATTTATTAGCACCAGTTTCAAATAGAAGAGGTATTTCAAAAGCTATTATCTCCTCCATTTGGTTTTCTTCTATAAATTTTATTCTACTTTTATTTAATAAAGGGTGTATTATTTCTTCAATTTTTCTTAAATCTATTTTTTTTTGTCTAATTAAATTTGATACTTTCTCTCTATCTATTTCTATTTCATCTTTTAATTGCGGATATACTGATATAATATTTTTGTACCCTTCATTCCCATTTTCATATAATTTATGTACTTCTATATCTGCATTCCAAACTTTTATACCATTTTTTTTAAACATCGATGATACAGTAGTCTTACCCATTCCCATTGAACCAGTTATTCCTATTTTAATAGTCAAATTCTATCTCTTTAATGAATTCTCAATTAATTTTCTCAGCTCAGGAGTATAAGTAGGAGTTTTATTAAACCATTGTTGAAAACCTTTCTTTGCCTGATATATTAACATGTCTAAACCATTAATAACTTTTAAATTCTCTTTTTCTGCTTTTTTCATAAAAGATGTTTTAAAAGGATTATAAACTAAATCAATCGCAATCCCATTTTTTTGAACACCTTTGAGGTCGGTTGAAAACTTTTCAAATCCAATATTTCCTAAACTAGTTGTATTTACAACAGTTGATGCATCACATAATGCATTTGAATAATCGCTCCAATCATATATCTTTATTCTGGGAGATAAAACTTCTCTTAGTCTTTCTGCTTTTTCTCTGTTTCGATTTATGATGCTAATTTCAAATACTTTCTCTTTTAAAAATACTGAGGTTATTGCCCGTGCCGCACCGCCAGAGCCAAAAATTAAAACTTTTTCTTTTTTAAAATTATACTTTGGAAAGTTCTTAAGTATTGATTGATGAAAACCGTATGTGTCTGTATTGTCTGCTATAATTTTTCCATTTTCAAAATAAATAGTATTAGCTGCTCCAGTTACTTTAGCGGATTCCATAATCACATCAGCTAAATTTATAATTTTTTCTTTATGTGGGATAGTCACATTTAGACCACAAAAACCTAATTCTCTAATAAAATTTAGCTTTTTTTCTAATTCAGAACTTTTTACGTTCAATGGAATATAGAAGCAATTAATATTATTTTTTTTTATCCAATAATTATGAATTAAAGGCGAACGGGTATGATTAATTGGATCGCCAATAACACCTGCTATTTTTATAAAATTTGCTTCCTTGTGCATATATAATAATTAAATAATATTTTAAAGGTTTTCCACATGGTATTCATTTTCTTCTTAAAGTATAAAGTAATCCCTAAGAAATAAACATAGTTATTCTTTTTTTTTTTTGTTAACTTATATTTACACATCTGTTGATATCTTTTTTAATCCTTACTTTTCAAAGTTCTATTTTAAAATAATTGTTAATAAGTATTTAATTTTTTTTTTCCACATAATAAGGTAGTTATACAACTACAACTATTCTAATATTTAATATTATAATTTATATGAATAAAATATTGTTAAAAACCCTACTCGGTCATAAATTTAAAACTCCTCCCATATGGCTAATGCGTCAAGCAGGTAGGTATCTTCCAGAATATAAAGAGACAAGAAAGAAAGCAGGAAGTTTTTTAGATTTATGTTACAATCCAAAGCTAGCAACAGAAGTTACACTACAGCCTTTAAGAAGATTTGATCTTGATGGTGCGATATTATTTGCAGATATCCTTTTAATCCCTAATGCATTGGGCCAACATTTAGAATTTATTGAGGGGAAAGGACCTAGTTTAAAACCTATAAAGAATTTTTCAGATTACAAAAATTTAAATGAAGTCAACAAAATACATGATATTCTAAATCCTGTCTATGATGCTGTAAGCAATATAAAATCAAAATTAGAAAAGAATATAACATTTATAGGATTTGCAGGATCTCCATGGACTGTATCTACTTATATGATTGAAGGTCAAGGTTCAAAAGACCATATCAAAACAAAAACGTTTATGTTACAGCACCCAGAAATATTTGATAAATTAATTTTGAAAATTGAAAAAGCTACAGTTGAATATTTGTCAAAACAGATTGTTGCTGGGGTTGACGCAATTAAAATCTTTGATAGTTGGGCAGGTTCTTTGCCAGGACATTATTTAGAAAAATATTCTCTTAATCCAATGAAGAATATTGCAAAAGAATTAAAAAAAAGATTTCCTAAAATACCATTGATTGTTTTTCCTCGAGGAGTTGGTCCTATGTATGAAAAATTCTCTAAGATGAAAGAATTTAATTGTATCGCCATAGATTCAAATATTGATATAACTTGGGCAAAAAATAATATACAAAAAAATAGTGTTATTCAGGGAAATTTGGATCCAGCTTATTTAGTGTCAGGTGGCAAAGATTTAGTGAATAAAACAATTGACATTGTAGAAAAATTTTCGACTGCTAGTCATATTTTTAATTTAGGTCATGGTATAACACCAAATGCTAAAATTGAAAATGTTGAGTTATTAATAAAAACTATAAAAGATAAAATTTAAATTGACTTTAAGTAATCTTTTATATTAATTATCTATAACGGTACTCTCCGTTTGTTACCCTTATAAAATATGGATTTACTATGGTTGATTTAAACCAGATTGATCTTAAAAATATTAAAGAGCTTTCTTTAGCAGAGTTAAAGTCCCACTCTCCTTCTAATTTATTGAAATTTGCGGAGAAAATTGAAATTGATAATGCATCAACTATGAGAAAAGGTGATATGATGTTCGCCATTTTGAAGGAGATGGCTGAAGATGGAGTTGAAATTTATGGGGATGGTGTCTTAGAAGTAGTGCAAGACGGCTTTGGTTTTTTGAGATCAACCGATGCAAATTATTTACCAGGTCCAGACGACATTTATGTTAGCCCCTCACAGATTAGAAAATATTCCTTGAGAACTGGAGATACCCTTGAAGGTGTAATATGTGCTCCCAAAGATAATGAAAGATATTTTGGTCTTGTAACTGTAAAAGCAATAAATTTTGCTGAACCAGAAAAAGCAAAACATAAAATTCACTTTGATAATCTAACCCCATTGTATCCGGATGAACGCTTTAAATTAGAAATTGAAGATCCAACGATTAAAGATCAGTCTGCAAGAGTTATTGATTTAGTTGCTCCAATTGGTAAAGGTCAGAGATCATTGATAGTAGCACCCCCAAGGACAGGAAAAACTGTTATTCTTCAAAACATTGCACATGCAATTGAAAAAAATCAGCCTGATAGTTATTTGATTGTACTCTTAGTAGATGAAAGACCAGAAGAAGTTACAGATATGCAAAGATCTGTAAAAGGGGAAGTTATATCATCTACGTTTGATGAACCAGCAACTAGGCACGTTGCAGTTGCCGAGATGGTTATCGAAAAAGCTAAAAGGTTAGTAGAACATAAAAGAGATGTTGTTATCCTATTGGATTCCATTACAAGATTAGGTAGAGCTTACAATACGGTTGTTCCTTCCTCAGGAAAGGTTTTAACTGGTGGTGTAGATGCAAATGCTTTACAAAGGCCAAAAAGATTCTTTGGTGCTGCTAGAAATATTGAAGAAGGTGGATCTCTTACCATTATTGCAACGGCATTAATAGACACTGGAAGTAGAATGGATGAAGTTATATTTGAAGAATTTAAAGGAACAGGCAATTCAGAATTAGTTTTAGATAGAAAAGTTGCAGATAAAAGAGTTTTCCCAGCTATAGATTTATTAAAATCAGGTACAAGAAAAGAAGAATTATTAGTTGATAAAACAGAATTAACAAAAGTTTTTGTTTTAAGAAGAATATTAAATCCTATGGGAACGACTGATGCAATAGAGTTCTTATTAAGTAAGCTAAAGCAAACAAAAACAAATTCAGAGTTTTTTGATTCTATGAATAACTAATAATGACTAAAACAATTTTTGCTCTTGCAACTCCTGATATTGTTTCTGCAATTGGAATTATAAGAATATCTGGTCCAAAAACATTTAATGCTTTAAGTATTATCTGTGATTGTGATTTATCAAGCTTTATAAAAAAAAGAGAA
>CACMAH010000008.1 GCA_902611605.1 uncultured Alphaproteobacteria bacterium
ATATTTTTGGATTTGTTTTATGAAGTTACATATCCAATTAGAGAAAAAAAAGTTTATAACTTTAACCAAGCAGATTTAATAACCAAAATTAAAAGTAATTTTCAAGAATTTTTAAAATTTCAAAACAAATTACAAATTCCGTCATCTGATATCCTTTTTATTCAGAGGAAGATAGGTGGATTATTTCTTTTAGGAAAGCTTTTAAAAGTTGAAATTGATCTGAATAGAATTTTAAAAAAATATATTTAAATCTTAATTTTTTCTGAATATTCTTAACAAAACTAAAATATTATACTGCTCGTAATTAATTTTGGAGGAAATTTTGTTTAATTTAAAAGGAAAGGTTGCTCTGGTAACAGGAGTTGGAAGTCCTGAAGGGATTGGTTTTGCCTCGGCAAAATTATTAGCAAAAGCAGGAGCTAAAATCTTTATTACCTCTACCACTAAAAGAATCCTTGAAAGAGAAAAAGAACTTAAATCATTGTTTGGCAATGATAATATATCTTCATTAGAAGCAGATCTAACAGAAGAAAATCAAGTTTCAAATCTTTCAAAAATAGTAATAAAAAAATTTAATCAAATTGATATACTAGTTAACAATGCAGGTATGGTTCAGATTGGAAATGACCAACCAACAAAGAAATTTATAGAGCACTCATTGGAAAGCTGGAATTATGGTATTGACATAAATTTAAAGAGTACTTTTTTGGTTACCCGTTATATTTTACCTTATTTAAAAAAACAAAAATTTGGTAGAATTATAAATATTTCCTCTGTAACTGGACCAATTGTTGGAATAAGTGGAAGTACAGTTTATGGTTCAGCAAAGGCTGCTATGTTAGGATTAACTAGATCTTTGGCAATTGAAGAAGGAAAAAATGGTATAACAGTAAATTGTGTAGGTCCAGGATGGATTAAGACTGGTTCTAGTAGTGAGGAAGAAATTACTGCAGGACAATTTACTCCTATAGGAAGACCAGGTTTCCCTGAGGAAATTGGTCATACTGTTGTATTTTTAGCGTCCAAAGAAGCTAGCTATATTACAGGACAGATAATTTTTGTTGATGGTGGCAATACAATACAAGAGTATAAAGTTGAATTAGGTAGATAGTAGTTAATATTTGATTTTATTTGATTGCTTTTTTACTTTTTTGAAATTAGCATCTTATTTGATAATTACTACTTTAATGAGGTTTTTTTATGATTAAACGTTTGGCTTTCAATTTAGGTATTTTATCTTTTTTATTCACTTTTTCAGCTCAAATAAGTTTAGGCAAGGATTTCTTTGTTTATGTTTCACCAGATCCTATTGGGGTAAATGCTTTTTTACAAATGGGCAAAACTGGTACGGAAGCAGCTGCAAAAAAATTTGGAGCTGACGTTCAAACTTATGAAAGTAGTACTGCTGCTGCAAGAAGAGAAAATGTTGAAGCAGCTTTAAATGAGGGCGCAACGTTAATAGTTTTACTTGGTTTCGAATTTAACGATATTGTAAATGAATTGGCACCTACTGCACCTGATGTTCAGTTTTTAATTGTTGATCAATGTATACAAAACCAACCTCCCAATGTTCATTGTGCTGTTTTTAGAGAATATGAAGCAAGTTATTTGGTTGGTATTGCAGCAGGTATGATGACTAAAACTAATAAAATAGGAGTAGTTGGGGCTTTAGATATCCCATTTTTACACAGATATACTGACCCCTATGCAGATGGTGCTAAAGCTATTAATCCAAATGTTGAAGTAGAAACTAGATGGGTGGGAGGCGATAATCCGTTTGGAGATCCTGTAAGGGCCAAAGAACAAGCCCTAGCAATGTATAGTGCAGGATCTGATATAATTTTTACTGCAACAGCAGGAGGAGATTTTGGAGTATTTGAAGGAGCACAAGAAAACAATTTTAAAGTTTTATCAGTTGATGTAAACAGGTGTGTAAATGCACCAGGATATATTATTGATAATACTTTAAAGGGCGTTGACGCGGCTATTTTAAATTCAGTAGAAGTTATTAAAAATGGAGCAGAAGCAAGTTTTACTGCTGTGGGTTTAAAAGAAGGTGGTATGGGTCTTATGGCTTTAAAACCCGATATGTTAGAGAAAAGCCAATGTTTGATTGCAGAACAGAAAAAAGTATTAGACGAAGTAAGAAAGGCTGCTGAAAAAATAATGAACGGATCTCTTGAAATTAAAGACCCTATGTTTGCAAATTAATTTTAATTAAATTTGATGAAAATATCTCTAAGGGATATCACTATTGATTATGATAATCTTAGAGCTATTGATGATTTATCTCTAGAATTTCATGAAGGTGAGATTCATGCTCTTGTAGGTGAGAATGGAGCTGGTAAAAGTTCTTTAATGTCAGTACTTTATGGCTTGAATTTGAATTATTCTGGGAAAATCTTATTTAATGACAAAGAAATATTTTGGTCCTCCCCAAAAGATGCAATCCAACATGGAATAGGAATGGTACATCAACACTTTATGTTGATTGATGAATTATCTGTATTAGAGAATATAATTTTGGGTTACGAACTAGATGATGCTCTAGGTTTTATAAACTTTGCAAAAATTCAAACAGAGATAAAGGCTTTACTTAAACTTTATGATATAAATATGAACCTCAGTGAACTGGTAACGAATTTATCAGTAGCTCAGAAACAGATGGTTGAAATAATTAAGTTGTTATATCGTAATGCTAAGGTCCTTATTCTTGATGAACCAACTGCTGTCTTGACACCTAATGAAACAGAGATTTTTTTTAAAACATTAAGAAATTTTAGACTAGAAAAAAAAATTATAATATTAATTACTCATAAAATTGATGAAGTCATGTCAATAAGTGATCATGTGTCAATTTTGAGAAATGGAAAATTAATTAACAGCAGTAAATTAAAACAAACTACTAAGAAAAAAATTGAAGAGCAAATTGTTGGAAAAAAACTACCCAAATTAAATGTAAGAAGAGTAATAATTGAAGAACAAAAAATACTTGAAGTAAACTCATTAAGACTTTCAACAAGATTTTCTCACAGTCAACCAATTGATTTATTTATAAAGCAGGGTGAAATTTTAGGAATTGCAGGGGTATCAGGTAATGGGCAAAATGAATTAATTGAATCAATTCTAGGTGTCAGAAAAGTATTAAGTGGAAGTATAGAATATCTTCAAGAGGATATAACTCATAAAAGCACTCGATATAGACGTATTAAAGGTATTTCTTTTATTCCTCAAGATAGAAGAAAAGATGGTTTAGCTATAAAATCAAAAGTATGGGAAAATGTAATTACTATAAATTTAAGTGACCAAAAATTTAGTATTGGTCCTTTTGTTAAAAAAAAATCAATAAAAAATTATGCTAATCAACTTATTAATGAATACTCAATAAAAGTAGATAATCTAAACAGTTCTGTATTAACTATGTCTGGTGGAAATATGCAAAAACTAGTAGTAGCCAGAGAACTTTCTAATAACTTTCCTTTAATTATTATTGAAAATCCTACCTGGGGTATTGATGTAGGTTCAATTGCTTTTATTCATCAAAAAATTCTTGATATAAAGGCAAAAGGGGCTGCTATCTTACTTGTTTCAAACGAGCTAGATGAAATAGAAGTTCTAGCAGATAGTGCAGTGGTAATGTATGAAGGAAATATCTCAAAAAGGATTACAAAAGATATAAAATTTAGAGAGAATATTGCATCTAAAATGCTTTCAGGGGTTCATTTTACTGAAAATATTAATGGTTAGGGCTTATGAAAAGTAAAGAAATTTTAAAAATCCTTCATCCAACTATAGAAATTTTTTATGCATTTTTTTCAATTTTTATCTTAATTTTTTTATTACTTTACTTATCAGATGCTAATTTTTCACTCGCATTTAAAGGATTTGTCAATAGTTCAATCGGTGGTAGAAACAACGCCTATCTATTTTCCACATTTTCAAAAATGGCATTAATTAGTGGTATGGCGATAGCTGCTCTTGTGGCGTTTAGAGGTGGCCTTTTTAATATTGGAGGAGAAGGGCAATTAGTAGTTGGGGGGTTTGCATGTGCTTTTACAGGGTTGTTAGTAAGTGATTTTGGTTTTATTGGTATATTAATTTCAATAGTAAGTGGAATGTTAGCTGGAGCTACTTGGGCTTTATTAAGTGGTTTTCTTACCGTGTATATGGGTGTTCCTCTTTTAGTTGGCTCGTTGCTTTTAAATTATCCTGCTCGTTTTATTACTTCTTATTTAGTAAGCCATCCATTTAGGGATGTACAATCTGGATTGCCTCAAACATTTTTATTATCCAAAAATATTTGGCTACCTTATTTTCCAAATACTCGACTTGATTTAGGGATTTTGATTATTTTTTTTGTTTATGTTATTTGTTTAATTATTTTCTATAATACTAAACATGGTTATCATTCGAAGAATATGGGCCACTCTCTGAGCTATGTAAAGTTATCTGGTCTTCCAACAAAAAAAATAGTTTTTAATACACTGGCACTTTCTGGTGCGATTGCGGGAATTGTAGGAAGTATTGCTGTTTTAGGTATACATCATAGGTTCACAGATGGGATGTTAGTTCAACCTCTTTATGCTTGGACTGGTATTATAGCTGCCCTATTAGTTAACCTCAATCTTTGGTTTGTTCCCTTAGCTGGATTCTTCTTTGCAGCAATATATACTGGTGCTGCTGGTATGGAAAGAATAGCTCAAGTCCCAAAAGAAATAGCCACTGTTATTCAAGCAGTTATTATTCTTTTTGTCGTTGGTAAGTTAGGCAGCTTAACTAATTTATCCTCTAGTAAAGGTGATAAAGATGACTGAAATTTTTGATCCTGAGTTTTTTTCATCAATAGCAAGGTTAACTACCCCAATATTACTCGCTGCATTAGGGGGATCAATTTGTCATAGAGCAGGTATTTTTAATATAGGGTTAGAGGGATTTATCTTATTAGGGGCTTTTATGGCAGTGTTAGGTTCCTTTTTTGCCAATAGTGCATTTGTAGGTGCTTTAACTGCTGTATTTGGAGGATTATTCTTATCTATAATTTTTGCAGAATTCCATTTGAGAAGAAAAGGAGATCCAATAGTCATTTCTATAGCTATAAATATATTAGCTCTAGGTTTATCAACCTATCTTTTAAGGTCTATTTTTAAAGTAAGTGGGGTATTCAGTCATCCTGAAATAGAAAAAATACCACATATTCAACTACCTATCATTGAAAACGTAAAGATTTTAGATCTTTTAATAAATGATCAGAGCATTTTATTTTATTTATCAATAGTTATTGTGTTTATACTGCATTATTTTCTAAAATACCATAAATTCGGATTATGGATACGTGTGGTAGGAGAAAATCCTGAGGTATTGAAATCTTCAGGAATTAATCCCGTTAGGATTAAATTTTTAGTTCTTTTATTGTGTGGTCTTTTATGTGGATTGGCTGGTGCTCAATTATCAATTTCGAATGTGGGTTTATTTGTAGAAAATATGAGTGCTGGAAGGGGATGGATAGCAGTAGTTGCAGTATTACTCTGCGGAGGAAGGCCTATTCCATTATTCTTATTAATTATTTTATTTGGTTTGGTAGATAGTCTCTCTCTCAGAATTCAAGGTTTAGGTTTGCCTCAACAAATTACAGAACTTTTACCATATATTGTCTGTCTTGCCGTTTTGATAATTGTTTCATATAAAAAATTAAGGACTTTTTCTAGAATAATTTATTAAGTTAAGGATTATTTAAATGTATGACTTATTACTAAGTGGTGGAACTATAATAACTTGCAATAATTCATTCGATATTATTGAAGATGGTATTATTGGTATCAAAGACAATAAGATATCACTTATTGAAAGTAAAAAAGAAAATATAAATAATTTACCAGAATCCAAAGAGTACATTGAGCTTGATAACGAAATAATCATTCCTGGTTTAATAAATGCACATTGTCATGCTGCTGATAGCTTGTTTAGAGGATTGGTTGAGAATTTATCTCTTGAAGACTGGTTGCAAGAAGTTTGGAAAGCTGAAAAAGCTATTTTAAATCCTGAAACAACATTGTTAGGATCTTATTTAGGCCTAGCAGAAAATTTATTGGCAGGTGTTACTACAGTTGTAGATATGTTTTGGTATCCTTTTGAAACAGCTAATGCCTCGTTAGATTTAGGATTAAGACTTTGTACAGGAGGGATTTTTATAGACTTTCCAGGAGTAGGTGGTAGAACTCATGAACAGTATTTGGTTGAGGCTTCAGATTTTTGTTCTAAATTTAATAATTCAGAATTTATTATACCAGCTGTAATGCCACATGGATCATATACAGTTGGACCAGAGCATTTACAAGAAGCTAAAAAAATCGCTAGTGATTTTAAAGCTATTTTTTCAATTCATGCTGCAGAGACTATCTTTGAGCAAAAAGACATTAAAAGCAGATATGGAAATACAGTTATTAGGCACCTAGATAAATTAGGTTTATTAGATGAAAAAGCATTATTAGCGCACTGTGTACATTTAGATAATGGAGAAATGGATATTATTAAAGCAACTAATTCTGTAATTGCACATAATCCGTTGTCAAATTTGAAATTAGGTTCTGGAATAGCGCCTACATTAGATTTTCTTGAAAAAGAAATTAATGTAACATTGGGTACAGATGGAGCAATAAGTGGAAATGATCTTGATATGTGGTTAACAATGAGGCTTGCGGCTACCTTGCCAAAGGGAAAATTAATGAAGCCTGATATAGTAACTGCTAAAGATGTGTTTCAGATGGCAACGATTAATGGAGCTAAAGCATTAGGTAAAAGTTCTGAAATAGGAAGTTTAGAAATTGGAAAACAAGCAGACATGGTTATAATTTCTACTAATTCATTACATGCAGTACCGTTGTTTGATCCGTTAACACACTTAGTTTATTCTTGTTCAAAATCTGATGTTAAACATGTTTATATTGCTGGCAAACAATGTGTTAAGGATGGCTCAATTATAAATTTTGACATTGAAAATATTATCAAAGAAGTCAGAAAATTAAAAATGCCAACTTTAAATTCTTTATTATAAGTTGAGAGACAGCTTGGAAAATAACTTAATTAATGAAGCTATAGATAAAATCAAATCACTTAAGGTTGATATTCCAAATATTGCTATAGTTCTTGGATCTGGTTTAGGAAATTTCATTCATTGGATTGAAAACCCTACATTCGTTAATTTTGAAGAAATTCCTGGATTTCAAGCTTCAACAGCTCCATCGCATGGTGGTAAATTAATTTTTGGAACATTTAAAGGAGTTAATTTATGTTTAATGCAAGGTAGACTACATTTATATGAGGGATATAGTGCAAATCAGGTAACTTTCCCAATAAGAGTAATGAGGAGGTTAGGAGCTAAGAATTTATTTATTACTAATGCAGCTGGATCATTAAATAAAACTTATCAACCAGGTGATATTATGTTGATAACTGATCATATAAATTTTACTGGAGAAAACCCCTTAATTGGTAAAAATGACAATACCATTGGAGAAAGATTCCCAGATATGTCTAATGCATATTGTAATAGTTTAAGAGAGCTTTCTGTTAAAATCTTAAAAAAGAACAATATACAGTTTGTCCAAGGTATTTATGCAGGAATTAAAGGACCATCACTTGAAACTTCAGCTGAAAGGAGATTTTTAAATATAGCAGGTGCTGATGCAGTTGGGATGTCTACAGTATTAGAAAATATATCTGCCATCCATTGTGGTTTTAAAGTATTAGGAATTTCGGCTATAACTAATTCGGCAACAGGTGGGAAAGATCAACAACCAGACAATATGGACGATATATTTTATTTTGCTGAAATAGCAGGAAAAAAAATTATTCAATTATTAGAGAAGTTAATTCCAGAGATAAAATAGAAAATGAGCCCACCTAATTCAATTAAGAAAAAAAAACTAGATAAAGAATTTTGGACAGAGGAAGGTTGCTTTATTACAGAATTATTGAATGATGCTAAATCTCCCAATTTATCTATTGCTCTTGCTAGAGTTGAGTGTGAGGTTACTACACAATTACATTTACTTAGAGGCGTAGAGGAGACTTATATCATAAAAAAAGGATTAGGTTTGTTAGAAATTGATGGTAAGAAAACTAAAGTAAAAGAAAATGACACTATTTTGATTAAAGCTAATCAAAGTCAAAGAATAACCAATATTGGAAAAAGTGATTTAGAGTTTTATTGTATATGTACTCCCCGTTTTTATCCTGAATGTTACATTAATCTTGAAATTTAACTTATTGTTAAAATTATAAAAAAATTAAAATAATTTTTGGTTATAATCACTGTTTAATTTTAATTTACCACTTAAAATTAATTCATAATGACTATCAATTTTTTCATCTCCAAATTCTTTAGTTTTGTCCTCTAAATACACTTTTGATTTATCATCCCAATATAACATTGATTCAGTTGCGTAATAATGAGCTATTTTTAAAAATTCAATTTTATCAGCTATTTTTCTTGATCCAAATGAAAAGGGTTTGAGCAGATAAATTAATATTTGAAATATAACACTTGGGAAATAAAAAAATTTTGGTGATTTTCCTGATATCTGAAAAATGAGTTCTCCAAACTCTTTAGAGTTACGTGCAGGTCCAGGACCGCCAATTGGTATGATTTTATTTTTCATATTCTCATTATTAATTGTCAAAACAATAAACTTACCCAAATCATTACTAGATATTGGTTTTGTTTTAGTCTTTTTACCATTATCAAATACTATAAATCTTTTATTTTGTTTTATTCTGTTCAGCTGTCCAGATATGGATTTAAAGAAAGCTGTAGGTCTAATAATAACATGATTGATATTGGATTTCTTCAAATTTGTTTCAAAAGCCAATTTTGCAAACTGAAAATTTAATTTTGGTTTTTGAACACATATTGCAGATAAATATATGAATTTATTTATTCCAGAGTAAATTGCAGCTTTTAATAGATGCATATTAAGACAAAAATCAACTTCCCAAGTGTCTTTTTTTGTCCCTTTTCTACTTGAAAGGCAGGATATAACTGCACATGCATCCTTATATTTTTTAAATAATTTTTTTACAGAGCTAATACTACTTATTTCCCACAGAGGAACCTGAGTAATAGATAATTGGTGTTTTTGTGCGAAATCCTGATTGTTTGATCTAACAGGGCATATTGGTGTATATCCCATCTCTAAAAGTTGATTTACTACATAATTACCAATATACCCAGTAGCACCTATTATTAGAACTTTTTTTTTAATATTTCTAACCTCGAATTAAAAATTATATTAGATCAATAGTACATTTTTTGTTAAAGTAAAAATACATTTTTTTTATATTTCTAGATTGCCATGTCAGAAAAGTTAGATCAGAATAAATTAAACACTGATTGGAATTATCATCCTAAAATTCCTTTAGAGAATAACTCAATTTTTAGATCACCGCCTAAATTTATTTTTTTTAAGTCCTGGATTTTGAGAAATTGGCTACATTTAAGTGAAAAAGTAATTCTAGTAATTATTTCTTCTTTGATTTGGTATTTCTTTTATCCATCTTTAGAGCAAACTAAAATTATTGAATTTTCTTGGATTTTTCAAATTTGGGTAATTAATCTTCTATTAATGATTTTAATTGCAGGAGGATTACACTGGTATTTTTATATCATAAAAGGTCAAGATAAGCGTTTAAAATTTGATAAACGAGATCAAGGAAAAGGAAAACTTTGGGATTTTTCTAATCAAGTTCATGATAATATGTTTTGGTCTTTAACCAGTGGTATTGGGCAACTGACCATTTTTCAATCAATTACAATGTGGTTACTTGCTAATAATTATTCACCAGTGAATTCCTTTTCATCTAATCCATTTTGGTTTTTAGCACTTTTTCTATTTATACCAATTTGGTCAGCTTTTCACTTTTATTGGATTCATAGATTTTTACATATTCCTTTTTTTTATAAAAGGTATCACTCACTTCATCATAGAAATGTGAATGTAGGACCTTGGTCAGGATTTTCTATGCATCCGGTAGAACATTTATTTTATATATCGAGTTTATGCATTCATTGGATTTTGGCTTCTCATCCAATTCATATAATTTTTCATGCATTATATTTAGGTCCTGGAGCTGCAATGACACATACTGGTTATGAAAATTTATTAATTAAAGATAAAAAACGTCTTGCTCTAGGAACTTTCTATCACCAGTTACACCATAGATATTATGAGTGCAATTATGGAAATGAAGAAATGCCATGGGATAGGTGGTTTGGAACATTCCATGATGGGTCTCAATTAGCAACTGAGCAAACTAGGGCCAGAAAGAAAATAATGCATAAATAAATCAAATATATTGATTTAATGGGACATATTTAATTTGATCAAAATAAATTATAAAACTTTTTTTTTGAAGAAAAGATTTCCTTTAACAATAAGTAGAGGTACTTTTACAGGTTCTGAAAACCTGTTTGTTTTTTTGAATAGAAAAAACAATATAGGAATAGGAGAAATGTGCCCTGGATTAACAGAAGGATCAGAAACTGCCGAGAATGGCAAAGCACAAATAGAAAAATTTTTAAATGAAACAGGGTCAATTTCTTCCTCTGTAATTGAAAATTATGAAAGAGCTTTTGAGTATAAATTAGCACCATGTGCACTAGCTGCATTAGATATAGCCCTATGGGACTTAATAGCCAAAGAGGCTAATATGCCATTATTCAAATTATTTGGATTAAATTTACCAAGTGTAAGGACATCTATTACTTTGGGAATTATGCCGTTGGAAGAAATTGAAGAAAGAGTATCTTATTTAAGAAAAAACAATATGCTTGGAAATCTAAAAATTAAACTAGGTTCACCAGAAGGTATTGATAGAGATAAAGAAATTTTAGAGCGAATTTTACATTTTACCAAAAATGAATGTAATAATTTAAGGGTTGATGCTAACGGAGGATGGGCTTTAGATGACGCACAAAAAATGTTGAAGTGGTTATTTAAAATGGGGGTAGAATATGTAGAACAACCTCTTCCTAAAGGAGAGGAAGAAGATTTAAAATTTTTGTTTAAAAATAGACCTTTACCTATTTTTGTTGATGAGAGTTGTAGAAATTCAAAAGATATTTTGTCCTTATCTAAATGTGTTGATGGAATTAACTTAAAATTAATGAAATGTGGAGGACTAACTGAGGCAATAAAGATGGTTACAATCGCCCGGAATGTTAATCTTAAAACAATGATAGGGTGTATGGGCGAGAGTTCTGTTTCAATTTCTGCCGGTTGCTCAATAGGGGCCTTATTTGACTATATTGATTTAGATTCTCATTTTAATTTAGACCCAGACCCAGCATCAGGGGCCACTTATATTGATGGAATTGTAACTCCAGTGAATAAACCTGGTCATGGAGCTTATTTTAATAATGCTAAATAAAGATCAAAAAATTGCCATTTATGCGGAAGGGAGCATGGGTACTTTATTCGCAAAAATGGCCGAGGGTGTAATCAGGTATAGTCTTAATCCAATTACTTGTGTAATTGATAGTAGCAAAGCAGGAAAGTCAGTTTCTGAAGTATGTAATATCGATAAAGATATACCAATTTTAGAAAATATTGACGAAGCATTTAAATTTGGTGCAGAAGTATTATTATTAGGAACAGCCCCATCTGGTGGAAGACTTCCAGAAAGTTGGATACATATCATTGGTCAATCCATTGAAAAAGGTCTTTCTGTGGTGAATGGTTTACATGATAGTGTAACTGACATATTTTCTGATAAATTAGGACCTAATCAGTGGATTTGGGATATAAGAAATCCTATAAATAATAAACCTAGGATTGGAGCTGCTCGAGCTTCATTTCTATCCAATCAAAGAATACTTATGATTGGTACTGACATGGCAGTTGGTAAAATGACTACTGGTTTGGAGTTAACAAATTCTCTAAAAGCCAAAGCTAAAGATGCAGTTTTTTTAGCAACTGGTCAAACGGGAATTTGTATTTCAGGTAACGGAATACCTTTAGATGCTTATAAAGTAGATTATGCAAGTGGTGCAGTGGAGGAAATGGTACTTAAATACAAAAATAATGAATATTTAATCATTGAAGGGCAGGGTTCATTATTAAATCCAGGCAGTACTGCTACCCTTCCTCTGATGAGAGGAAGTTGTCCAACAGCATTAGTACTTTGTCATCGTCTTGGGTTGAGAGTTGTTGAAAGTAAAACTAAAATATTAATACCTCCATTGGAGCAAGTAATTAGTCTAAATGAACAGCTAGTTAATGTTCTAAACTCTTTTCCAGCAGCAAAAGTTAAAGCTGTTGCATTAGATACAAGAGGTTATGACCATGCCTCTGCTATTAATGAAATAAGTAAGATGGAGGATAAACTGAACTTACCAGTAACTGATCCTGTTAGATTTAGTGCAAAAAAAATTGCTAACGCTTTAATTTATTCAAATTGATTACCTAAAGTAATTTATTTAATTTTAAACTGAGTATTGACTTATTTACATCTAATTGAATAATTATTTATATTATAGGAGTATAAAATGTCATTGGAATTAGCCCCTAGACCGTTTAATGAAGAAATAAGAGCTAAAACAGTAATAAGCACTGGTCTAATAGATAGTCCTGAACCAGAATTATTTCAAATTTATTCAGATTTAGCTAAAGATGTGTCTGGATTTGATAAAGCAAGTTTTAGTCTTTATGACTTAGATTTTCAATGCCCTATTTCTTCTACAGGATATGAAGAAGATAGGAACGGGCAAAAATATGCCAGAGATTCATTAAATGTTTGTTCATATGTAATTTTAGATAGTGAACCTTTACTCATTAGTGACATGAGTAAGCATCCTACTTGGAAAAGTCACCCAAGAATATTGGATGGTTCTGGTACTTTAGGTTATGCTGGTTTTCCTGTTATAAATAAAGATAATTATGCTTTAGGTACTCTGTGTATGCTAAATAAAACTCCTAAATCTTTAGATACTAATCAGGTTGATTTATTAAAAAAAATTACTGCTAATATCGCCTTATTATTAGATTTGAGAATTGAGCAAAAAGAAATTACCTCTGAAAAGATACTTAATTCATTAATAAATTTTAGAAAATATAATAATGAACTATCTATACAAGACTTTGAAGTATTTATGTCAATCACTTCAAATTTAAAAGTAAGTTCAAGTGATGCATTAAAACTTATTGAGAAAGGTATTTGTGTTAAAGTGGGTTCTAGTGTTGAACTATCTACTAAAGGTAGAGAATTATTGTCAAACATGAAATTAAGAACTAAACCCATGAAAAAAATTAAGCTCAGCGGTAACCAAGCTGAAAATCTGATTGATAATATGTTTGCAGAGTTAAATTAACAATGTACGCAAAAATTTATAATTATAAATTTCAGGGATTAAGTGAAGCAAAAGTAGCTGCTACTTTTTGCTCAGAAGCTTTAGGAAAAAAAATAATAAAATTTAATATACGCTCTCTCAATATATCAATAGGACAGTGTGGAAGTGTTGCTATACATCTTAAATTTGAAACAAGTCTGGATTTAAAGAATTTTGAAGACAATTCACAGGATTTTTTCTCAGATCTAAAAAAGACTTTTGTGTATAAAGAAAGTAACTTTTCTGGTGTTTTTATTTATAATTATGAATCTGAAATTACATCTACAGATTTGAATATAAACTAAATAAAATATTATTTTTCAATTATTTTTATAATATTTTTGCAAATTAATTGGAAATAGTGTTCAGATGGAGAATTTTTTTCCCTAAACCTAATGAAACCATGAACTAAATTTTTTGCCACTATATGGCTAACATTAACTGAATTATCTTCAAGTTTTTTTACAAATTTAATACCATCAGACGCCAAAGGGTCTATTTCAGCAGTACAAATAATTGTATCTGGTAGGTTTGTTAAATCTTCTTCTAATTCAGGAACAGCAATTGGATTTTCCTTATTTCTTCCTAAATAATTTTTCCAAAACCAAATCATTGTCTTTCTATCTAAAATTGGTGCATTTGAAAATTTTTTATAAGCTGGTGAATTAAAATCTGTTGAAAGGCATGGATAAATAAGGATTTGTCCCTTTGGTAATGGCAATTTTTCTTTTTTGATTTTTAAAATTAATGAAGCGGTTAAATTACCACCAGCTGAATCCCCCGCAATTAATAAATTGTTTAAATCCAGTTTTTTAAATAAATTAGATCCACTTAGATATTGTAAATAAATAGAAAAGCATTGGTTTAAAGCAACAGGATAGGGATTTTCTGGTGATAGAGAATAATCAATAGAGATTACATTCATATTACAATTTATTGATAAATCAACGCATACTTTGTCATGGGAGTCTAGATCTCCCATTACCCAGCCTCCACCGTGTATATAAATCAGTCCTGTATAACTCACCTTTTTACTATTAGGTGTGTAAATTCTTATTTTTATTTTTCTGCCATCAGATAGAAAGAAGTCATTAATTACTGAAATATCCTTAGTTCTTTTTAGTTCTAAACTTTTAGAATGTTTTGCAAATATCTCTCTAGATTTTTTAGCTCCTAACTGATAGGGCTTTTGAGGAAATAATTCGTTTGCTTCTTCAATAAACTTTAACACTGAGGGACTGATATTTTTATAATTCAAAATAATGCCAATTAGTTAAAGTTTAAAAAAAAATTTTTGAGTTTTATATAAGGGGTAATCCAAAAACTTGGTTAGATTTTATATTTGCAGGATCGTAAGCTTTCCTTTTAAAAACTTCTCTTATCATTGGTTCAAAAAATTCTATAGGTTCATATTTATAATTCGGATCAAAACAACTTTGATCCCATCTTTCACAAAAATCGGAGCATGATTTATAATAGATATTATCTTTAAATTTATCTCTAGCATTTTTATCCCATCCATAATGATGAGCATAATAAATCATTTGAAAAATACCATGATGTTCAACTACCCATGAAACTTCTTCTCTTACAAAAGGTCGGATAACCTCAGCTGACATTCGATCATGATTTTGTGGGGCTAGACCATCTCCAATATCATGTAATAAGGCACCTATAATCCAATCAATATCAGCACCATCTCTAAAAGCTCTGGTGCCTGATTGAAGTCCATGTTCTAAGCGAGTTATTTGATAGCCTTCTAATGAAATTGTACCTTGTCTTTTTAATTCCTCAATAATTCTATCAGAAGTCATTGAGATATATGATTTCTCAAGTTCTTTCAATAATAGGTAATCTTCTTTATCACCATCCTTCATTTCTGTAAATTTTACTTTTTTTGATACCATTTATCAATTTCCCAAAAGTCTATCGTCAAATGGATATTTTGTTAAATTTTCATAACCATCTGATGTTATGAGTACTTGATCTTCTAATTTTATGGAAAAATCACCGTTTTCTGGACTTACTAAAACTTCTACGCAAAGAACCATACCTTCTTCTAGAGCGTAATTATATGCTCCCTCTATAAATCCATCCGGATAATTAATAGAAGGCCATTCATCACACAAGCCAACCCCATGCATTAGAACCCCATACTTTCCTTTTTGATAAATAGGATCAAGTACATGTGCTTTATGAGTTAATTCTTCCATTGAAATTCCAGGTTTTAACATTTCCATATTAGTCATAATATGTTCAAAACCATGGTTCATAGCATAAATCATATCAGGCCTTGGTTTTTTGTCTCCAATCCACCATGTCCTACTTATATCTACACAAATACCATAACTGCCAACTAAATCAGTATCAAATGCAATTATTTCATTATTTTTTGGTATTCTTGGCCCGCATTCTTGAAACCAAGGGTTAGTTCTAGGTCCTGAGGCTAGTAATCTAGTTTCTATCCATTCACCACCTCTTTTAATATTTTCAGCATGTAAAATTGCCCAAATTTCATCTTCACTCACTTGTTCTTTTGGGACATTATTTCTTGCAAATTGTTCCATTTGATATACACTATTTTCACATGCAGCAGAAGCACATCTCATAGCTAAAATCTCATCATGACCTTTAATTGAACGTGCTTTTTCTGTAAGTTCCTCACCTTCTTTAATTTCAAAACCTTGCGCCTCTAGTGCTTTTAATCCGTTTACCATAATTTTATCAACTGCAAGCTTTTTATTATTTCCTGAGTGCTCAGATAATAACACTCTGATTTCATTAGAAAATTTATCAGCAGCCAAATCTGACTTATCGCCTCTTGCAAAATAGAACAAATCTGCTCCATATCGTTGTTCTTTAACTAACGGATTAAATTTACTTAAGAAAGGTGAATTTTTATAATCCCATATTACCATATAACCATCTGCACATACTAGTACTGCACGAAAGGGGTTATGCATATTCCAGATTTGCATATTGGTACTATCTGTGGCGTATCTAATATTTAGAGGGTCAAATAGTAATAAACCTGCATATTCTCTTTCATTAATGTGCTGAACTAACCTGTTCCATCTATACTCCCTCATTTTACTTAGGTTAGGAAGTTCTAAGTTTAATTTCTCCCATTCTGAAATTGCTAGTTTGGTAGGGCCAATTTCTATTTTATTTTCAATATTTTTGGATTCTAATTTAAGAGAAATCTCTGTTGGGTTTATTTTACGATTATCTCTAAAATATTTATTCATTTTGATTAATGAGATGTGTCTTATTTAATAACTATGTAAAGATTATAATAAGAAAATAAAAAATCAATAAAATTTAAATAATTAAGATATTACTTTTAACAATTAATTATTTTTTGCTGCTTCAACTGGTATCATTATTTCATTTTTTCTCAAGAAACCAGGTGTGGATGGATCGTTAAAATAAGAATATATTGGTTCAGTTTCTGGAATTTTTTTATAGTTTATTTCTTCAATTCCTTGTATTAATTTCGAGAGTTTTTTTTCTAATAATTCCGTGGTTGCAATACCATTAAAAGTGATAACAGCTAAAATTGATGAGGAAATTGTTGTTATTTCAATTTTATCATTTTTAGATATAGGCAAATGATTTTCCTTGAATTTTGAAGGCATAAAAAAAGAAATTTCCCAGTTGTTATATCCTTTCTTTTGTTGCATTACTGGTGCTGTCATAGAAATTTTTGGACCTTCTCTATCTTTTGCACCTATATACCTTGCAAGTGGAATAAATCCTTTTCTTAATCCCTCATATCTTTCTCCAACTGTAGTAATTTTAGCTATAGTCATTTCATCATATTTTCTAATTTGAAAATGATTATTTTTTTCTAATATTGTGTACTTTGGATTTTCTAAAAAAAAAGGTATTAATATCCAAAACCCAAATATTAATAATGGTAATATAATCAAACTGAATAAAATAATAATGTACATTTTTTTATTAAAAATAGTCATAATTGACGTTAGGTAAGTTCAGGCAGTAAAGACTTGTTTATAAAATTCAATGATTTTATTATATCATTCATATTGTGTTTTAGAAAATATAAAACTTAAAGGAGATTTAACATGATTGAGGCATTTAACGGGTGGATTATTTTTATTCTTTATTTATTGAATCTTGCTGGTGGTGGTTACTATGCATACCAGTCTGTTTTAAATACTGAAAATTTTATGGAAAAATATGGTATTCATAAGTCAGCACTCTTACCAGCCAGATTAGCAGGTTCATTTGTATTAACAACTTTTTTAATGGGATTATATATAATTTATCGCGGTGGTCCTGAAGGTACCTGGATATATTTTAATATTCTTTTTATACAGAGTTTAATTTTTACAATTCTTGGATATATATCTGTTAATTCAGAAGTGGCTGAAATGGAGGGAGTGGAGTATACCTCTGAGGGATATATTGCACCTGCGATTTTTACAGTTATAAATGCAATTTTGATCTGGGGGCTATCAGATAAAATTTATATGTAATTTATTTAATTACTTTAAATCTTAATTTTTAAAATTGTATATTGAATAAAAGTAATTAGACTTTTAAAGTCTAATTACTTTTATCATTTATAGGATGTTTGTATGGCTACTGGATCAAATGTAAGGACTTTTTTTGAGGGTTCATGGTATTCTGAAGATAAATATGTAATGAGGGCAGCTGACCACGGATCATGGTTAGGTACTAGTGTTTTTGATGGTGCAAGATATGTTGATGGAGTGGCACCTGATCTCAAAGCGCATTGTGATAGAGTAAATAACTCTGCAGAAGCTATGATGATTACCCCTACAGTTTCTTCTGAAAAAATGGTTGAAATAATTATGGATGGAATTAATAAATTTAAATCTAGCCAAGCAGTTTATATAAGACCAATGTATTGGGCAATTGAAGGTGGGGACCTAGCTATTGTTCCTAAAAAAGGACTTACAGGATTTGCAATTTGCTTAGAAGATATTCCTATGGCAGACTCTAATTTAGCAGCAACTCTCACTACAACTAGATTCAGACGTCCAGTATTAGAAGATAATGTTGTTAATGCAAAAGCAGGATGTTTGTATCCCAACAATGCTAGAATGCTAGCAGAGGCTCGAGATAAAGGATTTTCAAATGCGCTTGTAGCCGATATAATGGGTAATGTAGCAGAAACAGCAACAGCTAATATTTTTATAGTGAAGGACGGAGAAATATTTACTCCTATTCCTAATGGTACCTTTTTAGCCGGTATCACTCGGAATAGACATATCTCAAATCTTACTGCTTATGGTTATAAAGTTCATGAGAAAGTAATATCATTTAAAGATGTAGATAATGCTGATGAAGTATTCATGTCAGGAAATATGATGAAAGTAACTCCTGTAAAAGCTTTTAATAGTACTAATTACCAAATCGGACCTATTACAAAAAAAACTAGAGAACTTTATTGGGATTGGGCTAAATCTATATAAATTAATACTAACCTGATAAATAATTAGGTAACCAGGTTGATAAACCTGGAAACAAAATCATCAAAATACCATACAAAATACCTACTACTGTGAAAAGAGGTACTTCCTTAAAAGCATTACCAGGATTTTCTTTTATAACACTTGCAGACGTATATATACCAACACAAACTGGAGGAGTAATCATCCCAATGCCTGCAAAGGCAACAAATACTACATAAAGATGAATTAAGCTTTGATCAAAGGATAATATGATAGCCGTAAAAATTGGAATAGTTAAGTAAAATACTGGTACTATTTCAATAAAAGTACCCAAAATTAAGCAAATTAATGCCATAGCAAACCAAAAGAAATTTAAACCAACTCCCATATCAGTAATTGATTTAATAATAAATTGAGGAAATTGAGTGTAAGTAAATACCTTACTTAAAAATGTTGCCATGGCGATTATAGAAAATATAACTGAGGTAGTTATTGCAGTATCTTTTATGCTCTTTAACAATGAACCTATTGTAAGTTCCCTGTATATTAAAAAACCCATAAATATTGCCCATATTCCAGAAACAGCTGCTGACTCAGATGGAGTAAGTAGTCCTCCATAAATTCCACCCAAAATTATTAGAGGTGTTAAGAGTGCTGGAAAAGCTTTTATACCAAGTATTAGTTTTTTATAATTTGTTGCAGGTTTAGATCTTTCAATATGTCGACATTTAAATAGAACAAGAGCTATCATAAATAATAGCAAAATTAACCCAGGAAAAACTCCAGCAGCAAAAGTTTGTGAAACTGGAACATAAGTTAATGCACTATAGAGGATTGCAGCATTGGATGGTGGAATTAAGGCTTCTAGTAATGCTGCGGATGCTGCTAAAACAATTACAAAAGGTTTAGGATAACCTGCTTCTATCATCTTAGGCATCATAATTGTTCCTACTGCAGTGATTGCTGCTAAAATTGAACCACAGAATGCTGCAAAAAATCCCATGGCTATAACCATTGCAATTCCAAGTCCACCAGGTAAATGTCCTACTAAAGAGGTTGCAAAATTTACTAATCTAGTTGCAGCGCCCCCCCGTAGCATAACCATCCCTGAAAATACAAATAATGGTACAGCTATAAGTACATGTTTATTCATAGATTCAAAAGCCATTTGGATAAGCGTAGACCATGGCAAGTTTAAGCCCCAAATTGCTGCTATAGAGCTTCCTAATCCAAAAACCAAGAAAATAGGAACAGATAAAAACAATAGAAAAAACGAAAAAATTACTGCAAATGAAAACATTAAGGAAATCGGTCTTTATAAATTTCAATTGAAGTTGTTAAAAGTAGCTCTAATGAAAATAAACCCATTATAATAAAACCCACAGGAAAAGATAAAAACATGATCCAAATTGGAACATCAATCTCTAGTTCCATCATTTGTCCAAGGTTATAAAAAAGAAGAGTTGCTTCTAAGCCTGCTTTAAAAAATATGAACGATGAAATAAAACTGATTAAGTATACAGAAAACTTAACATATTTAATACTTTTTGCAGTCAAAATAGTACTTACAAAATCAACTTCAATATGATTTCCAGTTTTTAATAGTGGTCCTAACATTGGAAAAACCAACCAGCTTACTAGTGCAGGTGGGAGTTCTATAAACCAATCAAAGCCATGACCTGAAATATATCTTGTTAATGCACTTGCCGATAGAGCCAAAACCATTACACAAACTATGGCCATTGCAATAAAAAATGTTATTTTACTTAAAATTCCATTTATAAATTGCAATGGCAGAAGAAGATTATTCATTTAATAAAGCTGAATAACTAAATTCATATTATAAATTTATTTGGATACAAAAGACTCAGCTGCTTTTAAAGCATCAGCATCAAATTTATCCATCATAGCGGGAAGCACTTTTTCTGACATAAGTTTGTCAAACTTTGTTTTCTCTTCACCAGTTAATGTAGTCATTTTTCCACCTCTGGCTTCAAATTCAGAGATCACTTCTTCTCCTACACCAATAATTTTATTAGTAGATACATCTCCAAACTTTTTCCCAGCATCTAAAACTATTTTTTGAAGATCACTTGGTAATTTATTAAACCAGTCACTATTAGCCATGATATAAGCGTCTGCATAATATTGATAAGGTCTTTGACCAAATTTTAAAAATTCCCACCAGCTGTAAGCTCTTATACTCTGTGGAGGGGTATTGATGGTATCAATCATACCAGTTTGTAGTGCAGTATAAACTTCACTTGTTTTTAATCCTACAATTTTTGCTCCATAAGCCTTCCACATTGGTTCTTCAGCACCTATAAGTCTTCTTGCTTTCAAGTCTTTCATTGCGTCAACACCTGTTAACTCTCTAGCACCACTAAAAGTCATTACAGGTCCAACAGGATTATACATTACAAGAGTAGAATTTGTTTTATTTAAAAGATCGCCCCAAATTTCAGCTCCTTTGCTAGATTGCTGAAAAAATTCTCTTTGCTGTTCAAAAGAGTCAAACAAACCTGGTATAGTCGCAACATTAAAATTTTTGTTGATTTTTGGAAAACCAACAACACCTACTACACCACCCAAGTCAACAGCACCAGAGGTGATGCCCCCCATGATTTCCCTGATACCAAATAGCTGACCAGAATGAAAAACTTCTATCTTTAGTCTGCCGTTTGATTTTTCAAAAACTTCATCAACAAACATTTGTGCATGTTTAGTACAGTGATGTTTGTCGTTCCAATGCATTGATAACCTACCAGTGTATTCTGCAGCATTTAAAGAAAATGCAAAAAATGTTGTAATTAGTGCAAGGCTTATTAATTTAATTTTCAATTTACCAAATTCAAAGAAAGTCATATTTTCCTCCCAAAAGATTATATATCAAATTTTGTCAAAAAATATTTGTTAAGTAAAGCCATATTGATATAAAATTTATTAATTAAAGTTAAAAGATTTTAAAAAGCGAATCCTGTTGTCAGGAATATTTTTTATTTCTAATCCAGTAAATACATGAATGGTTTGTAAATCATGATCGATAACAACATGGTCTGAAACCCAGCCACCTAGCTTTAGATAAGATGAAAGGAGGGGAGGGAGGGTTTTCTGAACTTTCATCAAGCAAAAATTATTTAAATTTATTAATTTGTCGAATTTAAAAACTTTTGGTGCTTTAACATAAGGGATAAGTTTTTTAGGGGCGATGTATTTACATTTAAGAAACTTGAAACAATCCAAATATCTTTCAATACTGGTTCCAAAAAAACTTGAGCAACCGAATAGAAATTTTATGTGATTTTTTTCAATTAAATTCCTGATTGCAAACCATGCAGTCATTATTATTTTTGGGTCTTTGTAGTTAGGATCAATGCAAAATCTACCAAGTTCAAGCATTGGTTCTTTAATTTTTTTTAGGTTATTAAGTTTGTAAAATTGATAAGAATAAGAATTTTTTATTTGATTAAAATTAAACATTATATAAACACGAAAAACACAAACTAATTTATTTGAATTTAATTTATCAAAAATTAAAAAATGGGTACATTTTTTGTCTAACTCATCAGAGTCGCAGAAAGTACAAGAGTTTCTAAAAATTTTACTCCTAAATAATTGAGATAATTTTATTTCATCCTTATTTTCTGCCATCTTAAAAAAATAAGACATAGATATATCCCTTAAATATTTAAATTATTTGATTTTTTTCTTAAAATTGTAGTAATTTTGATTACATAGATTAAAAATAAAAACTGTTAAATTTTTTAAGTTTAAATTAAAATGCAATAATCTTAGCTAATTAAATATTGTACTAGCTATATATTTTTGGTCAGCTATTACCTCTTCTTGATTTTCTGTTATTTGGCTTCTTCTTTTTGAAATCTCAATCGAATTTCTTAAAACGTTGGCAGCATTTACTTGTCCTATTTTTTTAAGTTTTTCAATCTTAGTTTTATTTCTTTCTGCAGCTTTTGTAAGTTTTAACAATCTTTCTTCGTTATCTTTTGATCTTTTATTATTTGCTGCTACAGTTGCTTTTGAAGGATGAAATTCGCCATTTAAAAATCTTTTATTCATCTCCAAATTTTTTTTATTAAATTTAACAGATTTTTCATTTCTTGCCATTATGGCCTTATTTATTTGAATCAGCAGTGAATTCACTTCTGATAATTTTTGGTTAATATCGATTATCTCCTGATTAACCTCTGCTCTATGAGTAAAATAGTCAATATTTGCCATATTTATCATTGTTTCACGGAAGTTCACCTCTACTTCACCTTCTACATCCATATTGTTAAGGATGGCTATTCTATTTTTAAAAATTTCTTCTGAATTTCTATTTGTTAAATGATGATTTCCATAAAATGCAGCTGTATAATTCCTTGCTATTGAAGCATTATCTCTTTCAGCAGAAGATCTCAACTCTTCACTTTTTGATCGATTTTCTTCAATTTTTGCATCTAACTCAAAAATTGCTTTTCTATTAGATTTAATTTTTAATTTTAGTTTAGAATTTATATCCATAATAAAAATATCCTGATTAAGAAAATTGAGATACTTTATTATAAGTTTAAATTTTAAAAAAAATAAACAAAATTCTAAAAGAAAAAAAAATAATCAGAATTTTATGAAATTTTTTTTATGAAATTTGTTATTGAAGTATAAATAAATATTGTTAATACGATACTAATTTATCTGGTTAGCAATTTTTTCAAAAACATCTATTATTTTAACCTTAGGTATCTTATTGAAAATTCCAGAATTTATTTCTTCCTTGTTCCAAAACCAAGTTCTTGCAGGATCATCTTTCATATTCCAACCTGGGAAAATCCTTTTATTACAATACTCTTTAAGAAGAATCTCAACCTCTAAATGTCTATCATCATTAGAAATTTTTTCAAATGTTAGATTTACTTCATATTTAGGACCTTCAAGAAGTTGTAAATAAATATCATCTCTACAAATCAAAGCACCAGTTATATTATTTTTTGAATTGTAGTTTATTGCATCAGACAGAATTCCGTTTAAAATGGCTTGATCATAACCGAATGGTTTAGATTTATATACTAATCTGTAAATATTCAAAAATAACTCCTGCAATTATTAGATTAATTATATCTAACAAAAAATAGATTGTTTTACTAATTATAATTTGCTCTCTTATTTCTTTTCTTTTGGTTAAAACTTACATCAGGTAATTTCATTACTTTCTCTAATTCAGGAAAAGAAAACATTGAATTAGGAATAGCAGAGGCGGACACAAAATATTCTTGAAATTTTGGAGCCATGGCCGTTTCTATTTTATTTATTTTTTTCACAGTTTTGGAAATTTCAAGTCTTGATTTCCTATTTAAAAGTGCAATCATGGCTCCTGCGCCAGCTGCATTTCCAGCAGATGTAACTTTATTTAAATTACAATCTGGTATCATACCTAAAACCATAGCATGTTTTGTAGAGATATGTGCACCAAAAGCACCAGCTAAGATTATCTTATCAATTTTATCTATTTTCATTTCATCCATTAATAATCTTGAGCCTGCAAATAAAGCTGCTTTTGCTAATTGTATTGCTCTAACATCACTATTTGTAATTTTTATTTCTGTTTCATCATTAACCATATTTTTATAAATTATATAGCTATTGGTTCTACCTTCAGAAATACATCTTTCAGATCCAGTTTCTGAACTAGTACCAATTAATCCAGAAGCATCTAAAATCCCTGTCATTCTCATTTCTGCAATAGCTTCAATTATACCGGATCCACATATGCCAGTAATTTTTTGATTTGATAAAAAATTTTGAAATTGTTCTTCATTTGACCAATAATCACAGCCAATTACTTTGAAAATAGGATCTTTTGAAATTGGATCAATTTTAATTTTTTCTATAGCTCCAGGTGCTGCCCTTTGCCCTGATGATATTTGAGCTCCTTCAAATGCAGGACCTGTGGGAGAAGAACATGCATATAATTCAGATTTATTGCCAAGTATAAGTTCAGCATTAGTTCCCACATCGATAATTAGGACAGTTTCTTCAGATTCATTGGGTGCTTCTGATAAAATAACGGCTGCTGCATCTGCTCCAACATGTCCTGCAATGCAAGGTAATAAATATAAATTTGCATTATCCAAAAAATTTAATCCTAAATGGTCATTTTTGAAATAAAGTGAATCAGATGATGCGAGAGCAAATGGAGCTTGTCCTAATTCAGTAGGATTTATACCTAATAGTAAATGATGCATAACTGGATTACATACAACAGAAAGCTCCACAACCAGTTTAGGGTCGATTGCTGTTTCTTTCATTAAAGCTTGAAATAGGCTATTTAAAGATTCTTGAACAGTTTCTTTTAGTTTATCAGTGCCATCATCATTCATCATTGAAAAACTTACCCTACTCATAAGATCTTCGCCAAATCGTATCTGAGGGTTCATAATTCCTGAAGAATTTATAATTTCACCCGTGTGTAAATCACAAAGATGTGCAGCAATAGTAGTTGATCCTAAATCAACAGCTATTCCGTAAAGGTTTGAGTCCAAAAAACCTGGCCATATGTTCATGATTTCGCTATCTTCATTGTCTTTATGAAAAATAGCGCATGTAACACACCATTTTCCTTTTCGTAAAATATATTGTAGATTTTTTAAAATTTTTAACGAAATTTTTGTTTTTTTAATTCTCCATTGTTTCTTAAGTGCAAGATTTAATCGTTGAAGATCTCCGGAAGGATTGTGTATGTCTGGTTCTTTAACCTCAACATAATAAAGTTTTGTTGCTGGATTTATAGCAATATTTTTAAGTTCTATCCTTTTTCTAATAACTTGTTTATGTACTTGGCTTTCTTCAGGAACGTCAATTACCATATCTCCTAAAATTTTTGTTTGACATCCAAGTCTTTCATCGCAAGAGATTCTATTTTTTTCTATCGACTTATTTTCAATTTTAGTTGATTCAGCTAAATTATCTTCTTTAGCTTCAATATTAAATTTTGAAAAACTACCAAAAGATGGTTTGACTTTACATTTTGTACATATTCCTCTTCCTCCACAAACACTATCTAGATCTACTCCTAATAGTCTAGCTGCATCCAATATGGTTGTTCCATTTTTAACAGCACCCCTTAAACCAGAAGGTGTAAAAACAACAGTTGGGTTTTTACTTTCTGATTTTGAAATCAATTTATTTTTTTTATATGTATTCATTGACCAAAAGAAAAATAATTAAAAAAAAAACCGCTTCTATTATCTTCTAATATTTCTTCTTCTTCTTCTTCTTTGTGAATTTTCATTTGTATCTTGAATTGAACTAGAATCAGATGAATTAACTCTATTACGTTTTATCCAGTTTGCACCATTTTTATCTCTATTCATAAGTAAATTTGCGGCATAAATTGAATGTAACTCGTTAGGATTTGTAGGATTCATTATTGCGCTAGTCATTCCAGAAGCAATAGCCATTGGAAGAAAGGTAGAATTTATTGAGTGTCTATTTGGTAGTCCAAAAGAAATATTGGATGCTCCACATGTTGTGTTTACTTTAAGTTCTGTTTTTAATTTTTTTACTAATTCAAACACTTGTTGGCCAGCTGTGGCCATTGCACCAATTGGCATTACTAGAGGGTCTACAACTATGTCAGCTGGAGGTATGCCAAAATCAGAGGCCCTTTCAACTATTTTTTTTGCTACTCTAAACCTTACTTCTGGGTCTTCTGATATTCCAGTATCATCGTTGGATATTGCAACTACAGGCACGTTGTATTTTTTTACTAAAGGAAGAATACTGTCTAGTCTTTCTTCTTCTCCAGTAACAGAATTCAGTAAAGGCCTTCCCTTTGCAGACTTTAAACCTTCTTCAAGAGCTCCAGGCACTGAGCTATCAATACATAATGGAACTTCAACTGTATCTTGTACAAGTTCAATTAACTTTTTCATCAAAACTGGTTCAGTTTCATTCGGGTTTGGATTTGAGTTATAAACCACTCCAGCATTTACATCTAAAATATTCGCACCAGCTTTCACCTGTTCTATAGCATCTTTGACTACGGTGTTAAAATTCTCAGCTTCTAATTCCATAGCCAATTTTTTTCGTCCTGTAGGATTTATCCTCTCTCCAATTATACAGAATGGTTCATCAAAGCCTATGACAACAGTGCTATTTGAGCTTTCTACAATAGTTTTTGTCATTTGTTATTCCTGTTAAGTTATATATATCTGACTAAATAACCTATTTAAAAATTTTGTTAACAAAAAATCGACTGCTTGAAATACTAATTCGACATAGAATTAAATATGTTTTAAAGTTGTTAATTACTCTTGTTTATACTACTATAAAGAAAAATAGTTTAAGTTAGTTATACCTTTGAACTATTTAAGAGAGGATAAAAATGGTAGACTTAGGCTCTGATCCTAAGTTGGTTAACAAAAGTTTGAATGTTAAAAAGGGTGAAGATAATAAAAAAAATTTATATGCAGCTTTAGATTTAGGTACTAATAGTTGCCGAATGTTGATAGCCCGACCAACTGGTTCAAGATTTGAGATAGTAGATGCTTTTTCAAAGTCTATAAGGCTTGGTATAGATCTGGAAAGAACTGGACAACTTTCCCAAGCTGGTATTACAAGAGCATTACAAGCTCTTCATGTATGTGCAAAAAAACTTAATAAATTCCGTGTCAAAAATGCAAGGCTTGTGGCTACTGAAGCTTGTAGACGTTCAAAAAATGGTAAAAGTTTTTTACAAAAAGTTAAAATGGAAACAGGACTAAAATTGGAACTTATAAAGCCCGAAGAAGAAGCTAGATTAGCAGTTATAAGTTGCGCTCCATTATTTGATCCTAAATTTTCTCATGTGTTAATAGTTGATATTGGAGGCGGGTCGACAGAATTGGTTTGGATGGATTTATCAGAGATCTCAGAAGAAAATAGGATAGCAGAAATGCTTAAACTTCGGTTAGATAAAAAAAGTAAAAAAGAATTTCAAATTGAAAAATTAAACACCAATTTTGTCAAAATAGTAGATTGGATTTCAGTCCCTTTAGGTGTGGCAACTCTACTAGAGCGTTATTCTGATGTAGATGATGATAGTGCAAGGTTTGCTTTAATGTCTTGTGATTTTGAGCAAAAAATTGAAAATTTTTTACCTTATTTAAACTATAATCACATTGATTTAAAAAAAGAACTACAAATAATTGGTACTTCAGGAACTGTAACAACTTTAGGGGCGGTTCATTTGGGTTTAAGAAGATATGATAGATTAAAGGTTGATGGACTTAATCTTTCTTCTACTGATATTGATAATGTCATAAAAAAATTCTTGATTCTTGGACCTGATGGCAGAAAGAAAGAGCCAGGAATAGGTAGAGACAGGGCAGACTTAATAATGTCTGGTTCTGCAATTATGCAAACTTTATTGAGAATTTGGCCTTCACGTAGTATGAAAGTGGCTGATCGTGGTTTGAGAGAAGGAATTTTATACTCTTTAATGGCGGCAGATAACCATTTTCAATAGTCTTATGAAAAAAAAATACTCATTAAAAAAAAATGATAAAAAAATCAGTAATTCAATAAAAAAAACAAAAAAAAATACTGATAGATTATTAAAAGTAAATGTAAAAACTGCTAAAGGAAGAAAAATTTCTTCTACTAACTGGTTAAGAAGACAGCTAAATGATCCATATGTAAAGCTTGCTAAGGAGAAAGGTTATAGATCGAGAGCTGCATTTAAATTATTGGAAATAAATGAAAAATTTCATATATTTAAATCTGGAGATAGTGTTATTGATCTAGGTTGTGCACCTGGTGGGTGGTCTCAAGTTGCTGTTGAAAAAACTAATTCAAACCTTGATAAATTAAAAGAAAAACAGGGCAGGGTTATTGGCATTGACTTAAAACCTATCTTATCAATTAATGGTGCGGAAATATACTTACTTGATTTCTTAGAGGATAATTTTGAAAATAAAATTGGAGAAATATTAAATCATAAAGTTGACAATATATTATCTGATATGGCTAGCAACTCAACAGGACACAAAAAATCTGATCATTTAAAAATTATGGCATTATGCGAGTCTGCAGCATTTTTTGCTTTTAATTATTTAAACGAAGGAGGAAATTTTGTTGCTAAAGTTCTTGCTGGTGGTGCTGAAATGAAGTTGCAAAACTTACTTAAAAAAAAGTTCAATAAAGTGATTAATTTTAAACCAAAATCAAGTAGATCTGACAGTTCTGAAAAATATGTTGTGGCATTAAAATTTAAAAAAGAATAACAATATCTCAACCAATTTATTTATTCTAGGATAGAGGTTTTAAAATATATGAAGTTAGAAGATGCTATCACATTTGATGATGTTTTGTTGGTGCCTGCAAAATCTTCAGTTACTCCAGACATGGTTGATACAAAGACATTTGTTACAAAGGATATAAAAATTAATATCCCGTTAATTTCTTCTGCAATGGATACTGTTACAGAGAAAAATATGGCTATAGCAATGGCACAATCTGGAGGTATTGGTGTTATACATCGAAATTTAAGTATAAGCAGACAAGCAAAATATGTATCTGCAGTAAAGAGATTTGAAAGTGGTATCGTTTATAATCCAATAACTTTAAATTGTAATGATACTGTTAAGATCGCAAAAAAAATTGCTGAAAGATATAATATAACTGGTTTTCCAGTTGTAGACAAAGAAAACAAAGTATTGGGTATATTAACAAACAGAGATATTCGTTTTTTAGAGGATAATTCTATTAAAGTAAGTGAAGTTATGACTAAAAAAAACTTAGCTATTGTAAAAGAACCAATTAATACAAAAGAAGCAAAACAAATAATGGCAAAAAGAAGGATTGAAAAACTTTTAGTAGTTGATGAAAGTAATTATTTAATAGGGTTACTTACAATAAAAGATATTGAAAAATCTGTATTAAATCCGTTAGCCTGTAAAGATGAATTAGGTAGATTAAGATGTGCTGCTGCTTCTTCTACAGGTAATGAAGGTTATGAAAGATCTGTTTCATTGATAGATTCTGGAGCAGATGTTATTGTTATAGATACTGCTCATGGTCATTCTATAGATGTAATCAAAGCGGTTAAAAGATTAAAAAAGGAATTTGCTAATACCCAAGTTATTGCGGGTAATGTGGTTACTCCAGATGCTACAAAAGAATTGATAGATGTGGGTGCTGATGGTATTAAAGTAGGAATTGGCCCAGGTTCAATCTGTACTACAAGGATTATTGCTGGTGTAGGCATGCCTCAACTAACTGCAATTATAAATTGTGCTAAAGAAGCAGATTTACAAAATATTCCGGTAATTGCTGATGGCGGAATTAGATTTTCTGGTGATTTTGCTAAATCAATTGCATCAGGAGCATCTTGTGCGATGATCGGTTCTTTATTTGCAGGAACAGATGAGTCTCCTGGTGAAATATCGTTGTATCAAGGCAGAAGTTTTAAAAATTATAGAGGAATGGGTTCTTTGGGTGCTATGGCTAGAGGTTCTGCGGATCGCTATTTTCAAAAAGAAGTACAAGCAGATAAATTAGTCCCTGAAGGAATAGAAGGGCAAGTTCCATACAAGGGGTCAGTTAATAACATAATTTATCAATTGGTAGGTGGATTAAAGGCGTCTATGGGATACACAGGCAATAAAAACATTAATCAAATGAAAAATGGTTGTAAATTTGTTAAAATATCTGGAGCAGGTTTGTCAGAAAGTCATGTGCATGATGTAAGAATAACAAATGAGTCTCCAAACTATAGTAATGATAAGTAAAAACCACAAAAAATATTGATTTTTATGCAAGACATTTCTCGTGCAGCTGCTGCAATGAATATTTTGGATGACTATCTGAAAGGTTATCCATTAGAAAAAGTACTAAAACAATGGTTCAAAAAAAATCGTTTTGCGGGTTCTAATGATAGAAGAAATATAAGAGATCTAGTATTTGACATTTTAAGAAAAAGGTTAATTTTATATTATCCATTTCAAATAAAAGAATATGTCGAAACAGGCCGTGTTTTAGTTCTTTCCTATCTATTCCTTTATAAAAAGGATTCTTTTTCTCTTGAGGATATAAAAGGGAATAAATATTTATCACCATCTATTAATAATGATGAATTGATTATTTTAAACAATATCAATAGATTAATAAAGAAAGCTCCTAAAAATATAAGTCTTAATTGTCCAGATTTTCTTGAGGAGAAGTTATCGCAATCATTAGGTGACAATTTTAATGTTATCATGGAATTATTTTTAAAAAGAGCGCCAGTTTATTTAAGAATTAATCAAAATAAAATAAATATAAAAGAAGCAAAAATTAAATTAGAAAATCAAGGGATTTTAACTGAAATTTGTGCTAGTTCAAAATATGCTTTAAAAGTTATAAGTGGAGAAAAATTTATTAAAAATTCTTCACCCTATCAATTGGGTGAAGTAGAATTACAGGATTTATCTTCTCAATTAACTACTGAGTTGGTTCAAATCGCTTCAGGAAAAAAAATATTAGATTTTTGTGCAGGTAGTGGTGGAAAAGCTCTCGCTATTGCTTCAAGATTAAGAAATAAAGCAGATATTTTTGCTTATGATTTAAATGACTTGAAATATAAAAATCTTAATTACAGGGTTAACAAAGCTGGAGCCAATATAAAAATTCTTGATTCTAAACATTTAATTAAATATAAAAATTTTTTTGATATTGTATTTGTTGATGCACCGTGTTCTGGAACTGGGACTTGGAGAAGAGATCCTAAAATTAAGTGGGAATTAAATGATCAAAAGTTATCTTTATTAATTAAAAATCAGTATAATATAGTCGAACAAGCATGTTCTTATTTAAAAAATGGTGGTTTTTTGATTTATGTTGTTTGTTCTTTATTAGAAGATGAAGGCGATTTGATTATTAGAAAATATTTGTTTCATCACAAAAATTATTCAAAAGTTAATTCAGGTATATTTCATCCAATAAATGCAAGTGATGGATTCTATTTTTCTGTTTTAAAATTTATGAATAATTAAATATTTCTTGATAAATAAGTGATAAATATATAAGAACATAAGGTGAACATTATGAATTAATTTTATATTTTATAATTTATCGTTTTTGTAATGTTGATAGATAAACAAAGATATGAAATAAGGAAAGAAATATGACAAAGTTAATTAACTTTTTAGAAAGAGCACCAATGGATAAAAGTAAAGCACTCGAAACAGCCCTTTCACAGATTGAAAGAAATTTTGGTAAGGGTTCAATCATGAAACTTGGTCAAGATAATCCAGTTATTGATATTGAGTCTATTTCAACAGGTTCAATAAGTTTAGATATTGCACTTGGTATTGGAGGATTGCCGAAAGGAAGAATAATAGAAATTTATGGTCCTGAAAGTTCTGGTAAAACTACTTTAGCATTACATGTAGTAGCAGAAGAGCAAAAAAAGGAAGGGATATGTGCTTTTGTTGATGCAGAGCATGCACTAGATCCAGGCTATGCTAAAAAACTAGGCGTTAACTTAGACGAATTATTAATCTCTCAACCAGACACAGGAGAACAAGCTTTAGAAATAACAGAAACTTTAGTTAGGTCTGGAGCGGTTTCATTGGTAGTGGTTGATTCAGTAGCTGCTTTAACTCCTCGTTCTGAATTAGAAGGTGATATGGGTGACGCTCAAGTTGGAGCACAAGCTAGATTAATGAGTCAAGCTATGAGAAAACTTACAGGATCAATAAGTAGATCTAACTGTATGGTTATTTTTATCAATCAGATTAGAATGAAAATAGGAGTAATGTTTGGTAGTCCAGAAACTACTACTGGTGGAAATGCATTGAAATTTTATGCTTCTGTCAGACTAGATATTAGGAGAATTGGTGCACTTAAGGATCGTGAAGAAGTAATTGGTAATTCAACAAGGGTAAAAGTTGTTAAAAACAAGGTATCTCCACCTTTTAAACAAGTAGAGTTTGATATTATGTATGGAGAAGGTATATCTAAAGTAGGCGAAATAATTGATTTAGGTGTTAAATTTGATATTATTGAAAAATCTGGTGCATGGTTTTCATATGGAGACGAAAGAATTGGTCAGGGTAGGGAAAATGCTAAGAAATTTCTAATTGATAACCATGAAATTGCTCACGAAATTGAAGAAAAAATTAGAAGTGCTAATGGTTTAAATCAAAATATAACTACAAATTTAATCGAGGATAATACTTCTAAAGAAACAAACTGAGAAAATAAATCTTTAGTTTCAAACAAAATTTTATGAAATTTAGTGTGTAAAGATAAATAAATGGCAGGCCTAGCAGAAATTCGATCTACTTTTTTAAATTATTTCAAAAAGCATGGGCATGAAGAAGTTAAAAGTTCAACACTTGTTCCCAGTAATGATCCTACTCTTATGTTTACAAATTCTGGAATGGTGCAATTCAAAAATGTTTTTACTGGACTTGAAAGTCGTTCTTATGACAAAGCTGTTACTAGTCAAAAATGTCTTAGAGCAGGCGGTAAACATAATGACTTAGATAATGTTGGATACACATCTAGGCATCATACTTTTTTTGAAATGTTAGGTAATTTTTCATTCGGAAATTACTTCAAGGAAAAAGCAATTCCATTGGCGTGGGATTTAATTACTAAAGAGTTTTCATTGCCAAAAGAACGATTATTGGTTACTGTTTTTCATACTGATAATGAGGCTACCGAGATTTGGAAAAAATATGCAGGCCTCTCCGATTCTCAAATTATAAAAATCAATACTGTCGATAATTTTTGGTCAATGGGATCAACTGGACCTTGTGGCCCGTGCTCTGAAATATTTTTTGATCACGGTTCCAAAGTAAAAGGAGGACCACCAGGATCAACAAATGAAGATGGTGATAGATTTGTTGAAATTTGGAATCTTGTTTTTATGCAGTATGATCAGTTAGATAGTAATAAAAGAGAAAACTTACCTAGACCATCAATTGATACTGGAATGGGTTTAGAAAGAATGGGTGCAGTGCTTCAAGGAACCCATGATAATTATAATACTGATTTAATGAGAGCGCTTATAGAAGAATCAGCAAATCTATCTAATCAGTCTGTTGATGGTAAATTTAATATACATCATAGAGTTATAGCGGATCATATTAGATCTATTTCCTTTTTAATAGCTGAAGGAATATTTCCTTCTAACGAAGGAAGAGGTTATGTCTTAAGAAGAATTATGAGAAGGGCCATGAGGCATATTCATTTTTTAGGAGTTAATGAACCAATGCTACATAAAATGGTAGATTCTTTAACTAGAGAAATGGGTGCGGCATTCCCTGAATTAATAGAGGCTAAAGATCTAATTGAGGAAAGTTTGCTTAATGAGGAGATAAAGTTTAGATCAACTTTAGATAGAGGATTAAAGTTACTTGATAAAGAGATCAGTAGATTGAACAAAGGAGAAAAATTTTCAGGTGAAGTTGCTTTTAAATTATATGATACTTATGGTTTCCCCATTGACCTAACTCAAGACGCCACAAGAGAAATTAATCTGGAAGTTGATATAGATAGTTTCAATGTATCAATGGAAAAACAAAAAGAAAAAGCAAGAAATGCATGGATAGGATCTGGTGAAAAAAAAATAGAGCAAATATGGTTTGATCTTGCCAATCAGTTAGATTCAACTGAATTTCTTGGTTATAACACTTTAAATTCTGAGGCTAAAGTACTTGCGATTGTAATAAATGGTAGTTCTGTTGATAAAATAGATGATGGAAATTTAGCAGAATTAATTTTTAATCAGTCACCTTTTTATGCTGAAAGTGGGGGTCAGATTTCTGATACTGGGTTTTTAATTAATGAAAATCTTGAAGCTAAAATAGAAGGTGTGAAAAAAATATCTGGTTTAATAATTCATAAAATTAATATTATTAAAGGACAAATAAAAAATGGTGATTTGGTAAAATTAACAGTAGATATAAATAAAAGACAATCAATAGCTGCAAACCATTCTGCAACTCATTTGATGCACCAAGCACTGAAGGACGTGATAGGGGTCCATGTTAATCAAAGGGGTTCTTTAAATGATTGTGAGCGCTTAAGGTTTGACTTTTCAAGTAATAAACCAATGACTAATCAAGAAATTGAAAAAGTAGAGAAAATTGTAAATCAGCACATTATTGAAGATACAATAGTAGATACAAGGTTAATGGATATTGATGAAGCTAAGAAATTAGGAGCTCTGGCTCTTTTTGGTGAGAAATATGATACTGAAGTTAGAGTAGTAATGATGGGTTTTAATTCAACTTTAATATCACAACCTACTTCTAAAAGTAAAAGATATTCAATGGAGTTATGCGGTGGTACACATGTTCAGAGAACTGGAATGATAGGTTCTTTTATAATTAAATCAGAAATTGCATCTAGCTCAGGTGTTCGACGTATTGAAGCTTTAACAGGTTTGAATGCAATAAAATATCTACAGCAAAGTCGATCATATATTGATCAAATTATAACTACTTTAAAAATTCCAATTGAGGCAGTTAATGAAAGGCTAATAGGACTCATAAATGATAAAAAATCATTGTTACAAAAAATTGACCATTTTCAAAAAAATAAGTCTTCAGTTTCTCATACTCAGGATGAAATTAGTGATATTAGATCAATAAATGGGATTTCATTTGTTGTTAATAAACTTGAAAATATTGAAATAAAAGAAATGAGATCATTAACAGATGAATACAAACAAAAATTTGATCAAAGTATAATATTAAATTTATCTAAACATGATCATAAAATCATATATACTGTTGGTGTTACTAGCAACTTAACTAACAAATATTCAGCTTCCGAAATTGTTAAAATTTTAAATCAATTATCTGACGGAAAAGGTGGAGGTAGATCAGATTTTGCACAGGGCGGTGGAAATAATAAAATTAATCAAGCAGAGATAGTAAATAAAATTGAATTATTTTTAAAAGCTATTTAATTTTTTGTAACTAAATTGCTTTTAATAAGTTTTCTTCCACTTTATCGATAAATTGAGTAGTGCTTAACCACTTATGATTATTTCCTATAAGCATTGCTAAGTCTTTGGTCATGTAACCGCTTTCGACAGTTTTTATTACAATACTTTCAAGTTTTAGTGCAAATTCTTCAAGTTCTTTATTGTTATCTAGTTTTGCTCTATGCTTTAGACCACCAGTCCAGGCATAAATTGATGCAATTGAATTAGTAGATGTTACATTTCCTTTTTGGTGTTCTCTATAATGCCTTGTTACTGTTCCATGAGCTGCTTCTGCCTCAAGAATTGATCCATTTGGTGTCATTAGTTGACTGGTCATAAGCCCTAATGACCCAAAACCTTGTGCTACAGTGTCTGACTGTACATCTCCATCATAATTTTTACATGCCCAAACAAATGAGCCTGACCATTTTAAAGCGGCAGCAACCATGTCATCAATTAATCTATGCTCATAAACAATATTTCTTTTTTTAAATTCTTCTTCAAATTCTTCTTCATAAACTTTTTGGAATAAATCCTTAAATCTACCATCATAAGCTTTTAGTATTGTATTTTTTGTAGATAAATAAACTGGCCAGCCTAGTTTCAAACCATAATTAAACGAAGCTCTAGCAAAATCTATTATAGAGCTATCAAGGTTATACATACCAAGAGCTATTCCACTTGAAGGTGCATTAAAAACCTCTTTTTCAATAACTTCACCATTTTCGGATTCAAATTTTATTGTCAATTTACCTTTTCCTGGAAAAAGAAAATCTGTAGCTTTATATTGATCACCAAAAGCATGTCTGCCAATTACTATTGGATCTGTCCATCCTGGGACCAACCTTGGTACGTTTTTACATATAATTGGAGCCCTAAAAACTACCCCACCCAAAATATTTCTTATAGTTCCATTAGGAGATTTCCACATTTGTTTTAAATTAAATTCTTCAACTCTTGCTTCATCGGGAGTTATGGTTGCACATTTTACTCCTACTCCATACTTTTTAATTGCGTTAGCTGCATTAATAGTAATTTCGTCATTGGTATTATCTCTTTCTTCAATGCCTAAATCATAATAAAGTAAATCAATATCTAGAAAAGGTAGTATTAATTTTTCTTTAATAATTTTCCAGATTATTCTTGTCATTTCATCCCCGTCTAGTTCAACAACAGGGTTTTCGATTTTGATTTTATTTTGCATTTTATTTTATCCCAAAAGTAGTAAATTTAATGTAACCTTGAGAGTTTATTATTAATGGTCAAGTGATTAAAATTATGTATTATCTATCATCATGTTTATTAATATGTTTCAAGCTTTTTTTTTAGGTTATTATGTCAAAACCACATATAATTTTGTCTAAGCCACAATTAGGAGAGAATATTGGTGCTGCCGCAAGAATAATGTATAATTTCGGCTTGCAAAATTTGCGATTAATTTCGCCAAGGGATGGTTGGCCAAATAAAAAAGCAAATACTCTATCTTCAGGAGGAGGATGTGTAGTTGATAATGCTATCTTATATAGTAATTTAAACAATGCTATTAACGATTTAAATTTTGTATTTTCTACAACTATTAGATCGAGAAAATATTCTAAAGAAGTTTTTACTCCTGAAGAAGGTATTAAATTTGCCAAAAAACTTATCGATAGTGGAAATTCTGTAGGTATTTTATTTGGTTCAGAAAGAGCTGGATTAGAAAAACACGAAATATCCTCTTCTAATGCAATTATTTCAATTCCTGTAAATGAGAATTTTAAATCAATTAATTTATCTCATGCAGTTGCTGTGGTTTCATATGAATGGTTTAAAAATATTGAAAGTAAAAATTTTCAAATAAAAAGAGATGAAAAAGAGTTAGAATTTGTTAAAAAAATAGAAGTTGAAAAATTTGTAAAACAATTAAAATCTCAGCTTCAACAAAAAGGTTATTTTTGGCCTGAAGATAAAATAGAGAGTTTGAATTTGAATATTGATAATCTTTTTTATAGTTTAAAACTTACAAGTCCAAACCTAAAAACTTTATTTGGTATAATAAAAAGTTTACAAAAAAATAAGTAGGTTAAATTTAATAAATTAATAGAAAGTATGTGTATTATGCGTCTGAAAGACGCAATAAATAAAAAAATTAGGCTATATATATATATCATCATGGAATATCCAATTTATAATAAAACACTTTCTTATGACGATAAATTTGTAAAATATTGGTTATTAGGTCTTCTTCTTTTATTGTTGTTAATGATTTTGATAGGTGGTCTTACTAGGTTAACAGATTCTGGACTTTCTATAACAAACTGGCAACCTATTATTGGTGCAATACCCCCTCTAACAAAAAATGATTGGGTTCTTGTATTTGAACAATACAAATTGACTAACGAATTTAAAATTCAAAATTTTAATATGTCATTAAATGATTTTAAAATAATTTACTGGTGGGAGTGGGGACACAGACAATTTGGTAGATTGATAGGTCTGTTTTGGTTTCTTGGTCTCTCTTATTTATTGATTAAAACACGCCTTCCAAGCTTTTTAAAAGTTTCTTTTTTTATTTTAGGTTTTTTAGGTCTTATTCAAGCATTTATTGGCTGGTGGATGGTTAAATCAGGTCTTAATAATGAAAAAAATTTATTAGATGTTGCATCTTACAGATTGGCTATACATCTTAATCTAGCATTAGTAATTACATCATTTATTTTTTTATTACTAAAAATCAATTACTTTTTCTCTTACATAGGAAGTATGTCAATTTCTTTTGGACAATTTTCTTTTGAAAGATTTAAGGTAAGTTTATTTATTATATTTTTATTCCTTCAAATAACACTAGGCGCATTAGTTTCTGGTATTGATGCGGGTAAAAGTTATAATGAATGGCCACTTATGGATAATAATTTTGTACCAGAAGATTACTTAAGTTTAGAGCCTGTATATCTTAATTTTATAGAAAACCCTGCAACAGTTCAATTTAATCATAGAATAATGGGATACGTTTTGTTCTTATTTGGTTTATATATTTGGATCAAAGGAAGATTTAAAATTAATCAATATAATAAATTAAAAAAAGATTATAACACATTGTTATTATTTCTTATTATTCAGGTTTTAGTAGGTATATTTGCTGTTGTAAAATCAGTTCCTATATCTCTAGGAGTTATACACCAACTATGTGCTGTCTTACTTTTATTATCAGCCATAAATTTAAGATTTAATTTATTTTTATCTCAAAAATAATCTTTTATTAATTACTCTTATTCTGTCCATTTATGGTCCCTTTTTTCAATAAATGCGGAAATACCTTCCTTGGTTTCTTCATAGATCATATTTTCGGCCATTACGTTTGATGTATATTCATATGCTTTTTCTAGGTTCATTTCTGCTTGATTGTAAAAAGCTTCCTTTCCAATTTTAACAACTCTTTTGAATTTTTCAGTAATTTTTTGAGCTATTTCATTTGTTTTTTTTGATAGTTCGTTTTCTGCAGTAACATGATTTACTAATCCTGCTTCTTTCGCGTCATTTGCGGTTAAGAAATCTCCAGTTACAAGCATTTCGAATGTTTTTTTTCTGCCAATATTTCTGGATAATGCTACCATTGGTGTAGAGCAAAAAAGACCAATATTTACTCCATTTACTCCGAAACTTGCATTTTTTGAAGCTATTGCGATATCACAGGTAGCAACTAGTTGGCATCCCGCTGCAGTAGCTATTCCTTGAACCTCTGCTATAACAGGTTTTGGCAGATTTTTGATTTTAAGCATAACTTTGGAACATCTTTTGAAAAGGTCTTTAAAATAACCTATACCATCATCTGAGTTAATCCTGGCATTTTGCATTTGCTTTAAGTCATGCCCAGCACAGAATGCTTTACCAGTTGATTTAATTATAACTACTTTTGTTTTTGGATTAGAAGATGATTTTTCCAATGCATTTAATAGTAGCTCAAGCATTTCGTCAGATAATACATTTAATTTATTTGGGTTGTTAAATGTAATTATTTCTGATTTACCCTTGACTTCATGTAAAAGAATGTCACTCATTTAAAACTCCAGACCTATTTATGATGATTTAATTTATTTTTGATAATAAGAAATGAAAAACCAAATTTCAATTAAAGAGATTTCAAAAAAATTAAAGGATATTTTTCCTCAGGTTGCTGATAAATATGAAATTATATCCTTAAAAAACAATTACAGTGAAGTTAAACTTTTATCAAATAACAAAAATTTAAGACCAGGGAATACTATTTCTGGCCCATCTATGTTTGAATTAGCTGACTTATCTTTTTACATTGCCATTATGGCTTCTACAGATTTAGGTGATAAATCTGTAACAACTAATGTATCAATTAATTTTATTAAAAAACCTTTATTGTCAAATTTGTTAGGAATTTCACAAATAAAAAAAATGGGAAAAAGATTAGTTGTTGGGGATGTAGAGATTTTATCTGAGGACAAAAAACAAATATATGCACAGGCTCTTTTTACTTACTCAATCCCCAGAAATTAGGTTTTAGTAAAAAATTTTTTTAAAAAAATGCGTTTGTTATTGACGAATTAAAAATTTTTCTTAAAAGGTACATAACAATATTGAAAGACTTAAGTTATGGATTTAAATAAAACATTTAGCATAAAACCATCAGAAATTCAAAAAAAATGGTTGTTAATTGATGCTGATGGCGTTGTTTTAGGACGATTAGCCTCAATAATAGCCAAATACCTAAGAGGAAAACATAAACCTACTTACACCCCACATATGGATATGGGGGATAATGTTATAGTAGTTAATGCAGAAAAAGTTGAATTAACGGGGAAGAAAAGAGACGATAAGATTTATTATTGGCATACAGGATACCCAGGAGGAATAAAATCTAGAAAAGCCTCCGATATATTAGAAGGAAAATTTCCTGAAAGAGTTTTAATGAAAGCAGTTAAAAGAATGTTGCCAAAAGGTCCATTGGCAAGGCAACAGCTTACCAATTTGAGAGTATATACTGGTAATTCACACCCCCACGATGCTCAAGATCCATCACCTGTTAATATAAAAGACATGAATTTTAAAAACAGCAAGAGAAATTAAAGATGGTAGAAGAAAAAAAATCGTTAGAAGATTTAAAAGAACTTAAAAAAAATGATGAAGTAGTTGACCAAGTTACTTCTGAGAAAACTGATGTTAGTCCTGTTAAAGATGATTTAGGACGATCATATGCTACTGGAAAAAGAAAAGATGCTGTGGCTAGAGTTTGGTTAAAAAAAGGTGCTGGTGTTGTTTTAGTGAATGGCAAAGATATGAGTAAGTATTTTGCTAGACCAGTTTTGCAAATGCTAGTCAACCAACCATTTTCTGTTGCAAAAGTTGAAGGTGAATTTGATATTAAAGCAACTGTTAAAGGTGGTGGCCTTTCAGGGCAGGCTGGTGCCCTAAAACATGGAATTTCAAAAGCTCTTAGTCTTTATGAGCCTACTTTAAGACCTTTGTTAAAAAATGCAGGTTTTATAACAAGAGACAGTAGAGTAGTTGAAAGAAAGAAATATGGTAAACCAAAGGCTAGAAGAAGTTTTCAGTTCTCCAAGCGTTAAAGTTTTAAAACATCCACAACTTATTGTTATATAATGAAAAATCAAGAATTAGCTTTTACTAGTAATGAAGGCGATAATTGGTTTATTCGAAATAAAAGCAAGATTAAAGAAAACTCTGCTGAAATTTCTTTACTTTGTAATTGGCTAATGCCTTATCAAAACCAAATATCTACTATTCTAGAAATTGGGTCAGGACCTGGTAATAAATTAGCTCAAATTTGTTGGCAGTTAAATGCAATGGGTTGGGGTGTAGAGCCTAGTAAAAAAGCAGTAGATTTTGCAAATAAAAACTATAACAAAAATTGTAAATTTACTGTAGCTACAGCTGACAATTTATCTTTTCTTAATATAACGTTTGACCTTGTACATTTTGGATTTTGTTTATATCTAGTTTCAAGGAATAAAATAAACACTGTAATAAAACAAGCTGACAAGCTTGTTAAGCCAGGAAAATTCTTGTCAATAATTGATTTTGATCCTCGTACTTCTTTTGAAAATGATTACGTCCATTTTGAAGGACTTAAAAGTTACAAAAATAATTATTATAAGATGTTTTGTGATTTAGGTAATTATAGTTTAATAAACAAATTTTCTTTTTCTGAAAAAAGTTTTTGTTTTTCCAAAAAAGAGGATGATAGGATATGTTTAACTCTTTTATATAAGGAAAATTAGAAAATTTTCATTTTATACTATAAGTTTATTTTTAGTCTGACTTTTTAATTCAAAAATTTTTTTATATTTTTGAATTTCCCCATTGGGACCCATTGATTTGTTAATGTTATCAGATAGTTTTACTGTTGCTTTTCCATTAGCTGAGGTTGCTTTGCAAACAATTGAAAATGGATCTAATGCAGAATTAGTTGATAATCCTCTAAAATCATTTGTTAATAGTGTTCCCCATCCAAAACCTACTTGTATTTCGCTAGAAAATCTTTTGTGTAAGTGAATAATTTTTTCTGTATCTAACCCATCGGAAAAAATTAACAATTTATTTTTTAAATCTTCTCCTTTTTGTTTCCACCAATTGATAGAAAGTTCAGCATTTTTTTCTAAATCACCTGAATCTATTCTTATTCCAGTCCAAGAAGCTAACCATTCAGGAGAGTTCTTAAAAAAATTTTCTAACCCATAAGTATCAGGTAAAATAACTCTTAAATTTCCTTCGTGCTCTTCATGCCATTTTGCCAGTACATCATATTGAGCTTCTTTTATTTCTTTTTCAGTTTTGGATAAAGCTGAATAAATCATTGGTAATTCATGTGCATTAGTTCCAATAGCTTCTAAATCTCTTCTCATTGCTATTAAACAATTTGATGTACCTATAAACCTTTTTCCTAAACCTTCTGTCATAGCTTGGATACACCAATCTTGCCAAAGAAAACTATGTCTCCTTCTTGTTCCAAAGTCTGCTATCCTAATGTCGTCAAAGCATTTTAATTTTTCTATTTTTGACCATAATTTTGTCATAGCTCTTGCGTATAATATTTGTAACTCAAAACGAGCCATATTTTTTAGTATTGCTCTTGATCTTAACTCTGTAATAATTGAAAGAACTGGAACTTCCCAAAACATAACTTCAGGCCATAATCCCTTAAATTTTATGTCGTATTGGTCTCCTTTTTTTTCTAAATGATAATCAGGTAGTCTAAGGTTTTCTAACCAATTAATAAAATCAGGTTTGAACATAGCATGTTTGCCATAGAAGGAATTTCCTCGTAACCAAGTGGACTCTCCTCTACTGAGTGATAAGTTTTTTACATTATCAAGCTGTTCTCTTAACTCTTTTTCATCAATTAAATTTGTTAATGCAACTTTATTTGTTCTATTTATAACAGAAAATTCAACTATGACTTCTGGTGAATTTCTTAAAACAAATTGTGCCATTAAAAGTTTATAGAAATCAATATCAAGTAAAGATCTTACTATAGGATCAATTTTCCAATTATGATTATAAACTCTAGATGCAATATCAATCATTAGGGTATAACACTAATATTTTTTGATAAAATCAAGATCAATTAATTTTTTTTAGTAATTTTTAAAGTTTAAATAAAATTTAAATCAATTTTTATTAGATCAAAAAAAAATTACTTTATCTCAACATTATTATGATTTTTCAGTTATTTAATTAAATTGGTCGCGCATTGAATTAAATATAGATTTCATCCTAGGATCTGTTTCACAGTTTGCAGTAAGTGTAATTTCTGGTTTTGCTTTAAAAAAATCACCATTATATACATAATCAGGGTATTTTGGGGAAATTGCTAATCTAATCATGTCATTTTCATGAAGTTTGATTCTTGAAAGATTGTTTGAAAAGTAGAAGATTCTTTTTGTCTTCTGATGTACTACTACAAATGCATCTGAAGTTATTGAGCATTCATTTTTTAAAGTTACCTTTGATATTATTAATTCGGGTTTTTTAAATCCATCTTTCAAATTTGACCAGTTTGAAATTAGAATTAATAACATAATGACGGAAACAAATGTCAGAAATAAAAATTGTTTAATTTTTGCATACCTTTATTTTGTTTGGTGTAATTAACTATTTTAAAATATATATCTTTAAATATATATATTCTATACCTTGAATTTTTTAATCTACTATTTTATTAATTATTGTTGTTAAAATATAATATGATTATCAATTAAATTACTTTACAATCTAGGGTTATTTGAAAGTGAAAAAAGAAGTAGCTAGAGATATTTCATATTCCAGCTCTGCAAAAAGCAAAGCTGGTAGGGCAGTAATCAGATCTATAGAGAATATGACTGGTCGAATTAGACTTATAAAAAAAGCAAAAAATTATGAAAATGAAGTTGCACTGGGAAGAGATTTCTGGGAAGTAATTCTTGAAAAGTATAAAATAAGCTTAAATCTTATGGGAGGTTCATTTAATAATATCCCAAAAAAGGGACCTGTGGTTGTGGTCGCAAATCATCCTTATGGGATTTTGGATGGGTTATTATTGGGTCATATATTATCTACTACAAGAAAAGATTTTAGAATTTTAGCTCATAGAATTTTTAAAAAAGCAAAAGACCTCGACGAAATCATTTTACCCATTAATTTTGATGAAACAAGAGAGGGTATTGCGAAAAATATAGAAACTCGAAAAAAAGCTATAAGTTATTTAATAAATGGTGGTTGTGTTGGTATTTTCCCTGGAGGTACTGTCTCAACATCCTTAAAACCATTTGGTAGAGCTATGGATCCAAGTTGGAGAAAATTTACTGCAAGGTTAATTTCGAAATCAGGTGCAAGCGTTATTCCAATTTATTTCAAAGGTAGTAACAGCCGAGTTTTTCAAATCGCCAGTCATTTGCATTACAATTTAAGAATGGCACTTCTTATAAATGAATTTGGTAAAAGAACTAACGGTAAAGTATCAATTGTTATTGGTAAAGCTTTTAATAAGAATGATATAGATCAGTTTAAAGACGATGCAGATGGTTTAATGAAGTTTTTAAGAACTGAAACATATAAACTTTCACCTGATAAAAATAAAAATTATGATGTAGGTTTTGATTTTGAAACATAATGTTTATTTTTATGATGAAGGGGGGGAAATAAGTGTTTAATGTAGCAATTCTTGGTGCTAGTGGCTACACTGGTGTTGAGCTAGTAAGACTTATTTCAATGCATCCAGAATTTAAGATTCATTCTCTTTCTGGTGAAACAAAATCGGGACTAAAATTTGGAGAAGTTTATCCTTCTCTACAATATTTAAATCTTCCTAATTTATGTTATGTATCGGACATAAATTATGATGATTTAGATTTAATATTTTGTGCTCTTCCTCATACAAAAAGTGCGGCCATTATTAATAAACTACCACGGAATATTAAAATTATTGATCTATCTGCTGATTTTCGACTTAATACAGATTCTTTATATAAAAAATGGTATGGAGTAGATCATCCTTGTCCAGATTTACTAAGTAAGTTTATATATGGTTTAACAGAATTTTACAGAACAGATATTAAAAATTCAGATTATGTAGCTTGTACTGGATGTAATTCTGCTACTGGTTTGTATCCAATTATCCCTTTAGTATCAGAAGGAATAATTGAATTTGATGATATCATTATAAATCTTGCAACTGGAGTTTCTGGCGCTGGTAGAAAAGCAAATGAATTTATTATTCATAGTGAGGTTTCTGAAGGTTTTTCCCCCTATAATGTTAAAAGCCATCGACATCTAGCTGAATTTGACCAAGAATTGTTAAAATTTTCAGGTAAAAAAATAAGAGTTATATTTACGCCGCACTTGTTACCACAAAACCGGGGTATATTAGCTACAATTTATGTTAAGGGTGACTTAAAAAAAATTTATAACACATTATATATGAGATATGAAAACGAACCATTTATCAACATAATGCCAATGAATTCTATCCTGTCAACAAAACATGTTAGAGGATCAAATTATTGTAATATTTCAGTGTGTGAGTCTAGCAAACCTGGTACTGTAATAGTGCTATCTACATTAGATAATTTAATAAAAGGATCTTCAGGTCAAGCTATACAAAATGCTAATTTAATGTTTGATTTAGATGAAACTTTAGGTCTTACAAGTCCGCCTATTTACCCTTGATTGACCATGATTTCCAAAAAAAAGCAAAGAATTAGGTGGCTTATTTCGGCTATTATTTTAATTTTAATAGCGACTTTAATAATTGGTTTTTCATTAAAGGATGGAATTGAATATTATAAATCACCTACTCAAGTTTTAGATCATAAGATATCAGAAAATATTAAATTCCGATTAGGTGGCCTTGTGGAAAATGGTAGTTTAATAAAATCATCTGGTAAAAAAATTTATTTCAAAATTACTGATAATGAAAATTCTATTACAACTTCATATGAAGGAATACTTCCAGATCTATTTGCTGAAAATCAAGGAGTTATAGCGTCAGGTAAATATATAAATGGAGTTTTTGTCGCAGAGGAAATACTTGCAAAACATGATGAAAGTTATTTACCAAAAGAAGTTATTGAAATATTAAAAAAAGATGGAACATATATAGAACCCGACAAATAATAGAATTTTTTATGATTATAGAAATTGGACATTTATCTTTATTATTAGCTTTAACTTTATCTAGTTTTACCATTTTGATATCAACTCTTGGGTATATTAATAATTGGTTAAATTTTGAAAAATTAACATTTAGTTTGTCATCAATAATTTTTTTTATTTTACTAATTTCTTTTTTATCACTTGTTTATGGTTTTTTAATCTCAGATTTTTCTCTTATTACAGTTTGGCAAAATTCACATACATCAAAACCTTTAATATACAAAATTACAGGGACCTGGGGTAATCATGAAGGTTCTATGCTATTGTGGGTTCTGTTACTTTCTTTTTTTGGTGCTCTGATTAGTTGGTTTGGGAAACATTTAGACATATCCTTTAAAAATGTTGCAGTTGGTGTTCAAACAAGTATCCTATTCCTTTTTTTGTGCTTTTTAATTTTCACTTCAAATCCTTTCGAAAGAACTGATATATTTTTTAATGAAGGAAAAGGCTTAAATCCAATTTTGCAAGATCCAGGGTTAGCTTTTCATCCACCATTTTTATATTTAGGTTATGTTGGACTTTCTGTTGCATTTAGTTTTTCTGTTGCTGCACTGATAATTGGAAAAATTGATTCAGTTTGGGCAAGATGGGTAAGACCTTGGACTTTAGTAGCCTGGATATTTTTAACTATTGGTATAGCTCTTGGTAGTTGGTGGGCTTATTATGAATTGGGTTGGGGTGGTTGGTGGTTTTGGGATCCCGTTGAAAATGCTTCATTCATGCCTTGGTTAACTTCAGTAGCTCTTCTTCATTCTGCCATAGTAACGGAAAAAAGAGATTCTTTAAAAAATTGGACAATTTTATTAGCTATAATAGCATTTTCTTTTTCTTTAGTTGGAACATTTATAGTTAGATCTGGAGTTCTTACTTCAGTTCATTCATTCGCAAACGACCCAACTCGTGGAGTTTGGCTTTTATTTATGATATCATTAATAGTTGGAGTAGCACTGGTATTATTTTCATTCCGAGCATCTGAATTATCAAAAAATATTACATTTTCTTTGGTGAGTCGTGAAAGTGCACTAATATCTAATAATTTACTTCTCATGGTATCTACTATTGTGGTTTTTATAGGTACCTTGTGGCCATTGTTGATTGAAATATTGTTTGATGAGAAAATATCTGTAGGCGCACCTTTTTTTAATAAAGCATTTACTCCTTTTATGGTTATATTGGCAATGATTTTACCATTAGGTGCGGTCTTACCTTGGCGCAAATCTTTTAACTTAAATTATATAAAAGTTTTATTACCTATTTTTCTTTTTTCTTTGTTTGTTGGAGTAATTGTTTTTGATATTCAACATAATAATAATTTAATCGCTCCGATTGGAATTATATTATCAGTTTGGGTTATTTTAGGTGCTTGGAGTGAATTTTTTGTAAAAAATAAGATTTTTTCTACAAGTTATAATCTTGTTTTTTATAGAGTATATCACATGCGTGCTTCTGATTGGGGAAAAATAATAGCTCATTCAGGTTTTGGAATAATTATTTTTGGGATCTCAAGTATTACTGCCTGGGAAACAGAAGATATAAGAGTAGTTAGAATAGGTGAGACTTTTTCCGTTGGAACTTACAAATTTACCCTTAATGATGTAATAAATAAAAATGGACCTAATTATGTTTCCACAGTTGGAATTTTAAATGTTGTAGATGAAAAAGATAATTATGTAACCACATTGGAACCAGAAAAAAGATTTTTCCCCACTCAGTCTATAACTACTACTGAGGCATCAATTGATAATGCCTTTTCAAGAGATATATATATCGTATTAGGTGCACAACAGGGAGAATTTGAGTGGGTTGTTCGTACATATATAAAACCCTTTGTTAATTGGATTTGGTTAGGAGCGTTTATATTATCATTAGGAGGTATGCTCAGTATTTTTGATAAAAAAGTTAGAATTGGCATTGCTTCAAGAAAAGAGCAAGTTGTTTAAAACAATGCAAAGATATTTTTTTTTGTTGATATTAATATTCTTATTACCGTTAAGTTTATCAGGGGTTGAACCAGATGAAATACTTAAAGACAAAATTCTAGAAGAAAGAGCAAGAATTATATCTAGTGATCTTAGATGTTTAGTTTGTCAAAATGAAAATATAGATAGTTCAAATGCAGATCTTGCTAAAGATTTGAGGTTATTAGTTAGGGAAAGATTACTTGTTGGTGATACTAACAAACAAGTTAAAAATTTTATTGTCGAACGGTATGGCGAATATGTTTTGTTGAATCCAACATTTTCTGGTTCCTCAATTCTATTGTGGATATCTGGCCCATTAATTTTTATTCTTTCACTTATTTTACTTATTTTAAGATATTTAAGTTTTAGAAAGAAAAATATAACAAAACAAGTAGCACACTCAGCTGAAGATTTAAAAAAACTTACATCATTTTTAAAAAAGTAAATTTTTTATTTTCTTTTTGATTTATCAAGTATAACTTTATAAAAATTAATTTTGATAAGATTATGAATTTCTATTCTAATTTACCAAATATCTCAATATCTCAGTTTGATGGTGAAATAAATTTATATGATGTTAATAAAAACTCAGACATTTATTTAAAAAAAAATGATGGTAAGAATTTTTCTAATTTTTTGAATAAGGTTGGAGAATTAAGCCCTTATTTAAAAAGAATAAGCAAAGACGAAAAAAAATGGCTTAATACAGTTAAAGACAAAAATCTAAACCAAATTCTAAATGATTTAATTTCAGATAAAAAATTAACTTATAAAAGAGATATTGTACAAGGGTGTAGATTAATTAAAAAACGAAGTTTTTTGATTACCTCAATTTATGATATTTCAGGTTATATCTCCTTGGATCAAGTATCGAGTATACTTACCTGTATATCAGATCACATAGTAACTTTACTTTCAAATCATGTAATTTATTTAAGAGGGAAAGATGAAAAAGAATTAGATTTAAAAATGAATAAAAAAAACTCTTTTAGTTTTTTTATAATAGCAATGGGAAAAATGGGTTCTTTTGAACTAAATTATTCTTCCGATATTGATATTATTTTATTTTTTAATTTTAATTATGCTAATATTAAGGATCATTTTGCAGCAAAACAATTTATAATTAATAAATTCAAAAAACTGGTAAAAATCTTAACTAATTTTTCTGAAGGTGATTTTCTTTACAGAGTAGATTTGAGGTTAAGACCGGACCCATCCTCTACGCCTATAGCTATCGATACAAAATTTGCTGAAAATTATTATCAAAAATTGGGCCGAACATGGGAAAGAATGGCTTTTATAAAAGCAAGACCAGTTTGTGGGGATATAAAAAAAGGTAAGGAATTTTTAAAAAAATTGGATTCATTTATATGGAGAAATCATTTTGATTATGCAGCTATTGATGAAGTAAAAAACTTAAGGGAAAAGATGAAGTTAAATTCACCTTACTTAAAATTGTATGATTTAAGTGGTTATAATATTAAAACTGGTCTAGGTGGGATAAGAGATATTGAACTTTTTACACAAACTTATCAATTAATAGTAGCTGGAAGAAATAGGGAGTTAAGAGGTGCAAAAACCGTAAATACATTAAATAAACTAAAAGAACTAGGTTGGCTAGATCATGAGCCTTTTGAAAAATTAGTAAGAGCTTATAATTTTTTTAGAACAATAGAAAATAGACTTCAAATCGTTAATAATACTCAAAATCAAAATATTCCAAACGAAAGCTCACCACAATTTAACCAGTTAGCAACTTTAACTGGCTTTGCAAGTTGTTCAAAATTTAAGGATCTAGTTTTACAAAATCATAAAAATGTAAAATTAATAACAGATGATTTTTTTTCCAACTTTAAATTTAGGAACGTACAAAAGAAAAATTTTTTAGATACTGAAATTATTAAATCAAATGAAGGAAAATTAGGCTTTAAATTAAGTAATGAAAACCTTTTTTACAGTAAAATAAGTCAATTAAAACAATTATCAATTTTTAAAAATGAAAGTACTCTAAGATCGTTTAACGCACTCATTCCAAAAATTTCAAATGAGATTATCCAATTTAATGATCAAAATTTTGTAATTGACAAATTTGAAGTATTTTTAAAAAAACTATCAAGTGGATCACAATTTTTTCCTTTATTAGAAAACAATCCATCAAGTATCAAAATTCTTTTGATTGTTTTGAATAGTTCATCCATTATTTCGGATCAATTGTCTAACGATGTTAAATTGTTTGATTTATTTATTTCAAAAAATTTTCTGGACAGTATTTCTTCTAAAGAAACAATGAATAATGAATTGAAAATTAGAATTGGTAGGAATAATGATTTTGAATTTATTATCAATGAGTTGAGAAGATTTGTTAAGGAGAGAAAGTTTCAGATTTCCATCCATTTAATTTTAGGTAAGATTAATTGTTTTACAGCTTCAATTTTTTTTACAGATACTGCTGAAGCATGTGTAAATATTTTAATACCAGTAATTAAACAAAACCTAAAGAAACGTTATGGTTATCCTTCAAATCATTTACCTGCTATTTTAGGAATGGGAAAATTGGGTTCATCTGAGATGAATTTTTATTCTGATTTAGATCTTATATTGATTTATGATCATAATGCTATTTATAGAATAAGAAATGATAAATATAGCTCATTGGAAACATATTTCGCTAGGTATACCCAAGCTCTTGTTTCAGCTTTCACTTCTTTGACAGAAGAAGGTAAACTTTATGACGTAGATATGAGACTACGTCCTTCAGGTAGAAAAGGCCCAGTTGCAACATCTTTATCATCCTTTTTAGACTATCAATTAAAAAAAGCATGGGTTTGGGAGCATATGGCATTATCTAGGGGGAGAATTATAGCTGGAGATACAAATACTAAAAACAAACTAAATAGAATATTAATTAAAGTTTTTGATAAAAAAATTTTTCTACAAAAAGAAATAAAAAAACAAACAAAAAATATGCGGTTATCACTTCAGAATAATTATTCTAAAAAATTTGAACCAGAAAATATTAAATATGGCAGAGGAGGATTTCAGGAGTTAGAACTACTCGTTCAAATGGGTATGTTGTTAATGAATATAGGTTACAGAAAAAATAACCAATCACCTAAAAAATTGATAAGTTGTTTATATAAAGTTGGATTTTTTGATAAAGAGGAATATAAAAACATTACAGAGATTTATGAATTGTTTTTTTATTATCAGCAGGTAAGTTGTATAATGTTTTTTGAAACAGACCAAAAAAAAATTTTATCAAGCCATGGAGTAGATTATTTGATTAAAAATTTATCTAAATCTGTTTACTATAACAAAGAAATGAACCTTAATGATTTAAATTTACTATTAAAGCAAAAATCTCAATATATAGGAAAATTGTTTGATAGAAAATTAGAATAGTTACTACTTATGGATTATGATCCAAAAAAACTTATAAGTGAATCGTTCAAAATAAATGGTATAACGGAAGTAGAATGCCGATCAATTTTTTTTGGTTGGGTTTTAGACTCAAATAATTTCTTTGACATGAATGAGGCTCTAAAAATACTTTATCAAAAATATTCTCTTGATTATCCAAAACATCCAATGACTAAGGTATTATTGGAAGGCTTAACAAAAAAAAATAATAAAAGAAAACGAAAAAGAGTCCCAAGAAATAATAATTAATTGCTATATTATTTTTATAATTTACTTTTAGACTTAATTTATCTCTTTATTTATAAAATAATCAAACTTTTATAGTTTTTAAATTTATGATTTTTAAGATTTTATTACCTATTTTTCTTTTTTTTATAAGTTTCAAAATATCTCATGCGCATGTTTCAGAACGTGCTTTAACATTATTATTACCTACAGAATATTATATACCTGCTGGGATATCAGTTTTAGTTTTGACTATTTTAATTACATATATTACGCCAAAGGCGTTCATTGGCTTTCTTTTTAAGCCTTTTGAAATTAAAAGTATCAGAATTAGTGACTATTTTTTCTCAGATTATATAGATATTTTTAGAGTTTTGATTAGCTTGTTAAGCTTTTTGTTGTTAATTTTTCTTGTTATTTTAGGGTTTATTGGGTCAAGAGATCCATTAGCAAATCCACTATCACTTTTCATTTGGTCTATTTGGTTTTTGATTATGCCTTTAGTACAGATAGTTTTTGGTAATATTTGGACCTTTCTAAATCCTTGGTATGGTATTGGTAGGTTACTATTTAAAAATCGTTATATTTTTAAACTAGATAAAAATCTCTCACTAATATTTCCCTCTATATCATTCTTATTATTTTCTCTATTTATGCTAGTAGACATTGCACCTGATGATCCTGACAGATTGGCAAACGTTGTGTGCATTTATTTTTTATTAAATTTTATTTTTATATGGTTATTTGGAATGTCTTGGTTAGATAAGGGAGAGTGTTTTTCAGTTTTTTTTAATATGTTATCTAAATTATCTTGGTTACAGTTTCGAGATGGAAAAGCTCATTTTGGTTTTTTTGGTTTTCAACTAAATTATACAAGTTACTTTCCACCATTAACTGTACTGTTCTTAACAATAATTTTAGCAACACTTTCTTTTGATGGTTTAAATGAAACCTTTTTTTGGTTTAAAGTAATAGATATTAATCCACTTGAATTTCACGGAAGATCATCTGTAATTTTGGAAAATTCACTAGGATTATTAACCTTTGCTCTTTTATTATTTTTAATTTTTCTATTAACTATTTATCTAGGCCATAAATTTATTAATGAAGATGTTAAATTTATTAAAATAATTGGTATAAATGCTGTAGCTTTATTACCTATAGCTGTTGCATATCATATATCCCATTATCTAACTACATTTTTAGTAAACGTTCAATATTTCTGTAAAGTGATATCTGATCCTTTTAATAATGGATCAAATTACTTTGGAACTAATGATTTTCATGTTACGACAAGTTTTTTTAACAACATTGAAACAGTAAGATTAATTTGGTTAATTCAGGCATTTTCGATAGTGTTTGGTCATGTCGTTGCAGTTTTATTAGCACATTCAATCAGTGAAAAATATTTAAAATCAAAATCGTCAATACTTATAAGTCAATTTCCTATTAGTATTTTTATGATTTGCTATACTTTTCTAGGGTTATGGATATTATCTACTCCTACAGTAGGTTAAACTATTTTGATAACTGCTAGACAAGAATCTATTTTTGTATTTAATTTTGTTTAATACATTAATTTTATAAAGCAATAGGATCATGAAATGAAAAAAATACTTAAAGCTAATATTTCAAGAAGAAAATTGATGAAAGGTATTGCTTCTGTAGGAAGTATCGTGGCTATGCCTGGTTTTGTAAGCTATAGTCAGGCCGCTAGTTCGTCTCCAATCAAAATTGGTTTTCAAGTTCATAGAACTGGTATTGGTGCTGCATATGGAAGATGGTATGACAGGACAACTCAAGCTGCAGTAAAAATTATAAATGATTCAGGTGGTATTAATGGTCGTCCTTTAGAAATAATAGCTGAAGATGACGGAACAGATCCCAAAAGAGGTGCTGAGGCACTTGAAAAATTTGCAAACCAACATGATTGTGATGTTGCATTTGGAACTCTTTTTTCACATGTTGTTATTGGTTCAGCACCTAGAGCAGGTGAACTAAAGCTTCCATATTTTGTTGTTTCTGAGGGTCATCACGTAGCGTCAGGGATGCTAAATAGATATACGCTTCAACCAGGAATTACTGATGTAAAAAGTCAGGTGCAGGCAATGGCACCATTTGTGAAAGATAATTTAGGTAAAAAAGTTACAATGGTATATCCTGATTTTGCTTTTGGTCATGACCACAGAGACTACTTTTCAGCGGCATTTGAGTCCCAAGGTGGTCAAATTATTGCTAAAGTCCCAATTCCACCTACAGAGTCGAGTTTTTCTAAGTATTTTCCCAAAATACCAAGAGATACTGAAGTCTTATACCATGTAATGGTTGGCCCTGCAGTATTAACTTTTGTGAAAGAACTTGGAGAGTTTTATGGATCGAAAGGGCCTAAACTGTTTGGATTTATTGATAGTGTTGAAGCTGTTGATTTAAGCACACCTGGATTAGAATTTTTAGATGGAAGTTATTTTTGGGAAGGAAACCCTAGATACGCGCAAGCTAATCAAACAGACCATGATAAATTTTACAGAAATGCTGTAGGTGTCGATTCAAATGGTGCTTCAGTTTCAGACCCAAAAGATGTCTCTACTTACGCACATATGTTTGGGTGCTGGGAAACTTTACATATAATTAAGAAGGGAATGGAGAAATCTGGATATTCTGGAATAAAAGACAGAGCTAAGTTAATAGAAGCTGTTGAGAGTATGACCAGTATGCCGTTATCTCAAGCTCACCCACAAGGAGCCAAAATTTTTAATGGTAAAACGCACCAAACGTTCGGTCATCAGTATATTACCAAGATGACTAATGGAAAACTAGTTCTTGCTCACACAACATCCATTGAGGATACATTTTATCCTGATGAAGTTGATTATACTAAACAATCTTTTTAGTTTAGATAGTAAAAGAATGATATGGATTTAGGGCCTTATTTACTTTTTGCTTCTTTAGAAGGTCTGGTTCACGCAGCAGTTTTATCACTTATTGCTTTAGGATTAAGTTTAGTTTTTGGGGTAATGAGAATTGTAAACGTAGCTCACGGTGAGTTTTTCATGCTTGGTGCTATACTAACTTGGTGGGTATCAAACTTTGTTATGGGTAACCCAGCTCTTGGATTTTTATTAGCTTTATTAATTGTTCCTTTAGTTGTAGGGATAATAGCTATGTTTTCAGATTTGCTGATTTTAAGACATCTAAAATATGATCCTGAAGTAACAATAATAGCAACTATAGGAATATTATATATCATACAGCAATTTGCATTAATGACGTTTGGACCTGATGCAAGGCCAGTTGAACAACCATTTAATATTAGATTAGATTTATATTGGTTTGGTTTTTCTGCATATAAATTTTTTGTAATTTTTTCTGCTATAATACTTTTATTTTGTGTGTGGTTGGTAATGGCAAAAACAAAGTTTGGGCTTATTTTAAGAGCAACACAATTAGATAGTGAAATTGCTCAAGCATTTGGAATACCTATATCAACTGTTTATAGTCTTGTTTTTGGAGTTGGGGCAGCTATAGCTGCGGTAGGGGCTGTACTTATTGTGCCAATTCAACAAGCTCATTATTTAATGGGTGGTGAGCCGTTATTACTTGCGTTTATTGTTGTTATAATTGGTGGTTTAGGAAGTTTGAAAGGTACAGTAGTTGCAGCTATGTTAATTGGAATTAGTGATGGAATAATTTCTGTATTTTTTTCACCAAATTTAGCAAAGATTCTAGCAACATTATTGGTTGTAGTTGTATTATTGATTAGGCCAAATGGATTATTTAGAACAATAAGAATATGAGAAAAGACCTAATACTTCATTTGAGTGCTTTGTCAGTACTGCTTTTACTTGAATTATTGGGTATTTTTTCTGAATATCATCAAGGAAATTTTGCTAGAATTTTAGTGCTAGCAGCTTATGGAGTTGGATATAATATACTATTTGGCTATACTGGACTTTTAAGTTTGGGGCATGCACTTTTCTTCTCAGCAGGACTGTATGCCTCAGGTCTTTCAATTTATCATTTGGATTATGAAATTGGGCAATCAATAATTCTTGCAATTGGTATTTCAGCTTTTATTTCTTCTTTAATTGGGTTTCTAGCACTAAGAACCATAGGCGTATCCTTTATGATAGTAACGTTGATGTTTTCTCAGATTGCTTATTTATGTATTTTATATTTTGGTAGTATCACAAGAGGTGATGAAGGTTTTGTCATTCAACAATCTAGTAGAATTTTTTTCTCTTTAGACTTATCAAATCCTACAATTAGATATTATTCCGCTCTTTTAATTTTTTCTCTATGTATATTTATTAACCTATGGATAGCAAAAAGTTCTTTTGGGAGAGTCTTAGTAGCTATCAGGGAAAATAGTGATAGAGCACTAATGCTAGGTTATAATGTTCAATCATACAAATTACTTTCTATAATAATTTCTGGAACAATTTCAGGCTTTGCTGGTGCATGCTATGGTATTTTATTTGGTTATGTAGGTGCTAGTTTTGCAACAGTCTCGTATTCAATATTCCCACTTTTATGGGTCCTAATTGGTGGAGCTGGAACAGTTTTAGGCCCACTTGTTGGTGCAATTTTTATGTTTTATTTAATTGATTATGCTAGCGATATTACTGACGCTTATATGATAATTGTAGGCGTATCTCTTCTAATTGTAACGTTATTTGCAAGGCGTGGTTTATTGGGTGAATTGAGATATAGGTTTTTTAAATGGATTCCTTAAATAACATTTTACTATATACTGAAAATCTAACTAAGAATTTTCAGGGCATTAAAGCGGTAAATGATATAAATTTTAAAATTAACCATAATGAAATAAGAGCATTAATAGGTCCTAATGGTGCAGGCAAAACAACTTTTGTATCACTGCTTTGTGGAAGAATAAAAGCTTCAAAAGGCAAAGTTTTTTTTAACGGAGTAAATATTTCACATCTTCCTGTTTATACTAGAATTTCGATGGGTATTGGCTATACATTTCAAATTACATCTATTTTTTTTAATTTAACTGTTTCTGAAAATGTAGCTTTAGCTTTAAAAAATAAGAGACAAGAAGAAAAAAAAAGTATTGTATCTGAGGTATTAAATAAAGTTGGTCTTATAGATAGAATTAACCAAAGAAGTGGTGACTTAAGTTATGGACATCAAAGGCTTCTTGAATTAGCAATGGGTATAGCACAAAGACCAAAATTATTAATTTTAGATGAACCTACTCAAGGGCTTTCAGATTTAGAGATTGAAAATTTTAAAAAACTAATAAAAAAAATTTCCGCAACAGTTACTGTTTTACTGATAGAACATAATATGGATGTTGTAATGTCTATTGCTGATAAAATAACAGTCCTTCATTTTGGTGAAATTATCGCTGAAGGTGACAAAAAATCAATACAGCGTAATCCAGTAGTTCAAAAGGCATATTTAGGTGATTAATGCTTATTGTAAATAATTTAACATCCTATTACTCAAATATTAAAATTCTTAAGGAACTTTCATTTAATTTAAATCAAGGACAAGTTTTATGTCTTCTTGGCAGAAATGGTGCTGGTAAAACAACTACACTTAAATCAATCATGGGTTTGGTTGATAAAACTAGAGGATCAATATTGTTTAATAATGAAAAGTTGTCAGGGATTCCAGCCCATTATATTCCTAAGAAAGGAATAGGTTATGTACCTCAAGGTAGGAGACTTTTTTTGGAGTTAACGGTTGAAGAAAACTTGGAAATAGGGCTCTTAGCAAGAAAAAAAGGAAAAGATACTAAAGACAAAGTTCTAAGCATGTTTCCTCGACTTAAGGAGAGGATTAACCAAATTTCAGGCACACTATCAGGTGGTGAACAACAAATGCTTGCTTTAGCTAGAGCTCTTTGTATTGAGCCATCTTTATTGCTTTTAGATGAGCCTTCTGAAGGATTACAACCATCAATGATTTCTTTAATAAGAAACAGTATTCTTGAACTAAAAAAACAGGGAGTATCGATACTACTAGTAGAACAAAGGATAGAAGCGATTTTGCCAGTTGCCGATGAAGTTATAATTATTGAAAATGGTTCAAAGACATTTTCTGCATACGCTAAAGAATTTAAAGATAAAAAAACGTTACAAAATCTATATAACTTTACTGGGCTATAGTCTTATAGATCACCCGAACATATTAAGTTAACACCTTTATTTTTCATATCATTTAGAGATTTTTCAAGGGAGCCTTCTAAATCAATTGCACGGCATGCATCTTTTATCACATTTACTTTAAAATCTAATTTGATTCCGTCAATTGCTGAAAAATACACACAAAAATCCAAAGCTAGTCCACAAAGATAAATTGTGTCAACACCTCTAGATTGTAGATATCCATATAGACCAGTAGGTGTTTCATGGTCATTATCAAAAAAAGCTGAGTAACTATCTATTTCTGGTCTAAAACCTTTGCGAATAATTAAGTCTGCCTTTTTTGTTACTAGTTTTGGATGGAATTCTGCCCCAATACTTCCCTGTATACAATGATTTGGCCACAAAACTTGAGTACCATAGAACATTTCAACAGTAGAAAAAGGTATTTTATTTAAATGATTTGATGCAAATGATTTATGAAAAGGTGGATGCCAATCCTGAGTAATAATATTTATTTTAAATTTCTCTTGTAATTTATTTGAAATTTCAATGATTTTATCACCATCATCCACTGCTAATGCCCCACCTGGACAAAAGTCATTTTGAATATCTATCAATAAAAGTGCATTATTTTCTTCAAACATATCCATATTTTCTATCTATAGTAAATTATATTTAAAAAAATAAAATAATTGCTATTCTATCAAAATAAAAATCAAAAGTAATATAAATATTAGAACAATAATTTATAGAAACTATAATGCTAAATAATAATATAAAATCAATGAAGTTATATAATTTTATTGATAGAGTATATAATGAATTAAAAGAGCTAGGTAAAGAAACCAAAGGTGAATTATCAGTAAATGAATTATCTTCTTTTGATCAATTGCACTACCATGGAACAGAAGCAATTGATTTTGTTATAGAAAAATTTAAAATTGAACATAATTTTAAAGTCTTAGAAATTGGTTCTGGTTTAGGTGGACCAGCTAGATATTTAGCAAAAAAAACAGGTGCTAGAGTGACAGCTGTTGAACTTCAACAAGATCATAATGATGCAGCTGTTTATCTTACGAAAAGATGTTGTTTAGATGGCAATGTGGAACATATATGTGGAGACTTTTTAAATTTAGAATTTCCAAAAAATCATTTTAATATTGTGGTGAGTTGGTTAGCATTATATCATATCCCAAATAGAAAAAAATTATTACAAAAATGTATTAATTTGTTGAAACCAAATGGTTATTTCTTTGGTGAAGATTTTGCTTGCTATAAGCCATTTAGTGAAAATGAAAAATTAGAACTTTCAAAAGATTTTTTTGCAAATTATCTAGTTAGTTTTCATCAGTATAAAACAGACCTTAGTGAGGCTGGTTTTTCAAACATTTTAATTGAGGATATGACTAAAAGTTGGAGTATTTTTACCAAAGAACGATATAAATCTTATCAAGATAATATTAAAAGACATACAAGGGTTCATAACAGAGTTATAGTTCAAAACATGCTTTATTTTTATGAATTTGCAATGAGATATTTAGATGGTGGAAAGCTTGGTGGTATTAGAGTTTTTGCAAAAAAGTAAAAAAATGTCAAAAAAGATTTAAATAGTATTGTCTATAATTCTAATTATATATTAAGAACAATTTAAAATCAGGAATTAAGCTCTTATTAAATGATCTATTAATAATTTACTATTTCGAAATTTCATTAATAATCCTTACCCAACTTCGTGCACCTTTATAAAAGCTATTTAGGTTATATTTTTCATTTGGAGAATGAATGTTATCGTCATCCTGAGCAAATCCTACGAGTAATGTATCCATTTCTAAAATATTTTTAAAGTGCTGTACTATTGGTATAGAGCCCCCACCACCTTCAAATACAGTATTAGAATTCCATTCATCACTAAGCGCCTTTTTAGCTTTATTTATGACTTGATCATTTAAGGGAAATTGAGTTGCTTTAGAACCCTTATGATCGCTAAATTTTATTTCAAAATCTTCAGGTATTTCATTTCTAAGCTTTTTTCTAAAATTTAATCGAATATCTTCAGGATCTTGATCTCCAACAAGTCTAAATGAAATTTTTGCAAAAGCTTTTGAAGGAATAACTGTTTTGAAACCCTCTTCAATATATCCACCCCACATTCCATTAATTTCACATGTAGGTCTACCCCAGAGTTTCTGGAGTAATGAATATTCTTTCTCACCACTAGATTTAGACAGTCCTATTTTGTTAAGAAATTTTTCTTCAGAAAAAGTTAGCTTTTCCCATTCGTTCTTTAATTCATTTGAAACGGTTTCGACACCATTATAAAAATTAGGTATATTCACTTTACCATTTTCATCATGTAAATTCGCTAATAGTTTACTCATTACCTTTAATGGGTTGTTAACTGCGCCTCCATATATTCCAGAATGTAAATCTCTATTAGGACCTTTTATACTTATTTCTTCTGATAACATCCCACGCAAAGAGCATGTAATAGAGGGAGTTTTTTTATCCCACATCCCAGTATCACATACAAATGCATAATTACACTTCAATTCATCTATATTTTTTTTAAGAAATGGAACTAAAGATGGGGAAGAAGTTTCTTCTTCTCCTTCTAGAAGAATAGATATATTAATTGGTAATGAATTATTTACATATTTTATCGCTCTGCAAGCTTCAATGAATGTCATTAATTGACCTTTATCATCAGATGCTCCTCTAGCAACTATTACTTTTTCTCCAGATATTGTTTTTACATCCGGTTTAAATGGATCGTTTTTCCATTCCTCTATTGGATCAATAGGTTGTACATCATAATGTCCGTAAAAAAGAAAATTACCTTTTGATTTATTGCTATGAGCAACAACCATTGGATTTCCTGTAGTTTCTCTTAATGAAGAATTAAAACCAATATCATTTAGTTCAGCAACAAGCCATTTAGCAGTTTCTATACAATCAGGCTTATATTTACTATTCGTCGATATTGATTTGAATTTTAGTAATTCAGAAAGTCTTGATAAAGACTCATTTTGGGTTTGATCAAGTCTATTTAATGTTTCTTCTAGTTTCATTATGATATAACCATTCTTTTTTAAGAAATTGATTTTCTTGTAAATACTGGCTTTAATTCAGAAGATAAAGCAGGATTAAAACTATATCGATCATAATTAAAATTATTTATTTCAGAATGATCTATTATCTTATTTTTAATTATAAACCGAGCCATGCTTCCTCTAGCTTTCTTAGAAAAAAAACTAATATTTTTTAAGTTGCCATTTTTTTCTTCCAAAAAATGTGGACTAATCATATCTACATTAACGATTTTTTTATTAATAACTTTTGAATACTCTAATGAAGCCAAATTTATGATTTTTTGATTTTTAAATCCTTTAAGATCTAAATTGATTTGTTCCGAAATTGTATTACTCCAGTAGTCGTATAGATCATTACCTCTTTTATTCCTTAAATGACTACCCATCTCAAGACGATATGGTTGAATTATATCAAGGGGACGAAGAAGTCCATATAAGCCAGACAATATTCTTAAGTGTTTTTGAGAAAAATTTAAATCTAATTCTGAAAATTCACCTATTTTTAATCCAATATAAGTATCTCCATTGAAAGCAAAAGCTGCAGCTTTAGAGGAAATTTTTTCTGGATTAGTTTTAAAATTCTGGAATCTTTTAAAATTCAAATCAGCTAATTTTTCTGAAATTGACATTAATTGCCCTAACTCAAATTTGCTAAGCTTTGATGCAACACTAGCTAGAGTTGAAGCATCTTTTTGAAAAATAGGATTTGATAATTTATTTTTGATTTCTATTGGTGAAAAATCAAGTTTCTTTGCGGGTGATATAATTAATAACATTTAATTTAACCTTTATTTATCTAAGGAGAAATCCATCCACCACCTAGAACTCTAGAAGAATTTTTTTCATAGAATACACATGCTTGTCCGGGTGCAATTGATTCCTCGTGATCTTTTAATTCAACTACTCCGTTTTTTGGATCTAAGGGATATATTTCAGCACTTTTTGGTGGTCTTGTGGATCTTACTTTAACATCTACTAAAAAACTGTTTTTTGAGCAATCATTAAAATTTTCATTACCTAACCAGTTAATGTTGTTGATATTGAATTTTTCTCCCACCAGATCAGATTTATGACCAACTGTAATTGAATTTGACCTAACATCAATTTTTGTTACATAAAGCGCCTGTGTAGAGGAAATACCCAAACCTTTTCTTTGTCCTATTGTGTAATTTGCAATCCCTTTATGTGTTCCTAAATTATTTCCTTCCTTATCGTATATAGGTCCTTTTTTTATAATTGACTTGGATGAATTTTGAATAAAATCAAAGTATTTTCCCTTAGCAATAAAACATATATCTTGGCTGTCAGGTTTATTTGATACTCTAAGACCAAGGTCTTTGGCTAATGTACGAGTAATTTCTTTAGAGTTAAGATCACCCAGTGGAAATCTTAAAAACTCTAACTGTTCTCGTGTTGTAGCAAATAAAAAATAACTTTGGTCCTTTTTACTATCAAGTGCAGTATGTAATTCAATACCATTTATATTAGATTTTCTTCTTACATAATGACCAGTTGCCATACAATCGGCATTTAA
>CACMAH010000009.1 GCA_902611605.1 uncultured Alphaproteobacteria bacterium
ATCACCGGGTATTATTTCAATCATAAAGAAAATAATTATGGATGCAAAAAACAAACTGAAAATTAAAACTTTTAATCTTGAAAAAATATACGAAAACATTTTTGATTATATTATTATTTTGTGGTTTTACAAAAACTTGAGCTAACTAATTAAAATAATTAGCTCAAGTTTTACTCTAATTAACAATTCATTTTAGTTAATTGCTCCAACTTACTCCTGTTAAATCATTAGCTTGAGTAGGAGAGTTTTTCCATAAGCCAATTAATTTAGAATTGGCAACACCTGTTTTGGCGAGTTGAAATAAATAACCATTCACATAATCATCAGCAATTAATTTTTGAGCATTTTTTAATATTTTACTTCTTTCCTGATCATTAGTTTCTAAATTTAGAGCGTCCATAAGATTTCTAAACTCTTGACTATCATACTGAAAATAATAACTGGGATTTCCATAAATACCTATATCCATTGGCTCGGTATGGCTCACAATTGTTAAGTCATAATCTTTTCCTTTAAATACTTGCTCTAACCATTGTGCCCACTCTAAATTTTCAATTTTAGTTTCAATACCAACTTCTCTTAATTGAGAGGCAATAATCTCACCCCCTCTTCTAGCATAAGATGGAGGAGGGAGTTTTAAGGAAAGCGTAAGGCCATTACTCAAACCTGCCTCAGAAAGAAGAGATTTTGATTTTTCCGGATCATAATTTGATTGAGCAGTTAAATCTATATAATCAGGATGATGGGGAGCAAAATGAGTTCCGATTGGTGTTCCAAAACCAAACATAGCTCCATCTACTATTGCTTGTCTATTGATAGCATGGGCAATTGCTTTTCTTACTCTTATATCTTTTAGCTTTTCAGATTTATTATTTGTAGAGAGAATTGTTTCTCCTTCAGTAGAACCAACTATAACATTAAAATTTGGATCCGCTTCAAATTGTGCCAAAGTTTCAGGAGCAGGATATACAGGAAATGCATCTACATCACCTGCCATTAATGCTGCAAAAGCAGCAGTTGGATCAGAAATAAATTTAAATGAAGCTTTTTCTAAAGCAATAGCTTCACCCCAGTAATCATTATTTTTTACTAATTCAACACTATCGCCTTTTATCCATTTTGAAAACTTAAATGGTCCAGTGCCATTTGGTTCTGAGGCAGCACTATCTGCAGTGTCTGGATCTAAAATAATAGCATCACCCCAAGCCAAGTTTCTTATGAAACCTCCATTGGGATTTGAGAGCGTAATTTTTACAACACTTGAATTAACTACATCCACCGAGCTTATGCCCTTAAAAAGACCCTTTTGAGCATTAGTGGAATTTTCATCACGTGCCCTATTAATTGAAAATTGAACATCAGATGCATCAAAATCATTCCCATTATGAAATTTTACATTTTCTTGAAGTTTAAATGTATACACTAACCCATCTTCTGATATAGTCCATGACTTAGCTAAACCTGGTGTTACAGATCCGTCTGCCCTGAATCTAGTTAAACCTTCATATATATTTGAGTAAACAACCTCATCTATTGCAGCTGCAGCTCCACCAGTTGGATCCAAATTAGGTGGCTCTAATTGCATTCCAATAACAACAGAATTTTTTTCTGCATAAAGTGGGCTCAACCACATCACCGTTAGTAATATTGTGAGCAACGGTTTCAATATTTTCATAATATCCTCCCTTTCTATGATGAATTAATAATGTTCTTATTTAATAATTTACTAATAGTCATTGCCATTATTTTTGCTGAATCCATCATATCAGAAATTAATATAAATTCATCAGGCTGGTGCGCAAGTTCCAGTATTCCAGGACCATAAGCAATACAGTTCTTTAACTTACCAATACGATCAATATGTTTTTGATCATATGATCCAGGAGAAACAACATGTTTTGGTTTTACACCTAATATTTCATCAATTGAATCTTCAACAGTTTGCACTATGTTTGATTTAGGATCAGTGAAAGATGGCTTTACTTCAAAAAGATCTTTAACTGAATACTCTAAACTTGGTCTATTTTTTTTAACTTTTTCAAGGATTTCATAAATCTCTAACTTTACCTCATTTAATGTTTCTTCAACTAGATATCTTCTATCAAGAATCATTCGACAACTATCCGCAACTAAGGGTGCTGGTAAACCATCATAAGAATCATTTACCTCTTCTAACCCTCCATGAATTGAATTAATATTAAGAGTAGATTTTTTTGCTTTTTCTGGAACTACCGGCATCTTTGTTTTTTTTGTATTAAGTTTAGGTAGTAAATTGTTTTCAATTTCATCCAATACTGCACCCATATGCCTGATAGCACAATCCCCTAAGAAAGGCATAGATCCATGTGCGATTCTGCCTTTAGTTTCAATTTCTGTCCACCATACTCCTCTATGTCCTAGACAAATTCTATCCTTATTTAATGGCTCTGGAATAATGACGTGCTGGACTTTCTTGGGACTAAAATGGCCTTTTTCTGCAAGCCAGGCAACCCCTCCATAACCCCCAGTTTCTTCATCAGCTGTTGCTGATATTTCTATTGCCCCATAATAATTTGGAAAGATTTTAATAAAGGCTTCAGCTGCAACAATACTGGAAGCTAATCCTCCTTTCATATCACATGAACCTCGACCAAAAATCTTATCACCCTCTATTGTTCCACCAAAAGGATCCCTAGTCCAACCATTACCTGCATTAACAACATCTATGTGTGAATTAAAATGAATACATTGACCTGAATAAGTACCTTCATGCCGAGCTATAAGGTTATATCTAGGATATCTATCTGAATCTGCCAATGCTCCTTCAGCTCTGAGAATATTTACATGAAACCCTGACCTTTCAAGCCTATTAGACAAATACTCACAAATTTCCCTATAATTTTTTCCGGGTGGATTTACTGTAGGTATTTTTATAAGTTCAGAAGTTAGCTGAATTATTTCAGATTTTCTATTTTCGATTTCTTTTAATAATCTTGGAATAGTCATCCACAATCTCATAGATTTAGATATTAATAATGATGATAGCAAAGTTTGAAAAGTAACAAAGTTTTTTTATTTTATTTAAAGAAATTTTTTACTACAAATTTTTTATAAGATGCTTAGGTATATGTAATGTTAAGAAAAATAAAATGTAATCTCATTTCGATTCTTGTTGGCATTTCACTGCAAACGTTTAGTACCTCATATGCACACGAAATAGATCTTAAGGAAATTTCTATTAAACACCCCATGATTCCAATTTTTCATTCAAAAATGAAAACAGCTGCTGGCTACTTTACAATAGTCAATAAGAGAAATAAGACTGATGAATTAATTATGGTAAAAACAGATTTTGCTAAAGCAATGATGCATCTAAGTAAGATTGATGAAAATGGAATTGCAAGCATGGAGCATGTAAATAAAGTAATAATTCCTGGAAATAGCTCTGTAGTTTTTGAGCAAGGTAGTCTGCACATTATGTTTACGCAACTAAAAGAGCCTCTAGAAGAGTATATGGACCAAAAGGTAACTTTAGTTTTTAAAAATTTAGGCGAAATAGTAGTAGATTTTCAAGTTGAAAAGGTTACTCAAAAAATGAATATGAAAAATAACCACGACCATTAAAATTTGCTTTTTTTATTGCTAAAACTATCTCTTATTGATGCAAAAAAAATAAACCAATAAAATCTTAAAAGATTATAAAAACCTTTTTTAATTCTTAATTCTTCATATTTATTTAAGCCACACTCTGTTTTTATAAATTTCCTCAAGACATTACCCTGACCCTTTAGCCAAATTTCATATAATAACTTAATTTATTTTTTTAAGTATTGCATATTAGTTTAACCGTATAATATAAAAATATCGTGCACCGGTAGCTCAGCTGGATAGAGTACCTGACTACGAATCAGGGGGTCGGGGGTTCGAATCCTCCCCGGTGCGCCATTTTCCTAACTTTTTCTGAATATATTCAATGATTTGAGTAGGTTTGACCATTTTTTGGGACCGCTTTTGATACCACTAATTCAGTTGTTGAGGGAAAGCGTTAGCTAGAATGGAGCCATTTATTATGAGCTAAAGGTTGAGCATTAAAAATATTCAGTTGATTTTATTTTGCCAATTAGAGTTCAAATTTAAGCCAATTCATAATTTCAGGATTGTAATATACTAAAATCATTGCCATCCTATATATCCTCATTTAAATTGATCAAGCATGCACGGCGCTAATCTAGCTAACCCACTTGTGCTCTTAAAGGACATTGTCATGCAAAATGATTTTGCAAATGCCAAATCAACTAATTCTAAAATGATCCCTGTGATCGACATATCAGGCGCTATTTCTGGTGATGGTCTCGACGGCGTTGCGGACGCGATTTACAATGCCGCGATAAATCATGGATTTTTTTATATCTCGAACCATGGAATAGATCCGGTCCTGATGGAACAGGCGTTTGCAGTCTCCAAAGCATTTTTTGAACTACCCGAGGTCGATAAACAAGCCATCGCTGTGGACAGAAATCAGCGCGGCTGGCTGGCGCAAGGAATGTCGCGGATGCAAGGATCAAAGACCTATGACCTAAAAGAGGTTTTCTTTTGGGGTCCGCACACTGAGGCCGATGATATGGACGTTCGAGCTTGTAAACCGCTATGCGCTGTAAACCAATGGCCGAGAGATTTTCCTCGCCTTTATGAAGATTTAATTCCCTACTATGACGCCGTTTGTCAAATAGCTCGCCACGTCATGGCGGCAGTGGCCGTCAGTCTTGATCAGCCCGCAAATTTCTTTGATAAAGCCTATGCCAAACCCCTTGCGCGCGGGCAGATGGTTTATTACCCGGCGTCGACGCTGCAAGACGATGCAGAGGCCCGCTTCGGCGTTGCTCCTCACACGGATTTCGGAGTGCTGACCGTTTTGTTGCAAGACAGCAGTGGCGGACTACAAGTGCGAGCGAATTCAGGAGACTGGATCGAAGCACCACCTATTCCCGGTACGTTGGTTTGCAACATTGGTGATCTTTTGGCGCGATGGAGCAACAAACGATTTGCCTCAACTGTACATCGCGTCATCAACCGTACCAGCCACGCCCGCTATTCCATACCCATTTTTTTTGATCCACATACAGATACAGTTATTGATCCGGTCGATCTTGGCGTATCTACCGACAATAGCCTGTTTGAACCAGTATGCACCGGGGAATATATCATGGGACGCAATACGAAAAGTTTCGCCCAATATAAAAAATAGGGGGTGTTTTCAATAGCAGGGAGCTGGCTATACTTCAGGTTATGAAATTCCTAGTTAAAGGTAGCTACTTAAAAAAATAAAAATCTCGTACCGATCCATATTTTAATTGGCACATATTTTGCTTCAAATTAGTTCAATATTTAAACAATAAGTAGTCATTTTAATGCAAGAAACCAAGAGTAATATTTTAGATAGTTTAAAGCTTGATAAAGCACTCAAATTAGCAAAACTTAAGTCTAAAGAAGGCTCTTCTGCTGAAGCTAGAACCATATATAAAGATATACTCTACAAGTTTCCAAAGAATAAGAGGGCTATTGAGGGTATAAAAGCTTTATTAGGTAATACTGTTGGTAAAGCATCTGATGTCCAAGATCCACCCCACGATAGGCTCCAGATTCTGATAAATCTATATGAGCAAGGTCAACTTGATCAAGCATTAAATCAGGCAACAAATTTACTACGTGAGTTTCCTAATTCAGTAATGCTATATAATATTTGTGGCGTCGCTTATCAGGGTTCAGGAAAACTAGATGCCGCCATCAGTAACTTTGAACAGGCTATATCCATTAAGCCTGATTACGCCGATGCATATAGCAACATGGGTCTTGCTCTACAAGAAAAAAATAAGCCAGAAGAGGCTATAGAGGCTTATAAGAAGGCCCTTGCAATTAAACCTGATTATGCTGAAGCTTTTAGCAACATGGGAAATGCCTTTCAAGATCTAGGCAAGCTAGAAAAATCTATAGAGGCATATAAAAAGGCCTTAGACATCAAGCCCGATAATGCTGACGCACACTACAACTTGGGTAATGCTCTGCAAGATCAAGGTAAACTGGAAGAGGCAATAGAGGCTTACAAGAAAGCTTCATCTCTTAAGCCTAATTACGCTGATACATATAGCAACATGGGTGTTGCTCTTAAAGAAAAAAAGAATCTAGAAGAGGCAATAGAGGCTTTTAAGAAAGCACTAGCCATCAAACCTGATTATGCTCCAGCCTATCACAACATGGGTTCTGTTCTTAATGATCAAGGCAAAACAGAGGAAGCTTTGGTAGCTTTTAAGAAAGCCCTAGCTATCAAACCTGATTATGCTGAGTCATATAATTACATGGGTATTGTTCTTGATGGTCAACGCAAACCGAGGGAAGCTCTAGCAGCTTATAAGAAAGCCCTAGCCATCAAACCTGATTATGCCGATGCACACTACAACTTGGGTAATACTCTCCAAAATCAAGGCAAGCCGGAAGAAGCTCTAGCAGCTTATAAGAATGCTTTGAGGATAAATCCTAACTTTTCAAATGCAAGTGCGGAGATGGGTCAATGTATGTTAAAGATTGGTAAGTTTGAAGAAGGTCGATCTTTAATCCAAAAAACTGATGGAAGTATAAGTTTATAAATAGGTTTAATTAAAAAGGATAACCAAAAATGATGCAAAGAATTGAAACTTCAAATAGCTCTAATACGCCGAATTTTATTGGCTCTTGGATTCTTAAAGACAAAGAAATGTGTGATGAAATAGTAAATTTTTTTGAAGCAAACCCATCAGATCAAGGTGCTGGCTGCATAGGTGGTGGCGTAGATGAAAGTCAAAAAAAAACAACGGATATTCCTATTAAACCAAAACAACTAGAGCAAGAAAAGTATAAGATCTTCAATACCTATATTAATAATGTTGTAAATTGTTTTAACGATTACAAGGAGCAATGGCCTTTCCTGAACACAATAAAAGGTATGGAAATAGGTACCTTCAATTTACAAAAATATTCACCAGGGGGTCACTTCAGTGCTGTACATACAGAGAGAGGAAGCTCCTCTACTATGCACAGAGTTTTAGCCTTTATGACTTATTTAAACGATGTTGAAGAAGGTGGAGAAACCTCATTTCATTATTATGATATAAACGTCCAACCAAAAAAAGGGAAAACAATAATTTGGCCTGCTGAATGGACACATGCTCATTCTGGAGGAATCGTAAAACAAGGATGCAAGTATATTGTAACGGGATGGATACAATTTGCCTGAAAAATTATATTTTGTAATTTATGTTACAAAAATAAAAAAATGAATTTTAATATCGGTTTTGATAACATTTAAATTGTCAGTTTTATATAAATATCTTGAAGATTATATTTTTTTGATAAGAAAAAAATTTTATAATTTATGCATTCTTTAAAATTATAAATTTCGTTATATTAAGTTAGGAATCAATTAACTTTTACCAAAAAAATAACTACTCATAGATTTTTTATAATGACTCCAGAAAGCTTTAAAAAAATCCCCGTTGTACTTGAAGCTTTAAAACAGCCTCAATCATCTCGTAGTATTTTAAACTATATGTGTGCGTGTGATACAGCTAATCCTGAAGATCGATCAAAATTAAATCATGAAGAAATAGTAGGACCTTTGCTAAATATTTGGTTTGCAAGTGGCACTGCACTAGATGACTTTTGTAAGCCTTTTTCGAAAGTTGTAAGAGAGCTAAAAGCAGATCCTCCAACTCTGATTGGTAAAGAGTGGGAAACTTTAGATGGGAAAGTAGCTAAGGTTTTACTTGCAGATCAACTATCTAGATCTTGCTTTCGGGGTACGTCTGAAGCTTTTTCTTTTGATAATATTGGCAGGAAATTAGTCCACGAACTAATTAACAAAACTACGATAGAAGATACTCTTAAGCTTCCAGCTGCATTTCTTTATCTCTTGCCTTGGGCATTAGCTCATTCGGAGGAATTAAAAGATTTAGATCTTGCATGTAAACTAATAGATAAATGCAATGAAGCTCATCCTAATTTTAATTTATTTGAGGGAAGAAATAAACAAGCGGTTAATCAGCACCGACAAGTTTTAGAAAAATTTGGACGATATCCACAGCGAAATGCTGAGTTTGGGAGACAAAATACAATTTCTGAGCAGGCCTGGTTGGATGATAAGGAAAATCTACCCATGTGGGCAGGTGGTAAACTACCATTTAATAAAAAAATCAAATAACATATTTAATTTGATGTATGATTAATGGAAAAAAGTAATTATTTATTTATAAAATTAAAAATAATCATAGGCCAGTAATGTGTCAAAAATTGATAGAAATTTTAAATCGTTCAAAAAGCAATTTCATTTTCTAAGTTCTAGAAAATTTATTGCACTTCCTCATAGAGGTGCGCATTTTTTTTCCAAAAATAATTCTAATAAATATTTAGAAAATACACATTCTGCATTTTCAAAAGCTAGAGAATTGGGCTTCACACATATTGAGACTGATGTTCATGCTAGTAAAGACTCTATTCCTTATATTATACACGACCCTACTTTAAAAAGATTAACTGGAGACGATATAGCTTTAAAAGACCTAACTTCCGTAGACATTGAAAAAATACGTTTGAAAGGAAGCCATTTAATTCCAAAATTAGAAGAAACTCTGGAAGAATTTCCTTCAACTTATTTCAATATAGACGCGAAGTGTTGGAAAGTTGTAGAACCGTTAGCAGATACCATAAATAAAACCGAAACCTTTGATAGAATATGTATTGCCAGTTTTAACGATAAAAGAATTTCCCATATTAGAAATCTGATAAAAGAATCTATATGTTTTAGCGCTGGTACATTAAAGTCTTTAAGTATTATGATCTCACTTAGATTAGGGGTTATTTCTGATATAGATGTTCCTTGTCTTGAATTACCTTTTTTTTATAAAGGTATAAAGGTCTTAAATAAATCTTTAATTAAAAAAATAAAAAAAACAGGAACTAAAATCATAGTATGGGTTATTAACAAAGAAAACCATATTAATGAATTAATTGATTATGGAGTAGATGGGTTAATAGTAGACGATTGCTTACTTTTAAAAAAAATACTGATTAAGAAAGGTTTATGGTAATGACAAAACTTACCATAATTGGCGCAGGTAGTACAGTATTCACAAAAAATATTGTGGTAGATCTATTAACAATTAAGCAATTTAAATCAATAGAAATTGCGCTTATGGATATTGATCAAAATCGATTATTAAAAACCAAAGAAGTCTTAGAAATTATTGCAAAGAAAATGGGAGCAACTCCTAAAATATCCTTACATACAAACAGAAGAGAATCTTTATTAGATGCTGATTTTGTTCAAACAACTATTCAAGTAGGTGGGTATAGGCCTTCTACCGTTATTGATTTTGAAATACCAAAAAAGTTTGGATTAAATCAAACTATTGCCGATACTCTTGGTATAGGTGGAATTATGAGAAGCTTGAGAACAATACCTGTACTTTTAAATATAGCTGAGGATATAGAGCAAGTTTGTCCAAATGCTTTATTGATGCAATATGTTAATCCTATGTGTACAAATATGATTGCCATTAACAAGGTTTTTCCAAATATAAAAAATATTGGACTTTGCCACTCAGTTCAAGGAACAGCTGAAATGCTAGCTGAAGATCTTCAGGAAAATATAAAAAATATAAGTTATCAATGTGCAGGAATAAACCACATGGCATTTTTTCAAAAATTTGAAAAAACCTCAACTGGTGAAGACTTATATCCCAAATTAAAACGATTAGCTGATCAAATTTTAAGTGATAAAAAAATTTCTAGTAGAACAAAAAAACAAGAATATCCCGGAAGAAATTTACATGAAAAAGTCAGATATGAGATATTAAAGCGTTTCGGTTTTTTTGTTACTGAGTCTAGTGAACATTTTGCAGAATATGTTCCATGGTTTATTAAGCCAAATAGAGAAGAACTAATTGAAAAGTATAAGATCCCTGTAGATGAATATATTTTACGGTGTGAGTACTATTCTGAACTATGGAATGAATTAGATAAAGATATTTCAATTATTACTAACGAAGCAATTAAAAGAAGTCATGAATATGCTTCTTATATAATCGACGCTATAGTAAATAATAATAAATTTACAGTATATGGGAATGTTATGAATAATGGTTTAATTGAAAACCTACCCAGTAATTGTTGTGTAGAAGTTCCTTGTATTGTCGATAATAAAGGTTTCTATCCACAAAAAATTGGTAGGTTACCTGAGCAACTCTCAGCACTTATGCGAACTAATATTAATGTACAAATTCTTACAGCAGAGGCTGCATTAACTAAAAAAAGGGAACATATCTATCATGCTGCTATGTTAGATCCCTTAACCGCTTCTCATTTATCAATAGACGAAATTTATGCTTTAACTGATGAAATGTTAGAAGCTCACTCAGATTATCTACCTGAATACAGATGATAAACTAAAAATAATTTTTTAGGAAAATATAATAATTCAATTATTGTTTTACTGAACCCAATGTCAAACCGGCAATAAAGTGTTTCTGCATAAGAAAAAACATTGCAACTGGTGGTATAGCAGCACATAAAGAAGCTGCCGAAACTAAATGCCAATTATTTACATATTGGCCATTTAATGATCTTATCCCAGCAGTAATCGGTTTTACACTTTCTCCTTGTGTTAGGACCGTAGCCCAGAAAAAATCATTCCAGACAAAAGTAAAAATTAATACTGCTAGAGCAGCCAGGGCGGGTCGAACTAGTGGTAAAACTATGTATAAAAATATCTTTGCTTCACTAACTCCCTCTATTCTTCCACTTTCAATAAGCTCAAAAGGCAAGGCTTTTATAAAATTTCTCATAAAAAAAGTACAAAATCCCGTTTGAAATGCAGCATGAAATAAAACCTGACCAGAAATTGTATTATATAAACCAGTAGATACTGACATATCCCTTACTGGTATCATTAAGATTTGGAAGGGTATAAAATTGCCAGCAACAAATATAAAAAAAAGTGGTAGGGACCATCTAAACTTATAAATTGCTAGTGCATAACCTGCTAAACAAGCTAAAGATACTGAAAGTATAACAGTTGGAATAGTTATTAAAAAAGAATTTTTTAAATATAAAATAGCCTTTGAACGTTTAAATACTTCTGAATAGTTTTCAATCAATAAAAACTGAGAAGGCCAACCAAAGACATTACCTGTGTTAATATCTGCAGCAGATCTTACTGAAGTCAGAAAAATAGCAATTAGAGGTAAGAGCCAAATTATTAATACAATCGGTAAAACAATTTTGTATATCAACTGATATTTTGGCGAGAAAGTATTAATCGGTTTTGGAAACATGATTTAGACTTCTCTTTCATTTTTATATAAACGCCATAAAAAATAACTTATATAAATAAGCATAATAAAAAATAATACTGTTGCTATTGCTGAACCATATCCCAGTCTAAAACCATATTCAGAAAGAGCAGTTTCATACATATAGTACGCTAGAACATTTGATGAACCATAAGGTCCACCTTCAGTCATAATAGCTACCATATCAAAAGATCTTAATGCGCCAATTACAGTAACAACGACAGAGATAAATGTTGCAGGCCTAAGCTGAGGCAGAACCACGTGCCATAACATTTTTATACCCTTTGCTCCATCTAACCTTGCTGCCTCCATCAAATCTTTAGAAACATTACTTAATCCTGTTAGATATAAAATCATGCAATAGGCTATTTGAGGCCATAAACCGGCAAAAATTATTCCATAAGTGACCAATTCTTCATCTGATAATATTGCGATAGGTTCCAAACCTAAAGATAAAAAAATATACGCCAATAATCCAAAATTAGGATTATAAAACCAAGCGAAAATTAGTCCAACCACTACTTGTGAAATAACAAATGGAAAAAAAAATAAAGATTTATAAAACCTTATTCCAAAAACAATTTGGTTTAAAAATAAAGCAATAAATAGTCCGATTGGAACAGCAAATAAATAAAGAATAAGCCATATGCAATTATTTTTTAAAGAGGTATAAAAATACTCGTCATCAAAAAGTTCAATATAATTCGCTAAGCCAACCCATTGAGCTTCACCAAGTCCGTCCCACTCATAAAAAGATATCCAAACAGATTGGAAAATGGGAATAATCACATAAACAAGGAAAAAAATTATTGCTGGCAGCAAAAAATACCAGGGAGAAAAAACTAATTTATTCTCAGAATAAATTCTTTTTTTTTGATCAAAAAGAGCTATTTGTTGCAAATATAATAACCAATCAATTAATGATAATTTTAAATGGGTGGGAGTTACCCCACCCAAAAAATTTTATTTATAAACTTTTGATTGAATTTTATCTAGTCTCTTTAAAATTTTATCAAGTCTATCAGGTTTCATCATGAACTCTTGAAAACCCTCCATTCCTGCGGCAGCCATCTCTGGTATAGCATCCCTATCATAGAATTGAGCTAGTCCAACAGCAGTATTTAAGGTTTCAAAACCTTCTGTAATGAATTTATCATCAGCAACTTTTGCTTTTGAATTAATTGGTAATTGACCTATTGTCTTATTCCACTCAGATTGAACATCAGGACGTGCTACAAATGCCAACCACTTTTTTGCGTCTCTTTTATTTTTTGCATTTGTAGGAATAAAAAAAGCGTCAGCTGGAGCTTCTTCTGCACGAGGCATGTCCTTTGTAATTTCTGGAAATTTGAAAAAATCTATTTGGTCATAGGTCAGACCTGCATTCTTATAAGCATCTACTGAAAAATTACCCATTACATACATTGCAGCTTCACCATTGGCAAATGGGACAACTGCGTCTTGCCAGGCCATACTTGCATGGTTTTCTATAAAATAACCAGCATTTACCAACTCAGCCCAATATTCAAAAGTTTTTCTTATTCTTGGGTCTGTATATTTTATTTTCCCAGCAGTTAAATCATTATGTACCTTATATCCATTTGTTCTGAGATTAATATAATCAAAAACACCTGCTGCTGTCCAAAGATACCGTGTCCCTATTGTAATTGGTGCTATTCCATTTTTCTTAAGCGTTTCACAGATATATTTAAATTGAACCCAAGTATTTGGTTCAAATAAACCTAGCTTATCAAAAATATCTTTTCTGTAATAAACACCCCACTGATAATAAGAATAAGGCACACCCCATTGTCTTCCACCGATAGTCATAGTTGGTTTTATAGCAGCTAAATCTTCGTGAAAGTTATTTTCATCCCATACATCTGATACATCTTCAAAAAGACCAGCTTTTACAAATGGTCTCATTCTATTGCCTGGGTACCAAGAAGTAACATCTGGTGCATCTGCAATTAAGAAATTTCTAATCGCAGCCTTATGCTCCTCTCTATCACCATTATTAGCTATAACATTAATATCTGGATTTTCCTTTTGAAATTTTGCTATGGCATTTTCAAAGGCAGCTTTTGGTCCTGGGTTCATGTCATCAAAAGTTATAACAAGATCTCTTGCAAAAGATGCCGAACTAATTAGAATTACTGACAGTAAACTAATTAAAATCAGCTTAATTTTAGTATACATTTCTCCTCCAATCATAAATGCAATTAGTAAGAACTCCAATTCTTACCTACATTGACAGATGTTATTATTTAATTGAGTATTGTCAATGACTTGAAATTAAAATCCAAATTATATTTTAATAAATCTAATATTATAAAGAAAGTTTAAATAAAAATGGCTGAGGTAATTTTAAAAGAGGTCAAAAAAGACTTTGGAAAATCAACAGTTATAAACGATGTTTCTCTCAAAATTAACGAAGGAGATTTTTGTGTAATTGTTGGTCCATCAGGATGTGGAAAATCAACTTTACTAAGGATAATTGCAGGGTTAGAAACACCAACTAGTGGTTCAATTATCATTAATTCTAAAGAAGTTACAACAGTAGATCCAGCTAATAGAGGAGTTGGAATGGTATTTCAAAATTATGCCTTATATCCTCATATGACTGTTGAAGAAAATATGAGTTTTGGATTGAGAATGAATAATGCTCCTAAGACTAAAATTAATAAAAAGGTCGGAGAAGCTGCAAAAATCCTTCAATTAACTGAATTAATGAAGAGAAAACCGGCATCTCTATCTGGTGGACAACGACAACGAGTGGCAATAGGACGAGCAATAGTTAAAGGATCCAAAGTATTTCTGTTCGACGAACCACTTTCCAATTTAGATGCAGAGTTAAGAGTAGAGATGAGAATTGAATTAACTAGATTACATAAAGAATTGGGTGCGACTATAATTTATGTAACACATGACCAAACAGAAGCTATGACCATGGCTGATAAAATAGTGGTGTTAAGAGATGGATGCGTTGAACAAATTGGTAAACCATTAGAACTTTATGCAAATCCAGATAATAAATTTGTAGCAGGGTTCTTAGGATCACCAAGTATGAATTTTTTGGAGGCTAAATTTGACGGAAAAGATCTAAAAATACCCTCTTTAGAAAACTTAAAGATCAAGAAATTTCCAAAATTAAGTAAAGAAAACTTAAAAGTAACCATAGGTGTGAGACCACAAGATGTACTATTTAAAAGATCTACTAAAGGTAAAAAGATAGAATTTGTTGAAAATTTGGGAAATTTATCCATTTATCACTTAAGGTTAGATAAAAATAATTCTTTGTTATCAGAATCAAATAATAAAGAAAATCTTCCCCCAGGAGAAACCATTCAAATTACTCTTAACGAAAGATCATTGTATTTTTTTGATCAGAATTCCGGTTTAAGAATTAGATAAACTTAACATGATTTTCTGATTTTAAAACATGATTAATTAAATACAAATGTGAATAAACATTTATTTTACAAAAATTGAAATTTCTTTTTGTGCAAAACGATTACTTATAATTGAGATTTTTATTTTTCCTAATCCTAAAGAACGTATCCAAAATCCAGCAGAACCCGCTCTTAGTGGTATTGAATTAGGACCAAAAATTATTGCAGGACCAGACAAATTTACAGATATAGTTTCATTCAGATATCTCATTTTATTACCAACCTGGTCTAGAGCTCGAATAATAACCCGAACGTCTGTACCTATGCTGACTTCCTCTAAATCTGGAATTATTTCAAGGTTAGTTGGAACAGGGTCTGCAACAAATTTTCTACTAATAGCTAATTTTCTATCAATAAAACCGTTAATTTTGACATTTGGCCAATCTGTTCCCCAAGTTCCGAATACATTTTCAGGAAAATGCTCCGTGTCAACCATGATAGGTGGATGCGGTAAATTTGAAAAGTTTTTAAAATCTGGGTTAATGGAAAATCTCTCCTCACTATCATTAAATTGAAATTCCACATAATCACAATTCGTTAAAATTATTAATGGTAAAACCCCTTGAATATTTCTTTCACCACGTGCCCAAACGGTTACTGGCTCAAGAACTATCCCGTTTTTTGCATGATCCTGACTAGAATAAACATAGCTTGCAAATTTAGGTTCTCTAAACATATCCATAACTCCGTGATAACAAATACGATCACCAGAGCCAAAATCTTTATGTGTATTATAATCAAATGCACACCAACCAATTGCACCTGCATTATTGCTAGCACCATAAGCCGCATTTAAAACTTCAAGGTGTCTTAAAACGTGTTCATTTTGCCTTAATTCATTATCTACAGATTTGGTTGGAAACATGTGTCCATTAAATTCTGTGACCATATATGGAACATCATAGTTAAATCCTGTGCATTCACGTTGAGGTCTTAAAGGAATTCTTCCTCTGTTCCCACCTAATTCTTCCTCACCCAAAATAAAATCATTCATAGTATAAACATCCTCAAGAAATTCACCTTCTTCGAATTTTCTAACTCCACCTGTTTGACGAGTACTATCTAACTGATGAGCAACTTGATTTGTTTTTAAATAAAATTCGTGATTATCGGGACTCTCATTTATTCTAACACCCCATAAAATAATGGATGGGTGATTCCAGTCCCTTTCAATCATGTTTTGTACATTCTCAATTGATTTATTCTGCCATTCTTTATCCCCTATGTGTTGCCAACCTGCTATTTCCTCAAAAACTAGTAACCCTATTTCATCACAACGATTTAGAAAATGTTTGGATTGTGGATAATGAGAGGTTCGAACCAGATTGATCCTTAAATCATATTTTAAAATTTCAGCATCTTTGTACTGAGCCGATTTTCCTAAAGCATAACCAACATAGGGAAAACTTTGATGACGATTCAAACCTCGAATTTTTATTGGATTTCCATTAAGAATAAAACCATTTTTGGTAAATTCTGCTGATCTAAAACCAAAACGTTCAGAAAGATTATCAATACCGTATGGAGTTTCAATCCGAATATCTAACGCATACAATACGGGATTATCCGTATCCCAAAGTTTTATATTTTCAAGTTTATCAATTTCAAAACAAATTTCTTCTCTAGTAATTTTGAATTTTGAAGTAGATAGTGTCTTACCTTCCGTATCCTTCAACTTTGCAATTAAAAAACCTGACAAGGTTATTTTTTTTGGATTAAATAAATTAACATTTACTTTTACAGACTTTTTTTCATTTAACACATTCGGAGTTTCAATTTTTATGTTTTGTATTAATATCGGAGAAGTAATACGCAAATGTACATCCCTATAAATCCCTGCATAGGTTAAATAATCTATTCGACCTCCAAATGGTGGAATAGAGGGGTTTTCACTTCCATCAATCTTGACTTTTAAAATATTTTCTCCCTTTTTAAGTTCATCAGTTAATCTAGCTATAAAGGGGGAATATCCATCAGTATGAGAAACGATTTTTTTATTATTTAAAAATACTTGTGTATTTGCCATTACCGCTTCGAATATAACAGAAATCTCTTTATTATCCCAAGTTGAATTAGGGATAATTATTTTTTCATAAATAAACTCTCTTTGATAAGTTTTTTCATCAAAATAATTAAAAGGTAATTCAATAGCGGTGTGCGGTAGACAAACCTCAGAACTTCCAAATAACCAGTTATCATTAAAATTTAATAGTTTACGCACAATTTATATTTAGACTTTCTTTACCAACATCATTAGAATAATTAAAACAATGTATAATCAATTGGTTTTGATTTATCTATAAATTTTGAAACTTCTGGGAGTGGGTATTTCAATCCACTTGCACAATTAAACAAAACCACACTTTCATCCTTTGATATAGTTCCTGAATTAACTGACTTTCTAAAAGCTGCAAATGTAGCAGCACCTTCAGGACATAAAAGAGTACCCTCTTTTTGAGAAACCTCATCTCTAGCTTTTATTATTTCTTCATCAGATACAGATATTGAAAATCCCTTACTTTCATTTATTGCGCGTATAATTAAAAAATCACCAACGGCGATTGGTACCCTAATACCTGCGGCAATAGTATTTGCATTCTCCCATAACGGCGCAAATTCTTTTCCTTCACTCCATGCTTTGTAGATTGGAGCACATCCTTCTGCCTGAACTGCAACCATTCTTGGTAATTTCCCTTTAAGCCAACCTAATTCTAGTAATTCATTAAAAGCTTTCCACATACCAATTAAGCCTGTTCCTCCTCCAGTTGGATAGAAAATAACATCAGGAAGTTTCCAATTTAATTGCTCTGCCAACTCTAAACCCATAGTTTTTTTACCTTCAATTCTATAAGGTTCCTTAAGGGTAGAAACATCGAACCACCCAGCTTTTTCTTTGCCCTCAAGCACAATTTTTCCACACTCATTTATCAAACCGTTTACCTTATATGTATTTGCTCCTAAACGTTCAATTTCTCTTACATTAATATCTGGAGTGTCATCAGGACAAAAGACTGTAGATTTCATACCAGCCTTTGTAGCGTAAGCAGCTAGAGCCGCCCCTGCATTTCCATTTGTAGGTATTGCTAGATGGCTGAGATCTAATTGTTTTGCCATTGAAACAGCCATTGCTAAACCTCTTGCTTTAAATGAAGAAGTGGGCAGTAGTCCTTCATCTTTAATAAAAGCTATAGAATTAAAACTTAAATTTTTTAAAGTTTTATCTAATTTAATAAGCGGGGTAACTACTTCTCCTAAAGAAATTCTATTTCTCTTTTTTTCAACTGGTAACATAAATGAGTATCGCCAAAAACCAGGCTCACAATTATTTCCTATATCATCTCTTGAAATGGTCTCACCCATTTTTTTAAGATCATACCTGACTAGAAGTGGTTTTCCGTCGTCTGATAAACCATGAATTTTATTTTTTTCATATTTTTTTCCAGTAAGTGAGCACTCCAAATGAGTTACAAAATTAGCTTCTTCTGACATATGTTATTGCCTTTATTTTGGTTGGAATAATTATTGTTAAATCGCTTAATTAGTAGAAATGATAAAATAAGTAATCTTTATTTTGAAAGATGAATATCAATTTTTTTTGCAATCATTTTACTTACCCTCTCATTAGATTCTTTAGTTACCCCTCCTATGTGCGGCGTTAAAATTATATTATCAAGTCCTTCAAATTTTTTTGCATTCACTTTGTTGATTGGTTCTTTATTAAACACATCTAATGCAGCTCCACCAATTTTATTTTCTTTTAGCAGTTTGGCTAATGAATTTTCATCAATAATTCCACCTCTGGAAGTATTAATGATTACAGAAGAATTTTTAATAAGTCTTAATTTCTTTTCATCAACTAAATTTTTAGTTTCTTTAGTAAGAGGAATATGAAGTGAAATAATATCAGAAATTGAAAGAAGATTTTCTAGCGGTAAATTTTTAGTTTCTTTCCATACATTACTATCCTTGTCCAAATAAGGATCATAAGCAACCGTCTTAATTCCTAAACCTAGGGCTAAATCTCTAGTTTTCTGTGCGATATCCCCAAAACCAATTAAACCAAGTGTCTTACCATAAACTTCTGAACCAGAACTTTCTTGTCTTGGCCAATTGCCAGCAATCATTTCATTTTTTTTAAAATAAGCTTTTCTCAGCAACAACATCGAGGCACATATAACATATTCAGCAACACTATGAGAATTAGCGCCTAAGGCTGGATAAACTGTAATATTTTGTTCTTCACAAGCATTAAGATCGATATTGTCTAATCCAACTCCTAAACGGCCTACACAAGTTAGATTTGGTGCATTTTCAATTAACTCTCTAGTTACTAGAGTCTTATTACGAACTATCAAAGCTTTCATTTTATTTATTAGTTTTACTAATGAATTTGAATCTTCTGCCAAAGAAATATCATAATAAACGTCATATTTTTTCATCAATAAATTAATAGCATCCTCATCCATAAATTCAGTAATTAAAATCATTTGAACCTTCTAACTAAATATTTAAGATTGGAAGCTTCAATTCTGAAGCTAATTCAGATAGTAACTTCACATGGTCTCCGTAAGTAATGGCTATATGATGTTCAAGACCAAAAGAAATAATGTCGTTAAGAACTTGTTTTGAATCATTTTCAAATTTTATCACTCCTGAAGTTCCCGTAAAAGGTAGCGCTCTATCAAGCATTTTACCCTTAGAAACTACCATTTTTTGCTCTCCAAAAGATTGAGAAATTCTCATCATTGTTACAATGCCTTCTTTCAATGGGAACTCAAAAAGTAATGGCATTTTTCTATTAGAATGAATAGTCGCAGTTGGTTTAATTTTAGGATTACACATGGATAGTGGTGCTTGACCACAGTGCCAAAATACTCCAGTATCATCATCAATATTAATATCTACAATATCGGTTAAGAAAACAGGTTGCCCTGAGACTTCTTGTAAAATTAATTGTGTAACGGCTCCATATACATCAGCTTCGCAAGCACAAGGCACTTTTTTTTCTGTCAACATGGATGCGGGAGCACAAATAGCTCCTCCATATTCAGTAAACATTTCTGGCCAACATCTAAGTGCAAAAGCATTATATGAACCATCTTTTTGTAATTTTTTTAATGAATTTTCTAATTTTAAAGAAAGTATAAGTTCTTTTTGATTTACATCGTTTATCGAAGAAATTGTTCTTTTTAGTTTGTTTAAAGTAGGTTCTATTTCTTCAGATTTTACATTTCTAGAATTATTTAAAAATGTATCTATTTCAATTTCATCAACTTTTATTCCACAAAGTCCTATGAGTTTTTTTTGATCATATTTACAAGTATCAAAACCATCGGGGTGAGATCCAATCTTTCCTATTTTAAAATTCTGTATTTTTTCCTTTATTGATTTTGCTTTTCTAGATCCCAATGATGGAATTTCCAATTTTTTTTCTGGTCTTTTTGATTTGTTACTACTAATTAAAATTTCAAACTTTGTTTCCTCAATGCTTTCTGGGTTTTCATAAATCCATGAAAAGGGGATATTATTTAATCCTAAAGTATGTGAAGCTAGATTTAGTCCACAAAATGAATTTAATCTTAATCTTTCGCTTTGGCGTGGTTCGGGGAAAGCCCAAATCCCTATTGGTTTTTCCAAACAAGAAGCAATTTTAAGAAGGGTGGAAGAGTCAGTAAATGTAACTTGAATAATTATTATGAAATCTAAATCTTCGTTTTTGAATTTATTTATCTCGTTGAGTGCATCGTGCTCATCTAATAATAGTTCACAACTTCCAAGAATGTTATGATTAGTAGAACTTAGATAATTCAAACTTGCAGTTAATCTTTCTTTTGCATATTGAACATCAAATGTAGGACGGCCAAGTGCAAGGATGCCAATTTTCACTTTTTCAAACCTTCCACATAAATATGCCTGAAATCAGAAGTCCTGTAGGGAAAAAGATTTCCTCCATTTGAAAAACATTGATTTTCATACCATGGAAGAGCCTGTTTTTTCGCTAAATTGGCTAACTCATTCAGATACTTAGCTGATGAATTTTTAAGAATAGAATTAATAGCTTTCCAGTCTGGATATTTTGATAGAGCTTCTAACCAAATTGCTCTACCTGCCAAAAAACCTGAGCAACCAGCTTGAAAAGAAAGCGATAATACTTTTTTAAATTCCTCTTTACCTGCACCAGCTGAAAGCATGACCCATGGACGGCCAGTTAATTTATCCATTTCCTTGAATGACATAAGATCATCATCATTTATGGTCTTAACATTTACAGGACTTTCTAACTTAAAAACGTCAACTGCATATTCATTTTTTGAAAATTCCTCAATAGATTGTAAAACATGGTCAGTTTTTTTATTTTTCATTTCAAGATATTCGTCAATATAGTTTTTTTCATTCATAAAAGGATAAACTAATAACTCAAAAAGAAATAAAATATCATATTTTACACATTCTTCTCCAATCTTCTTTACATAATCTTTTTGGGAATCAATGATCTTTTTGTCAGCGTCAGGCCTATACCAAGCCAATACCTTAACGGCATCAGCACCCATTTTTTTTATTTTAGCAACTGACCAGTTATTAATACTTTTAGAAATCCTTCCACCAGTTTTTTCTTCAAAAATTGAATCTTCTAAGGTTACTATTAGTCCTTTTCTAGGATTGAAAATATCCATGGAAATAGGTAATGCATAGTGAGGATCTAAAAGCAATGCACTACTTTGCTCCTGTAAATTATCAACTAAAGATTTTTTAAAGTTAGCAACATCTTTCCATGGAGCTTGTGATTTTTTCAAATAATCTGCTATAGGTTTTTTTATTGGGGGCCTTTGGTCTACAGCTGTCATAATAAAAATACCATTATTATCAGAAAGTCTTTTCATACCCATAAATTTACCAGGACTTAATCTCATTTTTTTTCCATCATAAAATCTTAAACTTGAGAATTATTGGAAAAAAAAATTTCACCATTTTAAATTCTCTTATTACATACACATTAAACATCTAATCTACTTTTATTCCACTAGGCACAGAAATTGGTTTTCCTAAGGGTCTTTCATTTCTACTTTTTCCAGTTAATGAATTAAGAAAGCTTACCAATTCATTAATTTCATTTTCATCTATACTTACAGGATTTATATCAATTCTGGAAAGAAGTCTTTTTTGTTCCCTTTCATCCGCAAAAACAACAAAATCAATTTTTTCCAACCATTTAGCTTCTGGCAAATTAGCCATACTTGGCTCCCAATTCTTATACATTTGTAAGGGATTTAAATGATGTTTAACTATTCCTTTTAAAGTAGGATATGCACCATTATGACCATATGGGAATGTTAAAGATACATTTCTTAAAGAAGGTGTTTTGAATTTATACATATCTTCTACGTTATCACTTTCGCCCATTCTTCCCACATCTCTAGTATATGGGTCCATTCTTCTTGTCCTTCCTGGACCAAATTGTGGAATAGCTAGTGCATAAAATTTTTGATCTGTAAATAAAACTCCTGAATGACAAGAAGAACATTGAGCTTTTCCATAGAATAAATCCATTCCTCTTTTCTGAGTTGAGGTAAGAGCATTAGTTTTCCCATTAATAAAATCATCAAATGGTGAATCAAAAGATGTCCATTCTTTTATAATAAAGGCAGAAATTGCATTTGCTATGTGTATAATTTTTATATCTGAAGGATCTTTGATATCATCATAAGCGTCCATGAATTTTTGGTGATATTCAGAAATACCCCTTATTTTATTTTCAATAACTGGCCATGCTCGATCTATTCTTCTGCTATCCTTACCAACTTTTGAAACTAACCCAATTATTTCATTTTCACCAAAATTACCTGCCATTTCAAACTGCCGAGTCATGGGAAAGAGTGCTTGAACAGAAAGAATATTATCCAATCCTGAAGGAAGCCATTCTTCTGCTGGTGTATTAAATCCATTTCCGAATGTGTTTGATTTACTTATCCTTCCATCATGCATTAAAGTATGGATCTGCTTAGCTCCTAAATTCCAAAGACCTGGTGAGTTTCTTGGTATTCTTTTTTTAATCTTATTTTCGCCGGCTCCAGGTGTTCTATTTTTACCAATTCCTGATCCACCTTCGCCTATACCTAACGATAATCCATCACTTCCTCCCAAATCATGGTGATGACAAGTACCACAGGATATATTATCATTTCCCGATAAAATTTTATCATAAAAAAGTAACCTCCCTAATGCTGCTTTTTTGGGATCTGAATAGTGAAAATCATTTGTTGAAAGTGGCTCAGGTAATTTTTCTGCATAAGAACTATTTGTATAAAAAAATGAAAAGACCAAAATAAATGAGGAAATAAAATGTTTAAATATATTTATATTTTCATACTTATACCAACACTCACTTTTGGTGAGATTGAGCATGCTCGCGATTTGATGGAAGAAGGTAAATTTGAAGAGGCAATGAAAGAACTTCTTCCAGCAGCTAGATCGGGAAATGCTGACGCTGAGGAACTTATAGGAATTATGTATGCAATGGGACTTGGGGTTCAGAAAGATGATTTTAGAGCTTTTGACTGGTATCTTAGATCCTCGATGAAAGGGCATCCAGGAGCTCAATCTGGTGTTGGTTGGTACTATGAAACAGGTAGAGGAATGCCTGCTCCAGACCTTATAAGAGCATATACTTGGTATGTTCTTTCTGCTATTGGCGGGGATCCTGATGCTGCTATTTCTCAAGAAGAAGTAATAAAAAAAATGACCCCTGAAGAAATTAAACAAGCACATGTTCTTATCGATGATTATAAGTCTTGGATTTATCCATTTAGGTAATCAGGGGTAGTATAAAACCACCCCTGATAATTATATTAATTGAGATCTTTACCATAATCTGAAGACATTCTGCCCTCAGCATCTGCAACAGCAGTAGTTAAAGCATCAAAAACTTCTGGGCCACCTTTTACATTGGACTTAAACCAATCATAAACAGGAGCAGCAGCCTCTTTGAACATTGCTTTTTGATCAGGACTTGGAACATAAAGATTTCCACCACCAGCTACAAAATCTTCATAAGCTTTGATTGATTTTCTTTTTGGAGAAGCAAAAGTAGCTTGCTGAAGAGCATAAAAACCATCAGTTATCACTTTTCTAATGTCATTAGGCATGGATTGATATTTAGCATTATTCATCCACCATAGAGCTCCCATATAAGCATGCCCATCTAAAGTAACATACTGAAGACCTGCATCTGGAAACTTCATATTCATAATATCGGTTATACCATTTTTTGAACCCTCAACTACTCCAGTTTGAAATGAAGAAAATAATTCGGGCCATGGAATTGGTGTTGGAGCAGCACCTAAAGCTCTAACTAGTACTTGAGGTAAATCAGCTACAACTGTTCTAATTTTTAGTCCTTCCATATCAGAAGGCTCTTTAATTGGTCTTTTTGTATTTGCAAAATTTCTCCAGCCACCTGTATTTCCAATCGTCATTAAACGAATTGTATTTCCAGAATCAGCTAATGCCATTTTTCTAACTGTTCTAACAAAATCACTTCGCATTACGTCCTCTGCAATTCTATCATCAGACATTAAATACGGAAGATCTAATACTTGAACATATGGAAAAACACCTGCAGCTCCACCTGAAGTTGAGATGTAAATATCTATACTTCCATCAGATACACCTTGTAAACATTCTGCGCCCTTTGAACAAAGCTGGGTTCCAATAAATAGTTCAACTGATACTGCTCCATTAGAAGCAGCTTCAACATAATTTTTGAAAACAACTGCACCATCATAATCTTCATCTTGATCGTTTGAATTGGCAGTTAATCTTAAGTTGTAATCAGCAGCAAAAGCTGCAAATGAACAACCTACTATTAAAGTAGATATACTCATCGATTTTAGTAACTTTGAAAAAAACAAAATATCCTCCCTAGATTTATAATTTATTATCTCTGCCTAATACTTATTTAAAAGTTCATAAGCAAAACTATTTATATTTCTCAGCTTACTTTGCAAATCCAGTCAACAATGGAATACTCATAGATAGAGCTGGGAAATACGTAATTAAAAATATAACCACAATTTCTACTGCTAGAAAAGGTAAAATTGCACGTGCAATAGACTCAACTTTTTCTCCTGAAACAGAGGAGGCAACAAATAATACTAAACCCATAGGTGGTGTTGCTAATCCTACGGTAAGATTTACGGACATTATAATCGCGAAGTGTACAGGGTGAACACCTAAATCTGTAAAAACTGGTCCCAATATTGGACCTAAAATAATAATTGCAGGTCCAGCATCTAAAAACATACCAACGATAAATAACAAAATATTAATCAGAAATAAAAGTATATATGGATTATCACTTAAACTTAGAACGAAATCAGCTAAATGTTCTGGAGCATGGGATAGGCTAACCACTGTTTTGAATGCCATGGCTGCTCCAACTAAAAGTAAAACCACAGATGATACCAATGCAGCTTTGGTTAAAACTTTGGGAATATCTCTCCATTCAAGTGTCTTTAATACAAATAAACCTATAAAAAAAGCATATGCAGCAGCTACTGCAGATGCTTCGGTAGGTGTAAAAATACCACCTAATATTCCTCCTAAAATTATAACTGGTGTCATTAATGGAAAAAATGCTTTTAGAGATGCTTTTCTCCTTATCTTCCAAGAAGATTTTAATGTTGCTTTAGGAAGATCATACCTGTTTGCTAATAATCTTACCATGACCATTAAACTGATACCAACCATTAAACCAGGAACAATTCCAGCTAAGAATAATGCAGCTACACTTTCTCCCATTACATAAGCATAAATTATCATAATACCTGATGGTGGAATAATTGGGCCTATTACGGAACTTGCTGCTGTAATTGCTGCTGCAAATTTTCTTGAATATCCTTGTTTTTCCATAGCAGGAATTAACATAGAACCAATAGCTGAGGTGTCAGCAACTGCAGATCCAGAAAGGCCCGCAAAAAGTATAGATGAAAGAATATTGACCTGTGCTAAACCACCCCTTAAGTGTCCCATCATAGCTTGACTAAATTCAACCAATCTAAGAGTGATACCACTCCTATTCATTAACTCACCTGCTAACATAAAAAATGGTATTGCCATTAAAGGAAAACTATCAATACCATTATATATATTTCTATATAGCATTGCCGCATCACTAGCTTGTCCATTCAACCAAAGCAAAATCCCTGGCGCTGCCAAAAGACTAAAAAAAACTGGTAATCCAATTAAAAGAAAAACTAAAAAAAGGGGAAGAAACCAAACTAACATAGTTATACTTCTAAACTTTCTTTATCAGGGTCTGGTTTAATATTCAAAAGAGGATCGCAAATTGAGATTACCCTAATTAAAATAAGCTCTAAATTTACCAAAATTAACAAAAAAATCCCTATGGGTAATGACATATACATCCATGCAAGTTTAAGAGGTTTAGACTGTTCGCCAATAATAAAAAGCGGGATTTTGATGGATGAAGAATTAAAAATCCAACCAACTTTAATATGATCTAATCCCAATTTAAAACTTATAACCAAAATAAAAAAAGAAAGCATGAGTAATAGTAAACTGATTAGATTACCAATTAATTTAGTGAAAGAGCCTATTATCATATCAATAGAAACAAAACCTCCCCACCTATAAGCCGATGGAGCTATTAGCGCAGTCATCCATAGCATTAAAAAACGAGCTACCTCGTCTGGCCAAGGAAGTGCATTATTAAGAACATATCTAAAAAAAACTTGAAGAAGAATAACCATTACCATTAGCAAAATAGCTATCCATGCTAATTGTCTACCAATACGAAGAAAAAATGTATTTAAATATTTTAAAATATTTAATAAAAATAATAGAATAGTTATTTTAATCTCCTTTACCGATAATAAAATTTCTATCTATAAATTACATCAGAATTTTTAATTTTAAAGCAAAATAAAAGGATAAGATAAAAATGGGAGCCTTAAAATATGCAATTATTGGTTCTGGTACTATGGGAAGGGAGCATATTAGAAATATAAACCTTCTGAAAAATGCTGAGGTAGTGGCTTTATGTGACAATCATAAGGCTTCCATAGATGAGTCACGAAAAGACTTAATAAATAACCCCAGAATTTTTTCTCATCATAATGAATTAATAGAAGCTAAAATTGCAGACGTTTATATAATAGCAACTCCTAATTTTAGTCATATAGATATTCTCAAAGATATAATAAAAACCAAAGCACATCTTTTAATAGAAAAACCTCTATGTACCAATGTTAGAGATTGTCTTAATTTCAAAAAAATTACTAAAGGTTATCCAAGTATAATTTGGACTGCAATGGAGTACAGATATATGCCACCAGTAGCGAAATTTATAAAAGAAATTAAATCTGGTACAATTGGAGATCTAAAAATGTTCTCGATAAGGGAACATCGATTTCCATTCCTAGTTAAAGTAAATGACTGGAATAGATTTTCAAAAAATACCGGAGGAACTCTTGTTGAAAAATGTTGCCATTTTTTTGATTTGATGCGTTTAGTTAGTAATAGTGAAGCAGTAAGCGTTTATGCGAGCGGTGCCCAAGATGTCAATCATTTAAATGAGCAATATAATGGCAGAAAACCTGATATAATAGATAATGCCTTTGTCATTGTAAATTTTGAAAATGGAATACGCTCTATGCTAGACTTATGTATGTTTTCAGAAAACTCTAAACTCCAAGAAGAATTATGTGCTGTAGGAAATGTTGGTAAAATTGAAACAGGTGTTCCCTCATTTTTATCTGGAAAATCAAGCTCTGAACTATCAATTAGCTTAAGGAAATTAGATAATATTAAAATTGAAAATATAGAAGTTGATGAAACTATTTTAAAGGCCGGTCATCACCACGGATCAACTTATTACGAACATTTAGAATTTCAAAAGGCTATTACAGAAAATTTAAGACCTCAAGTATCTTTAGATGATGGACTTAAAGCAGTTGCGATTGGTCAGGCTGCTGAATTGTCAATCATTGAAAAAAGAGTAGTTTATATGAATGAAATTTTAGAAGACTAAATTGGAATTTTGTCATTTCCATAAAATTTAAAAAAATCCACCCCTTCAATTATTATAATGAATAAAATTTATACTCAGATTGTAATACCATTTGCTATTGTTGAGACAATAGTTTGGGCAGCATATTTCTATTCTTTTCCAGCTTTTCTTCCAACTTGGGAAACTAGTCTTGGGTTTTCAAGAACTGTTCTGACTGGAGCTTTCACTATTTCACTCATTGTCTCCGCATTATGTGCCCCTTTAATTGGCCGCTTAATAGATAAAGGTTTTGGGAAGCAGGTATTTTCAGGAGGAACAATACTAGCCGTTATTATGTTACTTTTGTTATCTGAAGTTACTGAAGTATGGCAATTTTATGCTGTCTGGTTTGGACTTGGTATTGCAATGTCTGGATCACTCTATGAAGCTTGTTTTGCAATAATAACTCATAGTTTGGGTGGAAATGCAAAAAGAGCTATTACAATTGTTACTCTTATAGCAGGATTCGCAGGAACAATTTCTTTTCCAAGTTCTCATTTTTTAATTGAAAATTTTGGCTGGCGTTGGGCAATTATTGTATTTGGTTTTGTTGTTGGTTTAATTTGTACTCCCTTAGTTATCTATAGTACGCAACATGCAAAACAGCAATCCAAAGTACATGCTTCAAAAACTTCATTAAACATATTTACAGTACTTGGATCTTTATCAAAATCGTCTTTTTGGTTAATAGGAATAACTTTTACTTTGTTAGCATTTAATCATGGTATTATTTTAAGCCATATTCTTCCTATTTTATTTGAAAGAGGCCTTTCGACTAGTTTTGCTATTTTAGTTGCTTCATTAATTGGTCCTATGCAGGTAATTGGGCGATTCATAATGTTAGTTTTGGAGAAAAAAATTTCAACTCTTACAATTTGCTTAGTATGTTTTGGCTCAATATTTATCGCAGGTTGGTCTTTATATTTTACCAATATAATTGTAGTTATAGTATTTCTATTTGTTTTTACTCAAGGATGTGGCTATGGCGTATTAAGCATTATACGTCCAACAGTTATTTCAGAAATATTGGGTAGAAAAGACTTTGGAGTTATTTCTGGAATGCTAGCTACAGGATTTGTTCTTGGTTCAGCCATGGGACCAATTTTGGGATCAATTATCTGATACGGTGGCTATGACAGTGTAATCTTAATTGCAATATTAATTCCTGTATTGGCAATTATGTCAATATTGGGTGCATGGAAATTTAAATCATAAAAATAAGTTTTAAAAAAATAAAAAATTAATTGTAATCTTCTCTACTATATTTTTTTAAAATATTTAGTTTTTAATTTCTCTTTTTTCATCGTACATTCTTCAGTTTCGTCTAAAACGCCAAGTACTTCTTGAAAAGATAAACCTTTATTAATTGACTTATTCCACACTCTTCTTACAGATGCAGGGGACCATGGTAAAATAGCTTTGGATAACCATTTTCTCAATGGCTTAGGTAATTGGTCAAATTCATGCATTGGGTTACCAACTCGTCTCCTTCGACGTAGATTTGTTTCTCCAAGATTTTGTGTCATACTTCGTTCTCAGGATCAAATATAGGATCTAGTACAAAAACAAACCGAGTTTCTCCTGTGCCTTCAATAGGCGGAGATCTATGCAATATTATTTTGGGATTGTTTTCAATCCAAAGTGTGCCTCTAAGTAAAATGGGTGAACCAGTAGGTGTAGTCTTAAAGTTTTTTGGATCATTACCATCTATAGAAATACCATACTGTGTACCCTGTCCACGATAAGTGCATATTAATCTTCCTTTTACTGCATCCACATGAAATTTTCGACAAGAGTTAGTAGAAACAACTTCCATTCTAAGTCTAATATAATCAACTTTCATTAAGTTAGAAAAAACTTCAGATAAGTTTGTTATATCCTGTATTAACCATTCAGTATTTTTTTTATTAGTCAGCTTTGAATTTTCAAAAATATTTATTATTTTTTTACTTACCCCATTTTTATGGCAAATTTCTCTAAAGCTTGGAATTAAACTAGGATCAGTTTTATTAAGCCAATCTTGAATATTTATGGGTATTTGCCTGTCCCATACAACACCATAATAAGACTGATTAATAAAATCTGATAAAAAAGAAACATCAGAAACTGTGTGAACTAAATTCGATAACTTTTCTACTGATATTTGATAATTCATATTCATTTAAAATTTCAAAAGTTTTAAAATCAGCCCACTAAAAAGCAGGCTGAATCCTTAAAAGATTTAAAAACAATTAGATAAATTTATTGCTAAATTGCGAATAAGTTTATCATAAAGATTAGGCCCAATTTCCAAACTAACACCCAGAGGATCTATGACAGCATTATTAGCATGTGTTCCTTCTATAACCGCTTTTACTAAGCCCTCGTTATATTGTGGTTCAGCAAGTACACAATGGATATCCTCTTTCTCAACTCTCTCCTTAATCTCTTTAAGACGTGCTGGACTGGGGTCAGAAGCATCTCCTAAAGAGATTGCCCCAGAAGCACTAATATTAAAGTGCTTTTCAAAATATTGATAAGCATCATGGAAAACAACAAATTTTTCCTTTCTTATAGGATCTAAGATTTTATTGATTTCATCTGATAAACTATCTAAATCTTTATTGGCCGAACTAGCATTTGAGAAATAGGTACTAGCATTACTAGGATCTACTTCAGATAATTTAGCTGCTATTAAATTTAACCAAACTTTTGCTATACCTGGTGATAACCATGCATGTGGATCATGCTCACCATGGTCATGACCTTCATGTCCTGCATGATCATCATGGTCGTCATGGTCATCTTTTTTCTTATGCTTACCATGGTCGTGGTCATCATGATCGTCATGGTCGTCATGGTCATCTTTTTTATTATGCTTACCATGGTCGTGGTCATCATGATCATCATGGTCGTCATGGTCATCTTTTTTCTTATGCTTATCATGGTCGTGGTCATCATGATCATCATGGTCGTCATGGTCGTCATGATCACTGTGATCATGTGCTTCAAATAAAGCACCCTCTCTAAAATCAAGTAACTCTATCCCGTCAGCTTTTAGTAAGGTTGTAATTGTTGCATCTTTAGCTAAAGTAGATAAGCCTTTTTCAAGCCAAGGTGTTAAATCTTCTCCAATCCAAAAAACAAGTTTAGCTTCTTGAAGTGCCTTAGCCTCGGAAGGTCTAAGTTGATATTCATGAGGTGAAGCTTCTGCTGGAATGATTAAATTTGGCTTTCCCAGACCATTCATGACTTTTGAAACCAATGAATGTACCGGTGCTATATCAACAGCAACTTTTGGTACATCAGCAACTGCAAAACTTGCACCCAACACAAAAGCTGAACTAATAGAGAAAATTTTATTCGACATACAGGTCTCCATATATTTTAGTAATGTTATAATATAACATTGACTTATATTGATTATAATTTATGTTCAAGAGAAAAATTTCTTCAATCATGAAAAAAAAACAAACAAGCCCAAATATTTCAAAAAATTTTATGGATCATAATCATGATTTATGCTTTGAAAGTGCCTTGAAGGATTTCAAACAACATTTTATTGAAAAAGAACTTAAGTTAACACCCTTACGCCTAAAAGTATTCCAATTATTACTAAAAGATCATCGGCCTCTCGGTGCTTATCAAATTCTGGACTTATTGCGAAAAGATGGTTTTAGTTCTACACCCCCCATTGCTTATCGAGTTCTTGATTTTCTTATTGAACACGGATTTGTTCATAAGATAAAAAAATTGAATGCTTTCGTTGCTTGTTCCCATCCTGGTAATTCTCATTCCCCAACTTTTATGATTTGTAGAAAGTGTGAGAAAGTTGCTGAAATAAATGAAAAAGAAAGTGGACTCAAGTTTAACAAAGAGACATCATCAGAATTTAAGATTGAAGAAGCAATTATCGAATTAATTGGCATTTGTAAAAATTGTACTAAAATTGAGGTAATTTAATGCTAATTAAAATATCTAGCTTAGATGTTAAATATGGTTATAAAACTGTTTTAAAAAATATGAATCTTACACTTGATTCTGGAGAAATAGTTACAATTGTTGGCCCAAATGGTTCAGGAAAAACTACACTCTTCAAAGCTATAATAGGAGCAATTCCTATAAGTAAGGGGAAAATTTACACAAAACCAAATTTACGAATTGGATATGTCCCACAACAATTGAAAATAGACCAAACATTGCCAATAACTGTCGAGCGTTTTTTAAAGCTTGCACATAAAAACTTCAATAAATCCCTTGATAAAATAGAAGCACTTCTTGGCTCTAAAGATCTTTTAAATATTCAAGTCAATAATTTATCTGGGGGTCAAATGCAAAGAGTGCTTTTAGCTAGAGCTCTAATTAATAACCCTGAAATTTTACTTTTGGATGAAGCAACTAAAGGATTAGATCAGCCTGGCGTTGCATCATTTTACAGAAAGATAGAAAATATCCGTAATAGTACCAACTGCGCAATCCTCATGATCAGTCACGATTTACATGTTGTTATGAGTTCTTCCGACAGAGTCATTTGTGTAAATGGTCATATTTGTTGTGAGGGAGCCCCTGAATCTGTAGCTACTTCTCCTGAATACAAAGCACTTTTTGGTTCTGATGTTGATGGTACTTTTGCATTATATCGACATCACCATGATCATAAACACGACTCTAAAATTGAAAGATAACAAATAATGCTAGACGATTTTATGACACGTGCAACCCTTGCTGGAATTGGTGTCTCACTTGCTGCAGCACCTCTTGGTTGTTTTGTAGTTTGGCGTCGTATGGCTTATTTTGGGGAGGCAACCGCTCATGCGGCTATGCTAGGAGTTGCTATTTCATTAACATTTGAATTCTCCATATTAGCAGGTGCCATTTTAGTATCTTTAATAATGGCTTCTTCTGTAACTATTTTGGAAGGGCGATCACTATTTTTGGATACCCTTTTAGGAGTAGCAGGTCATAGTTCAATTGCCGCAGGTCTTGTTATCGTTTCTTTTATTTCAGGAGTAAGGATTGATTTAATGGCATATTTAATTGGCGATATTTTGGCAGTTTCGAATATGGATATTTTGATGATTTGGATAGGAGTAGGAATCATATTTAGTTTAGTTATATGGCGTTGGTCTCCCCTATTATTGGTTACTATGAGTGAAGACTTAGCATCTGCCAGCGGTTATAATCCAAAAAAAGAAAATTTTGTAATTACATTATCTCTTGCAATAGTTGTGGCTGTTGGAATTAAAGTCGTTGGTGTTCTTCTCATCATTGCATTACTAATCATACCAGCTGCTTCAGCTCGATCTGTCGCGTCAAGTCCAGAGTCCATGGGAATTATAGCCGCTGTAATAGGGATTTTATCATCCATATTAGGTTTAAATTCTGCCTATTTATTTGATACTCCTACAGGTCCATCAATTGTATGTGTTGCTTCTTTATTTTTCTTTATATTAATGACAGTAAATGTCGTTTTTAAAAATAAAAATTAATCTGATTTTAAATAGGAAATTTAAATGAACCAAATTAATCAGATACCAGTCACAGTAATTACAGGGTTTTTAGGAAGTGGTAAAACTACTTTACTGTCTTCCATACTGAAAAAAAAAGAAATGCAGAAAACTGCAGTAATAATTAATGAGTTTGGAGAAATTGGTCTAGACCATGCTTTAATTGAACATACGGATGAAAATATTGTAGAATTACAAAGCGGATGTATTTGCTGCACAATCCAAGGTGATTTAAATAAAACCTTAATTGATCTTTTTTATAAAATGATGAATGGGAAAGTCTCATCATTTAATCGTATTCTGATTGAGACTACAGGACTTGCCAACCCAGTTCCAATTATACATACACTGATGAACTCAATAGAACTGATTAGAATTTATTCACTCGACGGAGTTATTACTGTAGTTGATTCTATAAATGGAGAAAAAACACTTGATTTATATGAAGAGTCATTGAAACAATTAGCACTTGCAGAAAAGATTATTATAAGCAAAACAGATATAGTAGACAAAGATGAAATTAAATCTTTGGTTTTTCGTATAAAAGAAATCAATCCGGTAAGCCAAATTATTTTTAGTAAATTTGGAAATATCCCTCTTGAAGAAATTTTTGGATTGGGCGCTTATGATCCATATAAAAAATCTGCAGATGTAAAGAATTGGTTAGCTGCAGAAAAATATAAAGATAAAAAACACCATCACCATCACGACGTTAATAGACATAATGAAAATATTAGAGCCTTCTCAATGATGAGCGAAAACCCTGTAAACATGATTGCATTCAGCTTTTTTCGTGATATGATAACTGCTGCTTTAGGGGCTAATTTATTAAGAATGAAAGGTATTGTAAATATTGCAGGGGAAGAACGTCCTGCCGTAATTCATGGAGTGCAACACATTTTTCATCCTGTTCAGTGGCTTGAAACATGGCCTGATAATGACAGGAGAACAAAGCTTGTATTTATAACTCAAAATATTAAAAAAGAACAGATTGAAGATTTCTTTCGCCCTCTAATGGGTTTGGATACAGAAAAAGGACTTCCTAAAGAGATTTTTGAAATATGAACGAAAAATTAATAAAAATTATTAAATTTAATAAAGATGGATTGGTTCCTGCCATAGCTCAACAACATAATACAGGAGAAGTATTAATGTTAGCTTGGATGAATAAAGATTCTATCCAACAAACACTAACTACTAATCAAGTATGTTATTGGTCCAGATCTCGCCAAAAGCTTTGGCGTAAAGGAGAAACATCTGGAAATACACAAAGACTTATAGAGTTTCGCTATGATTGTGATGAAGATACTATTTTATTAATGGTAGATCAAACTGGTTCAGCTTGTCATACAGGTAGAAGGAACTGTTTCTACAGAGTAGCAAAAAATGAATCTGGAGAAATAGAAACAACTCTGACTGAAAAGAAAAATATCATCCCAAAAAGTAGATTTGATATCAACTCAAATAAAAAATTAAATTCAACTGCGATTAGAGAGGAGGATGTTTTAGGTATTCAAAAGGAATGGGCAGATTCAATTATTTCAATTGGAAAGATATTTTTAGATAAAGGTAATTACAGACTGGAAGCAGAAAAAACATTAAAAAAACTATATGCATTTGATATAAGTAATGTGCTTTTCAAACCAACTTTTGCTTCTCAAAATCAATTTCGTAATAGTTTTGAAGATGCTTTATCTTATTTCATTGGTGGAAATATTGAGGAGGATAATGGTTTTGCCATTAAACCATGGTTCAAAATAAGATTTTCTGAAAATAAAATTGTTATTTCTCATGATAGTGCAATTGCAATGGGAAATTACTATTTTACTTCAGTAGAGGATAAAAAAAATGAAACTAAGGTAGAATATACCTTTGGATATATAAAAGATAAAAAAGGCAATTTACGAATTAATTTACATCATTCATCAATACCTCATTCTAATAATTAAAATAATTAATTTATAAAAAGAAGATTTTACTTTTAAAAAATTATACTGATATTTAATTCCAAATAAGAATGAAGCGTTGTCAGATTTTATTTAAATAAGCTTCTGTTAAAACTGGAAAACTTGTAAAACCAAATCTACCTTCTTTCTCAGCACAATTAATTTGCTCTTTCCAATCATTGACCTCTGTTTCAGAAATTCCTTGTGATTTTACAAAAAAAGCAATCACATCTTCTGCGTATTTTGCAGGTGAATTTTGATCCCTGTGAGTAACTACAAATGAGAGTGATTTGTTCTTTATATTTGTAAATCCAAGATTTGATAATTTTCCAGGCAACTCCATAGGTAGCATCTGATGGCTACAATGTGCTTTAAATGCATCATGGATTTTTTCATTTAATTTTTTTTCAGCACCATAAAATCGAAAATAATCCCATAAAACTGAAATGTTTACAAAAGAAGCACCTAATTTGAGAATTCTTTTTGTTTCCATAAGTGCTTCATCAACATTTTTTATATAGTCAAAAGTTTGTGTTGATGTAGCTAAATTACATGTTTTGTCTGGTAAATCAATTTTATCTGCAGTACTTTTGAGAAAAGTGATATTTTGAAATTCAGCACACTTGACATTTGCATTAGTTATCTGATCCTCACTAGGATCTAACCCATAGATATGACCATCATTGTCAACTGCTTTAGCTAGATGAATTAAAAGATCTCCTGCTCCACAGCCAATATCAATAATATGGTCATTGGGTTTAATTGTTAATGTTTGTAAAACAGCCTGACGACGGGATATTCCAGCGGAACTAGCTGAAATCAACCTTTGAAGTTTTCCTATTTCGTTTTTGAATTCCATAAATTAAATAATTTTTTAAATAATACACTTTATTACTAAGAGTGAGTTTAATAAACCAGTAACCTAACGTCATTCTTTTATAAAATTATTCTTTATATTTATCCATAAATTCTATGATTCTTTTAATACCTTCTTTAATTTCATCTGTCGTTCGAGCATATGAAAAACGAATAGTTTGTTTACCTCTTTTACTATCAAAATCTAATCCCGGTGTAATAGCTACACCTGCTTTTTCAAGCATACTCTTACAAAAAGAAAGACTATCACTTGAGAACTGGCTTATATCTGCATAGACATAAAATGCACCGTCAGGCGGAGCAAATTTATCAAAGCCAGCTTTTTTTAACCCGTCGATTAATAATTCTCTGTTTATTTTATAAACCTCTAAATTTTGTCTAAGCTCTTTTCCAGAACTAAGAGCACCTAATGCAGCAATTTGACTAGAGTGAGGTGCACAAATAAACATATTTTGAGCTAACCTCTCAACTTGTCTTATGTGATTCTCAGGTACTACCATCCACCCAATTCGCCAGCCAGTCATTGAAAAATATTTTGAAAAGGAGTTTATTACAAAACAATCATCTGTAATCTCCAAAGCAGAAATAGCTTTCTTATGGTACTCTATTCCATGATAAATTTCATCGCTAATAAAACTAATATTGTTATTATGACAGTAATTTATTAATTCAGTTAATTCATTTAAATCTAGCATTGAACCCGTTGGGTTTGCAGGAGAGGCCAATAAAAGTCCATCTAATTCATGATTAATAATACTTTTTGGCGAAAGCTGGAATTTATTCTCTAAACTTGTTTCAATGATTACAGGCTCAATATCTAAAGCCTTTAAAATTTGTTTATAGCTAGGGTAACCAGGTGCTCCAATACCAACTTTATCAGAAGTATCAAAAAGAGCAGTAAATGCTAAGATAAAGGCCCCAGATGATCCAGATGTAACAATCACACGATCCGGATTTATATCCAAACCATACCAATCTTTATATAAATTTGAGATTTTTCTTCTTAATTCAGGAATGCCAAGAGCAACCGTATATCCTAAAGGTTCAGAATTAATTTTTTTAGTCAATTCTTTTATAGCATTTCTTGGAGCTGGAGTACCTGGCTGACCAACCTCCATATGAACTATGTCTCGACCTAAAAGCTCTTCCTTTCGGGCCTGCTCCATTACATCCATAACTATGAATGAATTTATTTTACTACGTTTAGAAAATCTCATGATAAATAGATAATACTTTTAATATAATATTTAAGACTGTTGCGTTAACCAGACACCTAAAGACATTAAAGCTAAACCGATCGCTCTAGTTAATGTTAGTGCAGAGCCTGAAGATCCAAATAAAGCAAAATGATCAATAACCGCAGCGCTAAGAAGTTGTCCTAACAAAACAAAAAAAATTGCATTTCCAACTCCAAAATGGGGAGCGATAGCTGTAACAGATAGCATATAAAAAACTACAAAAAAACCAGCAATAAAAAGATGTTTTGGTGCATCAAATAATTTTGCTATTGGAAAGTTATTACTTGTAAGAGAAATTAAGCATATTGTTGAAAAAGCCACACCTAAAAGAACAACAACAGCAAAAATAGGAGAGCCTATAAATTGTCCTAATGTAGCATTAAGTGATGCTAAAATAGGAATACCAAGACCAGCGGCAAGCATAATTAATGCAGAAAAACTATATGACATGACTTTTTCCTCTCTAATAAATTCAATTAATTTATAAATCCAATTAACTTTTTGTAAATTTAATATTCTTTTATAGAATTTTTTTCTTTTAATAATTTAAAAAGGTTAAAAATAAACAAAGTAACAATAATGAGTGAACCACCAATAATAGCCCAATAACCTGGGAATTCTCCAATTACAAACCAAACTACTATTGGGGCAAATACAGTTTCCAATAAGATTAACAAAGAGACTTCTGGTGAACTCAAATATCTTGGCCCTAAAGTTAATAACCAACTAGCAATTCCAATGAAAATTCCATGACATAAAAAAAGTAGAAACTTTTCATTTAAATCTCCAAAGGGAAAATGAAAAATTGATATAATCAATGCAGAACCCAAAAAAGCTATGGGGACAGTTGGAACCATGGATATCTCCTTAACTTTTCTTAAAGCTGTTAGTGCACCAGCGTAAGCGGCCGAAACGTATAACGCCCAAAGATCCCCCTTCCATGAAGAAATCTCTGAATTTTTTGAACCATAGGCAATTATAGCTAAGCCAAGGATTACAATAAAAGAAGTAATCAGAGTTGATAGTAAAATTTTCTCACCAATGAAAATATAACTAAAAATTAGGGCAAAAATAGGTATTGATGCAAATATAAAAACTACATTTGCAACACTTGTATATGTAACCGCTAAAACAAATGCTGGAGTAGTTGACCCAATTAAAAGTATATAAATTATTCCTGAATAACCACTCCCCATCACAGGTTTAAAAACACTAATACCCTTTGAAAATATTAGGACAAGAAAAATTAAACTTCCACCAATTAGACCCCGCCAAAATGCAGTAGTCATAGGATCACTATCTATAAGTCTAACAAAAAGTGAATCTGGTACTACAAACAAGACACCTAGAAAAGTAATTAATAACCCTTTTGAACGCTTAGTCATCGAACCTACATATTTTAAAATAAAATGAAAAGATATCAGTTTTTTAAATTTTTTTAGTTTGTATTTCTTGACAGTGTTTCTTTTTAAATTTTAATATTAATTATATTGTTTGGGGATTAATAAAATGAAATCACATTATAGAGTAGTAGTTATTGGGGGTGGAGTTGTAGGAGCTTCAGTAATATATCATTTATCCAAATTTGGATGGAAAGATATTTGTTTGCTTGAGCGGTCAGTTTTAAGTGCGGGTTCATCTTGGCATGCAGCAGGAGGAATTCATGCACTCAATGCAGACCCAAATATGTCAGCACTTCAGGCATATACTATTGACTTATTGCCTCAGGTTGAAAAAGAAAGTGGTGAGAATATTGGTCTACATATGACTGGAGGTCTAACTATGGCCGGGACGCCAGAGCGTTGGGAATGGTTGCAGTCAGCTTATAGAGTTTATCAATCAATAGGAATTGAAGATTGTAGATTAGTTACTCCAGAAGAAGCATCAAAACTTAACCCTATAATGTCTACTGAAGGCTTGCTAGGTGGTATGTGGGCTGATCGTGAAGGATATCTCGATACTACAGGGACGGTAAAAGCTTATGCAGCTGCTGCTAGAAAGCAAGGGGCTGAATATTATGAAAATACAAAAGTAGAATCCCTTTCTCAAACAAAAGAAGGATGGCAAATAATTACTGATAAAGGAGTTATAAATTGTGAACATGTAGTTAATGCTGCCGGTTTATGGGCAAAGCAAGTAGGAAGAATGGCGGGGATTGAACTTCCTGTATCTCCATTAAAACATCACTACTTAATTTCAGATAGTATTCCTGAAATTGAAAAACTTGATTTTGAAGTACCAATGACAGTTGACCTAGAGGGGTTTACTTATTTGAGACAAGACCAAAAAGGTATTCTTCTAGGTATTTATGAAATCAATCATGAACATTGGGCTATGGATGGAGCACCATGGGATTATGGAATGGAGCTTTTTCAAGAACAAACTGATCGTATTGAAAATGAAATTACCTTAGGTTTTCAAAGATATCCTTGTTTGCAAGAGGTAGGAGTTAAAACTTGGGTAAATGGAGCTTTTACATTTTCTCCTGATGGGAACCCTTTAATGGGACCCGTACCTGGTAAAAGAGGATATTGGTGTGCTTGTGCTGTAATGGCAGGATTTCTTCAAGGTGGTGGAGTTGGAAAATCATTAGCAGAATGGATGATTTATGGTGAACCAGAGGCTGACGTTTTTGGAATGGATGTAGCAAGATATGGGAAATACGCAGAAAACAAACAATACATTAAAGAAACAACAGGACAATTCTATTCCCGAAGATTTGTAATGACCTATCCAAATGAGCAACTACCTGCAGGTCGTCCTTTAAAAATGTCTCCAGCTCATGATGCAATGACAGAGAATGGATGTCAGTGGGGCGTAAGTTGGGATCTTGAGGTTCCATTATATTTTGCACCAAAAGATTTTAAAGAGACACCATCCTTAAAAAGATCTAATGCTTTTGAAATTGTTAAAAATGATTGCTTGAAAGTTAAAAATGATGTTGGTCTTTTAGACATATCGGGTTTCTCACGATTTGAAGTAACAGGATCAAACGCAGAAGATTGGCTAAATAAAGTTTTTGCATGTAGACTTCCAAAAATAGGGAAAGCTTCATTAGCGCCTATGTTAAGCCAATCTGGGAAATTAAAAGGTGATCTCACAATCTTTAACTGGGGTGATGGATCCTGGTGGATTATGGGTTCTTATTATCTTAGAAATTGGCATATGAGATGGTTTTCAGAAAATCTAATTCCTGATGTTTTTATAAGAGACTTAGGTGAAGATTATTGTGGTTTTTCAATATCAGGTCCTAAATCAAAAGAACTTATAAAAAATCTTACAGATAGCAAAATTGAAAAACTTCCTTTCATGGGATGTGGTAATTATGATATTGGTTTAATTCAAACTAAAGTTGGAAGATTGTCAGTAGCTGGTGAATTGGGATATGAAATCAATTGTAGAATGGGTGATCATATAGCCTTAAGAAGATTACTTTTAGAAAATGGAAGGCCATTTGGTATACATGAATATGGTTTCAATGCACTCTTATCAATGCGTTTAGAAAAAAGTTTTGGTATTTGGTCCGCTGAATATACACAAGGTTATACTCCTGGGATGACAGGTCTTGATAGATGGATAAACTGGCAAAAAAGTGATTTCATTGGTAAAAAAGCTTCTTATCTTGAAAAGACAGGGAATGGACCCAATCAGAAATTGGTTACATTAGAAGTAGATTCTAATGATTCAGACGCAAGTGGATTTGAACCAATATGGAAAAATGGAAAGAGAGTTGGATTTATAACTTCTGGAGGTTATGGACATAGAATACAAAAATCCCTAGCAATGGGATTAATAAATACTGATCTTGCTGAAAGTGGACAAGAAATTGACGTTCATATAGTAGGAAAAGAAAAGAAGGCAAAAATAATTCCAGTATCCCCATATGATCCCAAAGGTGAACTAATGAGAGCTTAATTTTTTGTATAATTGAAAAATCTTCAAACAAAAGTATTAGGTTATTTTTTTGACTTTCTCCAACCATTCATTTTTGCTTCTTGTTCAGAACAAAACCACCTTTCGCCTTTATTTTTGTTAATCTTTGTCTCTTCATAATTTAAGTTTCCTGGGATATGATAAATTTTTTGACCTTTAGAAGATATGTTACCTTTTATATTACATTCTTTTTTGTCTGGATTATTATTGTTCTTAAACCTTTCTCCACGTCGCCAATCCCAAGGATAAATAAACCTCCCTTGCCAAACTCCTAATCTCTTTTCTTTAGCTTTTTTTTCGTCATAAAAAAATTTATCACTATATTGGAGATACGCTAGGGCAAATCCGTTTTTAACTAACCATGAATTTATTGAAATCTCACCTGTCCAGCATTCACTTATAAACCTTCCGTATTTATCAATTTCATGATGAATACATTTGATAGATTTATTATGGTTTTTTTTTATAAATTGAATTAATGCCTTTGTAGAATTTAAACCACAGCTATATTTAATTTTTTTTTTGTCAAAGCAGTATTGATTAGTTTCTGGGGCATCAATACCTAAAAGTCGAATTTTTTTTTCATTAAATATTATTGTATCACCATCTATTATCTTAATATCCGCATAGACGCTTTGTAACAAAAAAACCCCCATTAGAATTAATATTTTTAAAAAATGTGCAAACATAGTGTATGACAAAATATTTTTAAATTTATTCTATTCACATTAATTGAAATTAATAAAAAATTTTATACTACTGATATTATACCTCCCATACCAGAAGCATGATGTTCTAGCATATGGCAATGAAATAACCAGTCCCCTGGATTATTAGCTTTAAAAATAAATTTTGCTTTTTCCCCTCTTTCCATTAAATATGTATCTCTTAAAAGAAATCGATTCTGTCCACCGAACTCTTTTGAATTTACCCAAAAATGTTGCCCATGCAGATGCATCGAATGAGGCCAATTTGTATCATTCCAAATTTTTAAAATTATTAAATCACCTAAATTAACTTTAGCAATTTGAAAATCATAATGACCAATGTTTCCATTGAAAGCCCAAAGTTTGGAATGATCTAAAGCAAGATCTCTCAATTCTTTTTTTTCACCTTCAAAAATAGCTGAGGAAAGGTTGCCCATAGCTCCTCCTTGCATATGAATTTCTATAAATTTTGGATTAATTAATGCTGGGACTTGATGATGTATAATAGGATCGATTAAATTTAAATGATCTTCTATTACTGGGTCATTTGGTATAAAGTCTGCTACTTTTAAGGGTTCTTTATTACTTACCTCAAATAAACTTTTCAATTGTGAAGAATCTTCTACCAGAATATCTACTCTTTGAGCTGGCCCCAAGATAATTTTTTTGGCTTTAAAAGGTTTACAAGAAATTCCGTCAATTGCAATTATATCTAATGAGTTGTTATCCAATAAACTAAAATTTAGAATTCTTGCATTAGCAGTATTGATAAATCTTAACCTTAATGGCCCATAGCTAGGTATTTCTATATTTGGACTAAATTTTCCATTTATGGAAAGTCGATTACCATATCGACCTGCATGAGACCAATGCATCAAACTACCAAAGCTTTCTTCATCAACTTGGTTATTATTATTCATCAGCCAATCATCAGCTACTATTAAAATGTCTCGGCGACCTAGACTGTTATTTGAAGTACTAGTTATAACTAGTGGACCGTATAGTCCTCTTGCTACATGTTCCCATGCTTTATTGTGAGCATGATACCAATAAGTTCCAGTCTCATTAGCAGGAAATCTATAAACAAATGTTTCTCCAGTTTCGACTAGCGGTTGAGACACATAAGGAACCCCGTCCATTGAATTTAAATTACTTATACCATGCCAATGCAATGTTGTTGGTTCATCAAGTAAATTTGTAAATTCTATTTCCAAAATATCTCCTTTTTCAGCAATAATTAAAGGACCTGGACATGAATTATTTAAAAGCCATAATTTAGTCAGCTGTTCATCATTACTGAACGAGTGTTCTGTTGGGTTAGCCAATAATTTATATTTTTTAATTTTTTTTCCTTCTGCAAATGTTTCTTTGGAAGACACTATTACGAAGGATGCAATTAAAAGATTTATGAATTTGCGTCTACTAATCATCCTTTTAGCTCTAATTTTCTTTAAATAATTTGTTCAGTTGATCATGCTTGATGCGAATATGATTTGGCCATTGACTTTTTATATAAGATAAAACAGCTATAATTTGATCGTTAGTAAGTATATTATTATAAGCTGGCATATTATTGGGGTAATCCATTTTTAAAAATTCTTCGATCCCATATTTAGTAAGCATAAAAAGATGGTAATCTGTGTGATGCCAAGTATGTCCTTCTTCATTATGCGGAGGAGCTAATCTTAAACCATCGACTAATTTATCTTGCCACCCTTCTTGACCTTGCAGATTAATACCATGGCAAGATGCACATTGATCATCATAAATTAGTTTGCCGGAAGCCACTATTGTTTTGTTTTCAGAAAACAAAGAAATCTCATTTTTGGATTCTTCACTATTTATAAAATAATAAAATACAATAGAAAACGATACTAAAATAATAAGCATAATTAAAATGTAGTATTTCTTTGTCTTTGAAGTATTCATGATTTGAGATATGAGATCTCCACCTTATGGAGAGTCAATAGTTATAAATTTTTTTATTTATATAATTTTTTTGCTTTATTGACTCTCCATAAGATGGAGACCCTATATATCGTTCTGACTATTTTTAGGAATTTAAATATATGAGGGAAACATGGTATCTTTAACTCTAAAATTTATTTTTATGGTCATTTTTTTAAGTTCAACATTATTACTTGCACATACCGGTGTTAAAAATGAGGATGTTATGAAAAGGATGAACTTAATGAAGTCAATGGCAGAAAATTCCAAAATTATTGGTAAGATGTTAAAAAAGAAAATACCTTTTAATTTAGAGCAAGCAAAAAGCTCACTCATTGAAATTTCTAAGTTATCAAGATCTACACCTTTAGTATTTGAAAAAATGGCTATGGATCCAAAGTCAGAATCTAAAATGATCATTTGGGAAGAATTTGATAATTTTAGAGATCTATCAAATAAACTAGCCGACGATACTTTTTCTGCTGCTAAAAATTTATCTGATGTTGATGATTTAAAACCTGTACTTAAGACCATTGCATTAGGTTGCAAAGGATGCCACTCTAGATATCGTGAATAAATGAAAGCTTTGATTTTTAATAGAACTGTACTCTTTACCTTGCCCTTGTTCCTCATTGCTGTGATTGTTTACACTCTTATCACCCAACCAAAAAAATTAACACCCATTGATTTATCACTACTAAAGGCAAACCTTGATAATGGAAAAAAAGTGTTCTTAGCTTCTGGCTGTAATAGTTGCCATATAAGTGAGGGTTCTGACAATAAATATTTACTAACTGGTGGACAAAAGTTTTTTACAAATTTTGGAACATTTGTTGCTCCTAATATTTCAAACAGCAAAGAACATGGGATAGGATCATGGGATTTTTCCGACTTTTATAATTCAATAAAATTTGGGCAAAGCCCCTTAGGCGAACATTATTTCCCAGCTTTCCCTTATAATTCATACCAACATATGGATGACAAAGATATTTATGATCTATGGACATATTGGAAAACTTTACCTAGTGATGAAACACCAAGTCAGGTACATGATTTAGTTTTTCCATTTAATATCAGACGTAATATTGGAATTTGGAAAATCCTTTTTATGAAGGATAAATATTTCGATCAAACAATAGATCGATCAACTTACCTAGTAGAGGCTTTAGGTCATTGTGCAGAATGTCATACACCAAGAAATTATCTTGGTGGATTAAAAAGATCATTATGGATGAAAGGTGGAATAAATCCCAGTGGAAAAGGTAAAATACCTAGTATTCATCCAGAAGATTTAATGTGGACTAAAGAAGAAATAATGGAATACCTTTCATCTGGATTTACTCCAGATTATGATATGGTAGGTGGAAAAATGGCATCTGTTGTTGAAAATATATCTCAATTAAGTGACTTAGATCGTGAATTAATAGCTGATTATTTGTTAAGGATAGAATAAATTCACTTTATTGATTATTCATAATATTTGTATTCGAATAATTATTAATAGAGTCTGTTTAAAAATGTTTATAAATACAAAACCACTTCATCCAACTTTTGGTGTAATCATTGAAGATGTAGACCTCAACCAAGTTTCTAAAAACTTTCTTTATAAAGAAATACGCGAATTATTTGAAAATTATTCAGCTATTCTTTTTAAGAATCAAGAAATTTCCGATTATGCTCATATCAGTTTTGCAAAATTATTTGGAGAACTAGAAAATAGAGAAGCAATGGCAAATAATTCAGATGTAGAATTTGAATTATCATTAGTAACTAACCAAAAAAAAGATAAATCCGTTTACGATGAATTTGATATAAAAACGTTAGATTTAAAAGCTAATATGCTCTGGCATACCGATAGCACTTTTTTGCCAGTACCTGCTCTTGCAAATATAATTACTGCTAAAATAATTCCTTCTTCAGGAGGAGAAACAGAACTAGCATCAACTAGAGTTGCACTTAAAAAACTACCTAAGGATCTTTACCATTATATCAAAGATAAGAAGATTTGGCATAATCTTTCTCACTCCAGAAAACAAATAAATGAACAACTAGCTGAAGAAACCTATATCAGTAGGTGGCCATCACAAAAATGGGATGCTATTTTAAAAAATCCAGAGACTGGTGAAAAATCAATATATATAGCCTCTCATTCTTATCAAATTGAAGGAATGAGCGAATTAAACTCCCAAAAAATTATTACTGAAGTAATTAATTTCTGTACTCAAAATGAATTTGTTTATTCACACAGCTGGTCACTAGGTGATGTTTTAATTTGGGATGAAAGATCCATTCTTCATAGAGGACGTCCATGGCCTTATGAAGAACCAAGGACAATGGCAAGTATTTGCGTTTCGGTTGGCAAAAATGATGGTTTTAAAATTTAGAATATACAGTAATCATTCTATAAATGATGGTTCTATAACTCACTTTTTTGCATGATCTGCTACAAATAATTCACCTCCATCTGTTTCAGCTATGCCAAAAAGACGGAGCATTTTATTTTTTTGCATTTCTTTTAACCAAGAATTTAACTGTTTAGATCCAAATCCATTATTTTCAAACATAGTTACTACAAGGCCATTTTCTAAACAAGAAATGATTAAGTTATCATCACTTCTTATTTTTTCTACAGCCTCAGCTAACAAATCTACTAACTCTAATCCCGTTGGTGAAGCGTCTAATCCGCTTGCCAAATAATCTGCTTTAGCGGTTGGGTGTTCAATCCCTCTTAATAGTGGAATTTCTGCATCATATATGTTGGCTAATAGTCCAGGAAAAGCAACTATCGTATTTATTTCACAATCTAACATCATATCTTTAACATTTTCATCATCAAAAGGTAACTGAGATTCAATTAGATATGATTTAATAAATTCTTTTCTAAAATTAAAATTTGTGAATCTAGATCCTAACCACATCATATATGGTAAACCAAACTCCATAACAGCAGCACCTACTTGAACTAAATCATAATCTATTACTGTAAGTTCTTTTGTTTCGGGATCGTATAATATGTTATCAGGTTTAAAATCGTTATGAACAACAACTTCCCTTTTTGCAGCATCTGATTTTGGAAAAAAAGCTGAACACTGCATTATTTTTTTATAAACTCCAGTTTTTATTTCTAATTTAAATATTTTTTTTGCAATCTCTGGATTAGGGTTACCAACACCTAATACCGGCATTTGAGTATCGAAGCCTGACCAAGGCAAACACCAGCATGGGGCAAATGATGGCATTGGCTTAAGTATTGAAGAAATATTAAGATCTTGTTCTAGGAATTCATTTTTTAAATCTTGATACCAATCTATTGGAGTTGAATGTAATTTAGCCAATAATTTAGCTACCTTTTCTGAAGGAGCTATGTTTTGGTTAAAGTGAAAAAAATCTTCCATTACCGAAATACCTGCAGATTTCTCAATATGAAAATCTGCTCCATGTAAGACTATTGGGGGAGCAATTCCATTAAAGCGAAGAATTTCTGTAGCAGCTAATACACGTTTAAAAGTATTTGGGTGTGAACTCATAATACTTTCATTCCCTTTTACTTTAACTATACATTTTGGAATGTCTCCTTCTGAACAAATAAAAGTTTTTGCACCACTATTCCCAGAGACATCCCTTATTGAGAGTATTTTTTTTTCAACTTTATCTTGATATATAATATCACTTGCTACCTTAGCTATTTCTTCAAGGGATGCATCCTTTAAAGATAATTCTGAATAAGACATCTATTCCTCTTTTATCAAATTTCTTAACTTTCTAAATTGATTAAAATTATAGTATTGTGATAAATCTAATCCACATCCATACGACTATAGCCGTAGCAGGTACCCAAATAAAAGATCGTACTGGATAACCTCCTTTAATAATCAAGTTATTGAAGAATATGTGATAAATTGAGTGAATTAGTCTTAAATAAAAAAACCAATAAGCTAAAGTTATAAAATAATCATCTACCTTATTAGTAACATAAATTGAAATGCAAATAACATAAAACAAAATTGGAAATTCTAAAAGATTAGATAAATTTCTTTGAGTATTTTTTAATGTAATACTTCCTGTTTCAAATGGAGGATGTCTAAATTCCTCTCCATCTACTCCTTGTTTATTCATTATTTTATTGAGATATATTTCTTTAAGCCTAAGAGATGTTGCAAGAAGAAAAACCACAGTGGTTAATAATACCATATAAAACATAGGTAAAAAAATTTCAGTGCCCATAGAATACTCCATTTACTTGAATTTAATTGAAGAAACTTCAATTCCACTTTATCGAAATACAAAAATTCCAATATTTAGATAGGTGCTTTTTCAAATATATCCTCAGATGCCAAAGTTACTTCATCTATTTTACCAACTTCTTCACATATACTCAAAATTGTTGGACAATCTTTAAAAGGGTCACCTCCACAAGATTCTCTTAAGATGCCAAAACCAGCAGTTTTTTGTACAGTACGAACACAAGTGTATAAAAATATGTCAGCATACGAACAAGTTGAACCTGTTAAAAAGGTTTCTTGTTGATTAGATGACAAATGTTTTTCCAAAAAACCTGTTCTCATATGATGTAATTTAGTGAGATTAGCAACTCCTTTTTCCTTACCTCCGTCCACAAGTGTATCAGTAAGACGTAAGTTTCTCCAAAATGGTTCATTATGTCCAGTAATAATATCGTGAAAAGGAGATAGAACAAAAGAATAGTAATCTTGTGTCCAACTCCAATACATATTAACAAGAGCTGCGTCATCTGGACTTTTTGGAGTTAATGGTCCTGGATATTTGGAAACAAGGTATAACACGATAGCCATTGAATCGTTTAATTGAAGCCCATTACTATGATCTTTCATCCATGGTACAGTTCCAAATGGTGCTTCGCTATCTTTATCAAAATCTTCTCCCATTGGTTTTGAGAGTAGATAATTAAATTTAATATCATGCATCGCACAAATAATTTTTATTTGTAATCCTCTACCAACAACTGGCAAATAAGCTAAGTCAATCTCTTTCATTTTTATCCCCTTTAAATTTTTAAAAATTGTAAGCTTTCATATTTTTATTCGCAATATTAAATGTCTTTAGTTTACCTAAAGTAAGCAAGCTTAAATTATCAAAGATAATTTCACTCGTTCAAAAAATTTTATTTGTTCAACTTTATAATAGAGATTTAATAACCAATTCATTATAACTAGACATAAATATAGGGTCTAAATTTTTCTAAAATTTGAGGTTGCAAATAATTAAACATTTCTTGCAGAACTTTATCAGATTATTTTTAAACATCAAAACCCGATTAATTTAGTGATAACCAATTTTTTAATTAAGCTATTACGAGTGTTGAACCTGATAAAGTTCCTCCATCCATAAATACATCACTTACTGTAAGGGTAGATGAATTAGCCAAATCCAAATCAGTCATATTCAAAGTAAAAATAGGATTGGTAAGATCTGTATAATTTGGATAGGAAATAGCCCCTAATTCCAAAACTCCATTTGATTTATTCGTATCACCGATTGCACCAATTAATCCAGTGGCAAAGCTTCCGTCTGTATATACTAACTCACTATTAGTAAAACCAATTTTTGCCTCTAGGCTACCAAACCCATCTCCACCAGCATCTAAAGAACTATCCAAATAAAAATCTAAAACCAAATTTGATCCTGTTCCTGTGTTAGTAACAGAAAAAGCACCAATAGTTTGTGTAGCAATAATTGAAGAAGGATCACTAGATACATTTTCAAGAGTACCAAAAGTGTCAGTATATGAAGCAGTAACTTTAATTTGTTTTCCTACATCATCTTGAGTAAGAGTATATGTGGAATTTGTTGCGTCACTTATTTGAGCATCATCTCTCATCCATTGATAACTCAAAGTCGTAATTCCGTCTTCGTCAATAATATTGGTAGCTAATACTGATAAAGTAGAACCTTGAGTTGGGTTACCTGTTATGTTTAATTTTCCCGTAGGTTCATCATTTATATTTTGTACTGCTGATGTGGCGTCGGAAAGTAAAGTTTCAACCACATTTCCACCATCCGTATAAGTAACTTGTGCTGTAATTACAGAATTAACATCTTCTTGCTTTAAAGTATAGGTTGATGAAGTGCCAGTTTCTACAGTAGAACCATTTCTTAACCAATTAATAGTAAAACTACCAAGACCATCTGCATCAGCTATGGAAGATGTATCTAGGGTTAAAACTGAATCTTCCTCAACTGTCCCTGATATAACAGGTTTTCCTGTAGGGGCATCATTTTTATTGGAAATTAAACTTGTCTGAGCTGATGTTATTGTTTCAACGGCTCCGGCACCATCAGTATAAGTCCCTAATACCTTAATGGTCTTTCCTACATCATCAGTTCCTAATGTATAGGTTGAGCTAGTTGCTCCACTAATAGCCTCATCACCTCTATACCACTGAAAACTAAAATCTCCAAGACCGTCTTGATCAGCTATGGAACTTGTATTGGCGGTAAGAACACTATCTTGAGCTGTTGTTCCCACTATGATTAATGAACCAGTTGGAGCATCATTTATATTTAAGATTTTAGAACTTGGAGCGGATGTAGCAAGTGTTTCTTTGTTACCTAATCCATCAATAAAACTTACAGCTACAGCTACTGTATTATCAACATCAGCTTGAGTGAGAGTATATGTAGAATTGGTTGCTCCAGTTATTGGAACATCACCCCTCATCCATTGATAACTAAAAGTTGTAATTCCATCCTCATCTGCAACTGAGGAAACATCAGCTGATAGTGTACGTCCTTCAGCGGCTGTACCAGATACTGTGACAACACCAGTGGGATTATCATTGGCATTTATAACTGTAATTGTAAAATCCTGAAAGGTACTTTTACCTCCTTCATCAATTACCTGAATTGTAATAGAGAAACTACTTTTTTCCTCATAATTAGGATAATGCCTAAAGTTAACAACTCCGCTGCTCTGATCAATATTTAACCAATATTGATCACCATGAAGAAAAAATTTAAGGTTTGAAGTACTTTCATCCTCAACAATAACCCTTCCAACTACTGAGTCAGTAGTATTTTCAGTAAATGTTGAATTAGAAAGTGATTTAATAATGGGAGGAATATTATTTGATAAAGTTACAGCATTAGAATAATCAGTTAGTGATATCGCTTCATTTTTATCCATATAGTTATCAATTTGATCCACCAACATAGCACCTAAAGTTAGTGCACCTTTAGCATTGTCAGAACTTAGATCTGAAACAGATTTAACAACAGTATTTACATTTTCTGCAGCCTTTAACAAATTATCTAATTCTTCATTTAGTTTGGCCAGGTCAGTAATTGAAGAAATAGTTGAATGAGCTGTCATAAGTTCAACTGTCTTATTTTTTATTTCAGTCATTAAATCTGATGAGGACAGATCGACTGTCTGATCCAGAGCAGCTTTTGCCCTCATGACTTCCCCTACAACTTTAAAACCCATATTCAAAAGTTCCTTTTGTATCTCAGGGGTAATGTTTGATGTATCGGTTGATAATGTCATTGAGGCCTGTGTAGAATTAATGACATTTTGTATTTGATGACTGACTTTTTCAACACTTAAGGCCTGTGTTGCATTAACACCTGCAGCATAAGGGTTAAAATTTAAAAGATCTATTCCCTCAAGGCCTAATGATTTGGCAAGTTGCTGAACTGTTAAATTACTATTATTAACTAAAAGCGTGGATGCAGGAGAAATAACACTCGCTTCTGGTGTTGCCGAAAGGAATCCAGCTGTTGGAGTTGAATTTGTAGAAGTATCATAAGAGCTGATAGAATTATATATAGCATAAATCGTTGCATTTGGATTGGTTGCCGTTAATGTAAAAGCACCATTTACATCAGTTGTGGTTTCAGGCTCTCCTTCATCCAAATAGAAATTTCCATTGGTATCTGAAAAAACGACGTAATCAACAAGAGGTCCTTTTATAACATTACCGCTAATCTGATTAAGATTATTATTATTTCCCCCACTGCCACTGCTACCACCACCACCGCAGGCACCTAAAGCTAATGCTGTTAAAGGAAATAAGGAGAATGTGGATCTAGATTTAAATTTAGAATTCAACTTAAGATTTAGTCTTATTTTATTTTCCATTATTTACTCCGTAAAATAATTTTATAATCTTTAAAAATTTAAGCTATTATCCCTGTATATGAATCGTTAGCATCGCCAAGTAATATGCCAGTCACACTTAATGTTGTATCACTTGAAAAATTAGCAAATGATATATTATCTTGATATGAAACATTGTTTTTATTAATTGCTGATAAATCACTATTCTTATCGACAAAAACCCATTGCGCTTTGTGATCAACTTCTAGTCCTACAGAATATTTTAGAATTAAAAGAGCATCTTCAGCTGAGACTCTTCCGTCCTTATTTATATCTGCAGCAATATAACTAAATGCATCTTGTGCACCAGAAGTGGTACTTAGACCAACAGATAATCGAAGAGCATCTAGTGCATCCTGTGAGTTTATTGACTTTAACGTATTGGAATAATCTAATGAATTTGATAAAGTGAATGATGAATTTGAACTTATGTCAAAACTCAGGTTTCCATCACTACCAGACTGCTTGATTTCATCACTTGATTGAAAGTCAACTTTTGAATTCACATTATCTAAGTTGTAATTGGATCGAGAGGCAATATTTATTGTTAATTTATTTGATGTTATTGGAGCTACATAATTTCCTCCCAGACCCTGATCTCCCCAACTTAAGATTGAATTATCAGCTGTTTTTGCATAAAAGGCATTCGCATTAGATGATAAACTTTGTATGTTTGAATTTTCAGAGACTAATGCATCGATTCTACTATTTTGATCTCCAGAAAACGAACCCCAAGTTACAAATGTTCCATCGTCAAATAATAAAGCGTGTGCTGTTTCACTAGAAACTAAATCTTTAATGGTATTTGAACCATCGAATTTGGCCTTTACAGAATTACTATTTCCACCATATGCAGAAAATCCCCAGGTCGTTATAGTATTATCTGCATGTGTTGCAACAAAAGAATATCCATTTGAATAAATGTCTGTAACCTTATTTGTTCCGTTTAAATTATTTGCAACCGAAGAACTATCTCCTCCTAGAAAAGAACTTCCCCACGATACAACTGATCCATCTTCTCTCAGAGCTGCAAATGCACCATTAGTAGCAACTACTTTCTGGACTTTTATAGTCCCATCAAGACTTGAGCTTACAGAAGTACTTAGACCCCCATTGTCAAAATTACCCCATGTTACAACTGATCCATCCTGCATTAAAGCAGCAAAAGCGTTTGTAGTAGATGAAATATCAGTCACATTTACTCTACCATCTAGATTACTTGCCACAGTAGAAATATCACCACCGTCATTTTTATTACCCCAAGCAACAACTGATCCATCAGCTTGTAAAGCAGCAAAAGCAGTTGAAGTAGAATAAATACAATTGACTTGTGTTGAAGAACCAAAATTGACAGACGATGAATCCCCACCATATGCAGATTGTCCCCAGGTAATTACATCTCCTGTATTTGTTATTGCAGCAAAAGCATTCATATTAGAATAAATTGATTGAATGTTATTATTAGTTTCTAGATTTTGGTTATCACCTCCTGATCCAGAAGATCCCCAAGTGACTACCGACCCATCACTTCTAATTGCTGCAAATGCAGATTTGGTTGAAGCAATAGAAGTTGCATTTATGGTTCCATTTAATTTTGTAGAAGCATCTCCTAAATTACCTCCTGTATTTTGATTTCCCCAAGCTATAACTGAACCATCAGTTTTAATAACAGCAAATGCTTTTTCTGAAGAATGAATGGAGGACACATTAACTAAATCAGATTTCAACGAACTAGTATCACCACCGTTTTCACTACTTCCCCAAGTATGAACTGTGCCATCATCATTTAAAATTGCAAAAGCATTAGCATTGCTAAATTGTTTTCCGTCTTGCCCATAATATGTATTGATCACTGATTGATTTTGAGTAGAAGAATAATTTGTTGCACTCAATGAAATTTTTGATTGTAATCCACCCTGCTCTTTTATTGTTCCCCAATTCCACCCAATATAATCTGATCCTGCAGCCGCAGCACTTTCTGCTGTAGCATAAAGATCAATGTAAAAATACTCTGTTCCTTCATTTTCAGTATCCGCATAAACTTCAACATTAACGGATTTTTCTGTTTCACCTATTCCGAAATCTAACTTTAATCCTTTTAAATGTTGGAAATCAGAACCAAGACTTGCATTATAAGCACTTGTATTGACATAAACACTTGATGCCTGATCTGATCCGTCTCTTGTTATAATGAAAGTTGCAGTACTACCTTCGTAGGCTGTACTAGCTGAGGCGGTATAAGAATATGTTTTTTGAGCTACATCTTCAATTGTCCCCCAGTTCCATCCAATATAATCTGATCCTGCAGCTGCAGCACTTTCTGCTGTAGCATAAAGGTCAATATAAAAGTACTCGGTACCTTCACTTGAATTACTATCGGCAAAAATTTCTACATCTACATTTTTTTCAGTTTCACTAGCTCCAAAATCAACCTGAACACTTTTTAAATGTTGAAAATCAGTTCCTAAACTCGCATCATATGCACTTGTATTAACAAAAACACTGGAAGCTTGACCAGAACCATCTCTTGTTATTGTAAAAGTTGCAGTACTTCCTTCTTTTGCAGTTACAGCATTTACTGAGTACTTATACCCTTGTGATTGCGCCACTACATCTTCAATTGTCCCCCAGCTATATGTTAAGTAGTCATAACCCTCAACCGCATCAGCATAGGTAGCATAAATATCAAAATAATAGTACTCAATACCCTCGGTTTTATTATCACTTTCTAACTTAACATCAACAGTTTTAGAAGTTTCTCCTACACTAAAATCTACTTGTTTTCCTATTATACTCTCAAAATCATCACCTGCAGAAGCATTATACTCACTAGTGTTGATATAAATAGTGGACGCTTGATCAGATCCATCTCTTGTAATAGTGAATGTTGCAGTAGTCCCCTCTTTAGCTGAAATATCGCCTACTGTATAATTGTAACTTTTAGTAGTGGAAGATGTATCTGTGATTGTACCCCAATTCCAGGCTATCCAATCATTACCTTCTTTTGCATCAGCATAAGTTTTATAAACATCCAAGTAATAATATTCTGTAGCCTCGTTAGAACTGTCAGAATAAATTTTAACATCCACAGTTTTTGTAGCTTCTCCAATAGCAAAATCAACTTGTTTGCCAGATAGAGTTTCAAAGTCTACTCCTGAAGTAGCATCATATTCACTCGTATTAACAAAGATGCTAGAAGCTTCATCTGTTCCATCTCTTGTAATTGTAAAAGTTGCAGTTTGTCCTTCGGAAGTTGTATTTTCATTTACAGTATATGTATATTTTGTTGTACCAGAAGCACTATCACTTATATAAACCCAATCATAATCATAATAATTTCCTGAATCAAAATCAGAAGGATTAGTATAAAGATCTAAATAAAAATATTCATCTCCTTCAGCTTTAGTGTCGGTGTAGGTGTCAAATTCTACGACCTTTTTAGTTTCTTTTTCTGAGAAATTTATTGCAGTTAATGACTTTGCCTCATAGTCATCTGATGTTGCGGTTCCATCAGATGTTGCAATATATATGATACTCTCAGAACCACTATTATCACGTGTAATTGTAAATGAAATTTTTTCACCTTCACTGTATGTTGTTTGGTCACTAGAAACAGTGTAGGCATAATTGGTTCCTGATGATGTGTCTTTTATTGTAGCAGTACCATAACTATGATAATTATTATCATAACCATCTGCTTTTGTAAGATACAAATCCAACCAGAAATTTTCTGAACTCTCAGTTTCATTGTCCGCATAAGTATCAATCTTTATCACTTTTGAAGTCTCTTTAGCAGAAAACGTAATGCTCTGAAGTTCCAATTCTTTAAAATCATTTTTGTCTGTATCCCAATGTGAAGTACTTATAAAAACAGTAGAGGCAGAACCAGAGCTACTTCTTGTAACAGTAAATTCGGCTGTCTCCCCTTCATTTGTAGTTACATCATTGATTGTGTATGAATAACTTTCTGAGGACGAAACATCATTGATGGTAACAGTTTTGTAGTATGCATAAGTAGTATCACTTTCATTAAGAAAAAGGTCTAAATAAAAAATTTCATCTCCTTCGGAAACACTATCACTAAAGATATCAATATTTACGGTTTTTTTAGTTTCAAAAGAATTAAATTTAATTTCTTTTTTATTTAAAGTACTTAGATCTGAACTTGAGGCACTACTTAATGTAGTAGATAAAAAGACTGAAGAATCTTCTCCTTGACCACTTCGGGTAATAGTGATTGGAACAGTATCACCTTCTTTAACCATTTCTCCATTATTGACTTGAATTGAGTATTCGAAATCAGAAAAAAGTTTATCCTTTATAAATGCAGATGCCTTTGTTTCAGGAGAAGTAGCTGTCGGTGATGTATAAAGTTCATAACCAAATGATTCTGTGGTTTCTAGCCAAAGATCTTCTGAAGTTTTTACAGTGAATGTTTTTAAAGTTTCACTTGGATTAAAAGTAATTTCAATATCACCACTATTTTCAAGATCATTTGAAAGTGCCGTATCAAAATAACTTTTTAGATAAACCTTTGTCTGTGTACCACTCCCTGATCTCATGACTGTAAAAGTAATATCATCACCCTCTGAAATAGCAGAGCTCTCATTAGGAGCAGACGAGAATAAAAGATAATTATAATTTGGTGTCCAATTATCTTGTAAATATATTGACTTAGTAGACAAAGGAGAAGTTGATGCCATACCGTCATATAAATTTATTTTAAATTCTTCTCCACTCTCTGTTTGATTATCGCTATAAGTTTCAATGCTAACAGTAACAGATGTTTGTTTTTCTGAAAAAATTATAGGTTTTAGGACCAGATGTTCAAAATCATTTGAATTAGTTCCTCCATCCACTGTAGAAAGATAAACCGTTGATTTTGAACCAGAAGAATCTCTTGTTATAGTTACTTCTAGATCAGAACCTTCACTGATAAGACCATTAGAATCAGCATTTGTAGTAATAGTGTAAGTTAAATTACTTTGATCTATATTCTTTATGAAAAGTTCCGATGTCGAAAACGGAGTTGTATCTTGTAACTTATTAAAAACTTTTAATTCGAAAGATTCAATACTTTCACTTAAACCATCTGAATATATAGGTATGGTGACGGTCTTAATTAATTCATTATCTGCAAAACCTATCTTCTGCATACTCAATTCTTTAAAATCACCTGCTGCGGTTGTTTTGTGATTTGTAGTTAGATAAACAGAAGAAGAACCTCCTATATCACTTCTTGTAATAGTAACAGTTACATTTTCTCCTTCATTTACAGCAGAAATAGCAGTGTCAGCATCAGAAGATATTGTGTAAGTAAATGACTTAGCTGCTGCAGGTGAAGTAATAGCTATTGCCGGTGTGCACTGTTCCCAAAGATCTTCTAATTTTACATTAAAGCTAGAATGATAATATGATCCTGGTCCACCCCAAGGGTTTTCAATAAGAAATGTGTCAGTAGCACTATCATAGGATTGAAGTGCAAATGCGTGACCACCAACTGCCTCCTGTTTTCCATCTGCGTTATAAGAATTTCCCCAAAAAGCAATCCAACCTATACCACCATCATTAAGAGCCTTAATTACGTCACTTTTTAAATCTGAAAAATTTGAAGAATATTTATGTGAATTACTCTCTCCAAAATACCAATTTTTGCACGTAAAATAATCAAACGAAAGGTTAGTCATCTGTTTTAAGGGATAAGCCAATCCACCTTCCATAAATTGATAGGAATTTCTTAATGTCGGTGAGTCATTCCAATTGCTTTGATCTTTTAAATTTACTTGAGAATTTACCTGAGCATAAGCTTTTTCTAGTTGAGTAACCCAAGTTTCACCATTGAGATTTTTACTACTATTTCCAGCAAATACAATTTGTTGAGATCCACTATAGGTAACTGGAAGCTCATTATTAATTGTAGTATAAACTGGTTCACCATCAAAATAAAATTTGACTCCATAAGTACCATTTGGATTTTCTATGAACATATTTTCTATAATTGAAGGATTAGTTCTTGCTGCTGCTAAAAATGCTGCAATTGCATAGCATGTACCCGCATAACCTTGATTAACATCAGTGTATGAAATACCATCAACAAAAAGACTACCTGAGGATGTATTATATGCATAAATGCCATCTGCAGCTTGTCCAGTGGCTGTATCTCCTCCTGAAATTGGCATTGGTAAATCAGTACCTAAAAACCACTTACCAATAAGTTTATTTGCATCATTTTCAGATAAAGGAGCTTCCGTATTTAAAGAGGTAACATTATTAACACTAGTAGCACCTCCCCAGAAATAATAATTAGATGGATTATCAGTCAAACTACTATGCATTAGATATTTCAAGTATTCTGACTCAAAAACATCTGCTACATATATCTTCTGAAGATCTTGGAACTCGACTGTAGAAAGACCGGAATTTGCAGAATCTGTTAAAATATTTAACATTTCTGTAAATGAAATTTTATTATCAGTAATTGCAACAGTTAAAGAACTTTTTATCTTATCTGTTTGTATTTCATCTATCCATGAATTAGACATTAAACCACCCTATAAATATTGTTTTTACTACCAGCTTATTACAAAGAATCGAATTATTCATCATCAGTTATAAGTATACATAATATTCATCTAAATCATATTTATTCTAATATGAAAAATAAGTTTATAGATA